>NZ_JBHJTJ010000001.1:0-481778 GCF_042267765.1 Gottfriedia sp. NPDC056225 | reverse complement strand
GAGGATGTCAAGACCTGGTAAGGTTCTTCGCGTTGCTTCGAATTAAACCACATGCTCCACCACTTGTGCGGGCCCCCGTCAATTCCTTTGAGTTTCAGTCTTGCGACCGTACTCCCCAGGCGGAGTGCTTAATGCGTTAACTTCAGCACTAAAGGGCGGAAACCCTCTAACACTTAGCACTCATCGTTTACAGCGTGGACTACCAGGGTATCTAATCCTGTTTGCTCCCCACGCTTTCGCGCCTCAGCGTCAGTTACAGACCAGAAAGTCGCCTTCGCCACTGGTGTTCCTCCAAATCTCTACGCATTTCACCGCTACACTTGGAATTCCACTTTCCTCTTCTGCACTCAAGTTTCCCAGTTTCCAATGACCCTCCCCGGTTGAGCCGGGGGCTTTCACATCAGACTTAAGAAACCGCCTGCGCGCGCTTTACGCCCAATAATTCCGGACAACGCTTGCCACCTACGTATTACCGCGGCTGCTGGCACGTAGTTAGCCGTGGCTTTCTGGTTAGGTACCGTCAAGGTGCCAGCTTATTTAACTAGCACTTGTTCTTCCCTAACAACAGAGCTTTACGACCCGAAGGCCTTCATCGCTCACGCGGCGTTGCTCCGTCAGACTTTCGTCCATTGCGGAAGATTCCCTACTGCTGCCTCCCGTAGGAGTCTGGGCCGTGTCTCAGTCCCAGTGTGGCCGATCACCCTCTCAGGTCGGCTACGCATCGTCGCCTTGGTGAGCCGTTACCTCACCAACTAGCTAATGCGCCGCGGGCCCATCTGTAAGTGATAGCCGAAGCCATCTTTCAACTAAGGAACAGGAGTTCCTCAGTGTCATCCGGTATTAGCTCCGGTTTCCCGAAGTTATCCCAGTCTTACAGGTAGGTTGCCCACGTGTTACTCACCCGTCCGCCGCTAATTAACGGGAGCAAGCTCCCATTAATCCGCTCGACTTGCATGTATTAGGCACGCCGCCAGCGTTCGTCCTGAGCCAGGATCAAACTCTCCATAAAAGTTAAGTTTAAATCTTGTATTGCTCAAAAAACTAATAATTGACGTTTACTTCATGTTTTGTTTAGTTTTCAAAGTTCATTTTGTCGCGATGTCTCTTGGCGACTTCTATATAATAACAAATCCATTAGACTCGGTCAATAGTTTTTATAATATATTTTCAAAAAAAATTAAACTAATTTTATTTAAGCAAAAACCTTACTTAATATTCTTATTTTCCTACCTTTAGATTTAATAGAACTAAGGAGTTAATACTCCCCATAAAGATTAAATGAGCAAAACTGACAAACCTAAAATAAAACCCTACTATCTTCAATTTAAAGAAACATTAGTATCCTCACATAGAAAAAAGAGAGAACAAATATGTTCTCTCTTTAGCATTATTTAAAAACTATTCTTCAGTTGTTTCAGTTATATCATCATCTTCTAGAGTCGGAAATTCATCATCATTTTCATCTTCTGCCTCAATTTCCTCTTCTTTTGCTGCAATTGCAACCGTAGCAACATGACCTTCTTGGTCTAGTCTAATTAATTTAACACCTTGAGTAACACGGCCAAGACGTGAGATTTGTTCAATTGGCATACGAATAATAACACCGGATTCAGTAATTAACATTAAATCCTCTTCGTCACTTACACATTTTAATGAAATCATTTTACCGTTTTTCTCTGTAACATTCAGTGTTTTTAATCCTTTACCACCACGACTTTGAATACGGTATTCTTCCTGTGCAGTTCGCTTACCATAACCAAGTTCCGTAACAACAAGAATATCTAAGTGCTCCTCCACAACTTCCATTCCTACAACATAGTCATCTTCAGAAAGTGTAATAGCTTTAACACCTGTTGCTGTTCTTCCCATTGATCTAACATCATCTTCATTAAAACGGATCATCATACCTTTTGAGGTACCGACAACAATATCTTTCGTTCCGTCTGTTAAACGTACTGAAATTACGTCATCATCCTCTTTTAAATTAATTGCAATTAATCCATTCGTTCGGATATTTGCAAATGCAGATAAAGGTACACGTTTCGCTATTCCTTGTTTCGTCGTAAAGAATAGGTACCAATTCTCTAAAAATTCACTTACTGGAATAATAGCGTTAATACTTTCACCTCTATCAATTTCAAGTAAGTTTACGATAGGTAGTCCTTTAGCTGTACGGCTAAACTCCGGAATCTCATAACCTTTTGATCGGTATACTTTCCCCTTATTCGTAAAGAATAAAATTGTATCATGAGTTGAAGGTGTCAGTAAGTGTTCTAAGAAGTCATCATTATTAGTGCCCATTCCCTGAATACCACGTCCACCTCTTCTTTGAGATCGATAAGTAGAGACTGGAAGGCGTTTAATATATCCATTATGAGTTAAACTTACAATGATATTCTCAACTGGTATTAAATCTTCATCTTCAATGATTTCAACTCCACCAGGAACAATCGCTGTTCTTCGTTTATCATTATATTGCTCTTTTAACGCAGTTAACTCTTCACGAATGATTTCAAGTACTCGTTCCTCGTCTGCAAGAATTGCTCTTAGTTCTGCGATTAACTTGATTAACTCTTGGTATTCTTCTTCAATTTTTTCACGCTCTAACCCAGTTAGACGTTGTAATCTCATATCTAAAATTGCTTGAGCTTGCTTTTCAGATAAATTGAAAGTTTCCATTAACCCATTTTTTGCAATTTCTGCCGTTTGAGAAGCTCTAATTAAGCTAATTACAGCATCTAAATGATCAAGGGCAACTTTTAAACCTTCTAATATATGTGCACGTGCTTCCGCCTTTTCCAATTCAAACTTTGTTCTGCGTTTAATAACAACAATTTGGTGGTCCAAATAGTGTTTCAAGCAACTCTTTAGAGATAGCACTTTTGGTTCACCATTTACAAGTGCTAATAAATTGATACCAAAGCTTGTTTGAAGCGCGGTTTGTTTATAAAGGTTATTTAAAAGTACATTTGCGTTCGCGTCTCTTCTTACCTCAATGACAACACGCATACCAGTTCTGTCAGACTCATCACGCAAATCAGTTATGCCTTCAATTTTTTTATCTCGAACTAGTTCAGCAATTCGTTCAACAAGCTTAGCTTTGTTTACTTGATATGGTAACTCAGTTACAATAATCGTTTGTCTTCCATTTGCTTTTTCTTCAATTTCAACTTTAGCTCTAATAATGATAGAGCCTTTACCAGTTTCATAAGCTTTACGAATACCACTTTTCCCTAGAATCATACCCGAAGTAGGGAAATCGGGTCCTTGAACAAACTCCATTAACTCTTGTGTAGTAATCTCAGGATCTTTACTTAGTGCAAGCACACCATCAATTACCTCGCCTAATTGATGTGGAGGAATATTTGTAGCCATCCCTACCGCAATACCTGTTGCTCCATTTATTAACAAGTTAGGAAATCTTGCAGGAAGAACGATCGGCTCTCTTTCAGAACCATCATAGTTATCTTGAAAATCAATCGTATTTTTATTAATATCGCGAATTAATTCCATCGATATTTTAGACATCCTAGCCTCTGTATAACGCATTGCCGCTGCAGCGTCCCCATCGACAGATCCAAAATTCCCATGGCCATCTACTAACATATATCTAAAGTTAAAGTCTTGAGCCATACGCACCATTGTTTCATATACAGCAGAGTCACCATGCGGATGGTACTTACCAATTACTTCACCAACGATACGCGCTGACTTCTTATAAGCTTTATCAGCTGTCATTCCTAAATCATTCATTGCATATAAAATTCTTCTATGTACAGGCTTTAAGCCGTCTCGTACATCTGGTAACGCTCGAGAAACAATTACACTCATTGCATAATCTAGGAAGGAATTACGCATTTCATGACTAATATTAATTTCTTTGATTTGTTGATTTTCGCTCAACATCGGCACCTCCCTTTAGTTTTCGTATCATGTAAGAAAGGGAGCTAAAAAGCTCCTATCAGACTTTGACAAACGCTTAACTTCTCCGGTGTTTTACTTGACCAAGATTCAATAAAAAATCCAATATCTCGACAAATTTCACACAAAAAAGAACAAACATTTTCTATTAGTCTAAATTTGTATCTGTTCAGACTACATCTATACACTGAAAGGAGCATATAAGCTCCTTAACATTAACTATTAAATATCTAAATTCTTTACGTACTTAGCATTATCTTGGATAAAGTTACGCCTTGGTTCTACCTTTTCACCCATTAACGTTTCAAACGTTTCATCCGCTTCAATAGCATCTTGAAGGTTAACTTGTAATAATGTTCTAGTTTCAGGATTCATTGTAGTTTCCCATAACTGTTCAGGATTCATTTCACCTAGACCTTTATATCGTTGAATAACTGGTTTTGGTACAGCATTAATGGTCGACATAATTTCTTCCATTTGTCGATCATTGTAAGCATACTGTATTTTTTTACCTTGTTGAATCTTATATAAAGGTGGTTGAGCTATATAAATATAACCACTTTCTATGATTTGACGCATATAACGATATAGGAACGTCAACAATAACGTACGAATGTGAGCACCATCTACATCGGCATCTGTCATTAATATAATTTTATGATATCGAGCTTTCTCAATATCAAAGTCATCACCAATTCCAGTACCAAAGGCAGTAATCATTGAACGAACCTCATTGTTTGATAAAATTTTATCAAGTCGCGCTTTTTCTACGTTAATGATTTTTCCACGTAAAGGAAGTATTGCTTGGAAGTGACGATCTCGTCCTTGTTTAGCACTTCCACCCGCTGAGTCACCCTCAACGATGTAAATTTCGCTAATTGAAGAATCTTTTGAAGAACAATCTGCTAATTTCCCAGGCAAACTTGATACTTCTAAAGCACTTTTTCTTCTTGTTAATTCACGAGCCTTTTTAGCAGCAACACGCGCTCTAGCTGCCATTAAACCTTTTTCAACGATTTTTTTAGCTTCAGTTGGATTTTCTAATAAAAACTTTTCAAGTTTCTCTCCAAAAACTTGCTCTGTAATCGTACGAACTTCACTATTACCTAGTTTAGTTTTTGTTTGTCCTTCAAATTGAGGATCTGGATGTTTAATAGAAACGATAGCAGTTAATCCTTCACGCACATCCTCTCCAGATAAGTTACTATCTTGATCCTTAATTAACCCATTCTTACGTCCATAATCATTAATAACACGAGTCAATGCTGTTTTGAACCCAACTTCATGAGTTCCACCTTCATGTGTATTAATATTATTTGTGAATGAGTATATATTACTTGTATAGCTCTCGTTATATTGAAGTGCAATTTCTACACTAATTCCATCTTTTTCACCAATCACAAAAATTGGCTCGTCATGAATTACTTCTTTTGAACGATTTAAGTGTTCAACATAAGATTTAATTCCACCTTCATAGTGAAACTCTTTCTTTTGCTTATTTTCTCTACGATCTTCTATTGTTAAGCGAATACCCCTATTAAGGAATGCTAACTCTCTTAAACGATTTGCTAATGTATCAAAGTCATAGACTATTGTTTCAGTAAAAATCTCTGAATCAGGTTTAAAATGAGTAATTGTACCTGTAGTATCCGTTTCACCTTCGATACTCATATCTGCAACTGGTATACCTTTAGCAAATTGTTGGTAATAAATATTTCCTTCACGATGAACATGAACTTCAAGTAAAGTAGATAATGCATTTACTACTGAAGCCCCTACACCATGTAGTCCACCAGATACTTTGTATCCGCCACCGCCAAATTTACCACCAGCATGAAGTACTGTCATAATTACTTCTAATGCCGGTCTACCCATTTTTTCATGAATACCTACCGGGATACCACGACCATTATCTTTAACTGTAATGCTATTATCTTCTTCAATAATTACATTAATCTCATCACAGTATCCAGCCAATGCCTCATCTATACTATTATCAACGATTTCCCATACTAAGTGATGTAATCCTTTTCCACTCGTAGACCCGATATACATCCCCGGTCTTTTACGTACGGCTTCTAAACCTTCAAGAACCTGTATTTGATTTTCATCATAATTATGTTCTTGCATCTTTTGATCCATTGTCATGAACACTCACCTACTTTTTTTATTTTACATAAAAGAATTAATAAATTTCAGCTATGCTTGTTAGGCGGCGTAGTAGAAATTTCATAAATTGCTTATTGAGAACCGCTTATAATTGTTCCATGTGAAACATTTATAATATTAGCCTGCTTTATCGTTTCGTGTTGAATCCCGTCGACACTTGTCGTCGTGACAAACGTCTGCACTTTATTTTGAATTGCATTTAATAAATGCGTTTGACGATAATCATCTAATTCTGAAAGAACATCATCTAATAAAAGGATAGGGTATTCTCCAACTTCCTCTTTAATAAGTTCAATTTCGGCCAATTTTAAAGAAAGTGCTGTTGTCCGCTGTTGTCCTTGTGATCCAAAGGTCTGAACGTTTTTATCATTGACCATAAAAACTAGGTCATCTCTGTGAGGACCAAGCAATGTAGTACCTCTTGATACTTCTCGTTCCTTTTCAGCTTCAAATTGTTTAATATACTCATCTTCCATTTTCGTCAAATCTGTTAAATCTGATACATTAATGCTTGGTTTATATATAATTTCTAGTTTTTCGGTCTCTCTAGAAATTTGACTATGAATA
Organism: Gottfriedia sp. NPDC056225; assembly: GCF_042267765.1. NCBI lineage: Bacteria > Bacillati > Bacillota > Bacilli > Caryophanales > Bacillaceae > Gottfriedia > Gottfriedia sp. NPDC056225. The sequence goes on along the minus strand of NZ_JBHJTJ010000001.1, from coordinate 475,121 downwards.
GGCGAAGCCCAATCTTGTAATAATTTGATGAACGAAATTCGCTTTTCGATTATTTTTATTGCATGTTTCACTAGTTGAGATGTAAGGACTTCAAGCATTAAATAGTTCCGATCACGACTAGTTTGTAATGTTCGTAGTAGTGAATTTCGCTGTTGGAGGATTCGTTGATACTGACTTAGCTCATGTAGGTAAACAGGCGAAACTTGTCCTAGTTCCATATCTAGAAATTTTCGACGCACTTGTGGACTACCTTTTACTAAATGTAGGTCTTCTGGTGCGAACATAACGACATTCATCACGCCTATATATTGACTTAACTTCATCTGTTCTAGATGGTTCAGCTTTGCTTTCTTACCTTTCTTTGAGAGGATTAGCTGTAGTGTTACTTGTTGGTTTTTCTTTTGTAACGTACCTTTTATTGTACCATACTCTTCGTCCCATCGTATCATTTCTTTGTCATTGCTCGTTCGATGGGACTTTGTTAAAGCTAGCACATAAATAGACTCCATTAAATTCGTTTTACCTTGTGCATTCTCTCCAATAATGACATTCACATTATTTTGGAAGCTCAACTGAAGCTTTTCGTAATTACGGTATTGTCTTAGTTCTAAATCTTTAATATACAATGGGATTCCCCCAAAACTTATGAAGTAATAATATACGTACCTATTCCAGTAATAGAAATAGTATCGTTTAAAACTAATTTCTTTCCTCTGCGGTTTTCAGGCTCATTGTTTACAAAGATTTCATGCTCCGCTAAAAACCATTTAGCCATTCCACCTGTATCAATAACTCCTGCAAGCTTTAAAAATTGACCTAACGTAATATAATCCGTTTTTATTTTAACTTTTTCATTTTTCATTTTTATCACCCTCAAATATCCATTCCTTAATTGTACTAAACTTCTGTAAGAAAAAAAACAGTTAACCCTTATTTTGTCTATTAAGTACAAAAAAGGCTGACCCAAATGTACTTTGCACTCCCCAAACATAGTTCTTCTCTATATCCTTGGAGATTGCTAGTACATTCTATTAGGACAGCCCCTTTCTTTAGAATTTACTAACTAGTATGTGCGAACTGGTAAAATTAATTGCAATGTTCTTGAATCATTTACGGTGCGAATTAAAAATGGTCTCATTGCTCCAGTAAATTGAATATAAATTTCAGGACTTTCTATTGCTTTTAATGCATCCATTACATATTTAGCACTAAAAGATATCTTTAGCTCTTCACCTTTAATATCCTCACAAACAATTTCATCTACAACTTTACCGATTTCTGGTGAATAGGAAGACACATTAACTGTTGAACCACCAACTGTTTCTAAGTGGACAACGTTATTTCTACCTTCTCTAGCTAATAATGAAGCACGATCAATTGCTTGTAAAAATTCTTTTGTCATAACAGTAAGCTCAGTTTTGCTCTCACTTGGAATTAATTTTGATGTATCCGGATAATTCCCTTCAAGTAAGCGTGTAAAGAATAGTATATGTTTTGTTTTAAATAAAGCTTGGTGTTCAGTTAAAACAATTTCTACTTTTTCACTACTATCATCAAGTATTTTGCTAAACTCGTTCAGGCTTTTACCAGGAATTACGACACTAGCTTTAAAATTACTTGAAATTAAACCACCATCAATTTTAGCTTGTCTTAAAGCTAGTCGGTGGCTATCTGTTGCAATACATGTTAACTCATCATTCTCAATCTTCCAGTTAACACCCGTTAATATTGGTCTAGTTTCTGAAGTTGATACTGCAAATACTGTTTGGCGAATCATAAACTTTAATAAATCTGCAGAAATAGAAATTGTTTCATGTTCTTCAATTTGTGGAAGTAATGGATACTCTTCTGAATCAAAACCATTTAGACTAAACTCCGTCTTTCCGGCTCTAATAGTCGTAACATAATTACCATCGGATTCTAATTCGACAAAATCAGCAGGTAATTTTTTTACAATATCACTAAAATATCGAGCATTTAATACAATACTTCCGGGTCTTTTTACATCAACTAATTGTTGATCATCTAATACAGTTGGTAAATACGATTCTATTGAAATATCTGAATCACTACCTGTGAAAGTTAGTCCTTCGTTTGTAACTACTAATTTAATACCAGTTAAGATTGGAATTGTTGTTCTAGATGAAACAGCTCTCATAACATCTTGTACAGCTTTAACAAGATGATCTTTTTGTACAGTAAATTTCATAATTTGTACTCCTTATATATTTTATAAAATAATATAGTAATAGTAGTAGGGCCTGTGAATTTGTGGATAACTGCATTTTAGTAAAGAAAAATAAGTCTATCAACATGTGGATAGACTGTGTAAAAGGTTTAGTGAGTTATACACAAGTTAACGACTCTACTGATTTAATTTTTCATTAATCTCTTTAATTTGAGATTGCAGTTGTGAGTCAGTATCAACTAATTTTGAAATTTTTTCGTGTGCATGAATAACAGTTGTATGATCTCGTCCTCCAAATTCTTCTCCTATTTTAGGTAAAGAATGGTCTGTAAGCTCTCTTGATAGATACATTGCAACTTGTCGAGGGAATGCTACGGATTTCGTACGTTTTTTTGCTTTAAAATCCTCTAATTTAATATTATAAAATTCTCCAACTGTTCGTTGTATATCGTGTATTGATAATGTTTTAGGCTTCGTCGCTGTAATTAAGTTCTTAAGAGCTTCAGCGGCTACACTAGCATTAATATCTTTATTAATTAACGATGAATAAGCGACTACACGTATAAGTGCTCCTTCTAACTCACGAATATTCGTATCAATTTGATTTGCTATATATAACATAACCTCATTTGGAATATCTAACCCCTCAGCCTTAGCCTTTTTGCGTAAAATCGCAATCCTAGTTTCTAAATCTGGAGGTGTAATATCCGTAATAAGGCCCCATTCAAATCGCGAACGAAGTCGATCTTCTAATGTAGGGATTTCTTTAGGTGGTCGGTCACTTGAGATAATGATTTGTTTACTTTCTTCATGAAGAGTATTAAAAGTATGGAAAAATTCTTCTTGTGTTTGTTCTTTTCCAGCTAAGAACTGAATATCATCTATAAGTAGAACGTCTACATTTCGGTACTTATTTCTGAACTCTATCGCTTTATTGTCACGAATTGAGTTAATAAACTCATTTGTAAATTTTTCTGATGATAAATAAACTACCTTGGCATTCGGATTATGCTCTAGCACATAGTGTCCAATTGCATGCATTAAGTGGGTCTTTCCTAATCCTACGCCCCCATATATAAACAATGGATTATAGGCCTTAGCAGGTGCCTCTGCAACAGCAAGTGAAGCTGCATGAGCAAAACGGTTACCTGAACCAATTACGAAAGTATCAAAAGTATATTTAGGGTTTAACATACTTTGGTTGAACTCTACTGGCTCCTCAAATTTAACTTTAGCTTTAACCGCTGGGATATTCATCTCTATTTCTTCTACGTGATTTTGAGGAAGGATAAATTTGATTTCTAGCTCCGCTCCAGTTATTTCTAAAACAGTATCCATTATTAATGATGAATACTTTGACTCAAGCCAATCACGGGCGAATTCATTTGGGGCAATAATTGTTAGCGTATCATTTTTTAACGAAAATGCCTTTGTCGATTTTAACCACGTTTCAAAGCTAGGTTTACTTATCTTTTTTTCTATTTCAGTCAGAACCCTTGACCACAGATCCCCTATATTCTCCAAACAAAAATCCCTCCTTACAAAGCTTGTTCAACTTTTGTACAAGCGTCTTTCTCGACTATTTATTTTTATTCATCTCATTGAATATGCTTATTTTTAAAAAGCTGCAAAAATCCACTTTATTTGACAGTATTCACCTATGTGGATAACTTTAAAATGGTACAAGTGTAAAACCTGTCCACAAGTTATTAACATCTGTGGACAATTAATAATAAAAAACAACTTGTCCAAAGTGGAAAACAAATTAATAATATCAAAAATCGTTAGCTATTTCAATGAGTAGTTAATGTTATCCACATGCTAATCCACTTGTTTAAAAAAATTGTCCACAGAAAAATAACTTGTGTAAAAATTGTCGATAACTGTTGTGGGTAAAAAAAGTACAGAAAAATCTTATCCACAGAGCCTTTAACAATTTCTTAAAAAGAAGGAGCAGCGGTTTTTAAACAATTTTCTTATTCATTTAAAAGTCGATAAAAAAAATCTTTCGACACCATCATTTTTAGTATGTGCTTAGCTGTTTATAAATTCGTTGGAAGGAAAAGATAGGAGTAAAATGATTACTATATTTAAATGAGTAACTTCATTTTTTATTTAGAAATCTTAATGGATCAGCTATTCTTCATAAAATGGAAATATTTAATGATCATGTTTTAACATCTTACATTGACATTCTTAGTAGTTATTCTTTATAATTTATAGGACTGTCTATTACAGTAATTCCTCAGGGAGGTGTCATATAATGAAAAGAACATTTCAACCAAACAAACGTAAACGTAGCAAAGTACATGGTTTCCGTAGCCGTATGAGCACTGCAAATGGACGTAAAGTTCTAGCTGCTCGTCGTCAAAAAGGAAGAAAAGTATTATCTGCGTAGGCCACTGTCAACAGTGGTCTTTTTCACTAATAAGAAGGCCTTTTTTGCTTTTATGTCACAATTTGTAAGTAAAAAAGGCCTCATTTTTTATAAAAAAATTGTTATGATAATTGAAGGAATCATTTGAGGTGTCGGTGGAACATGAACAAGAAAAACAGAATAAAAAAGAATGCAGATTTTAGTCGCGTTTTTCGAGGGGGATCATCAACTGCAAACCGACAATTTGTAATCTATACTGTAAAAAAAGAAGACCAAACTTCCTTTCGTATAGGATTATCTGTCAGTAAGAAACTCGGTAATGCTGTTGTGAGAAATCATATAAAGCGATATATAAGACAAGCTCTTACTGAATTGAGTAATGATCTTCATTTAAATATGGATTATGTTGTTATTGCAAGAAAGCCCTGTACTGAGCTACCTTTTAATGAGTTTAAAAAGAGTTTAATTCACGTGTTGAAAAGGGCGGAAGCGCTTAAAATACGTGATTCAAAAAATAAATTAGATAAAAAACAAATTAAGTAATTACATATTTAAATGTAACATCTTAAAGGAGGAACTAGTTTGAAGACTAAGAAGTACCAAATGCTAGTTACAGTTCTTTTCTTAGTAGTCGTGTTAGCGGGATGTTCACAAACAAACCAACCGATTACTTCTGAAAGTACGGGGATTTGGAATGAGTATTTAGTTTATCCACTATCATGGTTAATCACAGCTGTGTCTAAAATTTTTGGTGGAAGCTATGGAATGGCGATTATCGTTGTAACACTTTTAATCCGTTTAGCTTTATTACCATTAATGATTAAACAAATTAGAAGCACTAAAGCAATGCAGTCAATTCAGCCTGAAATGAAGAAACTTAAAGAAAAGTATTCTTCTAAGGATCAAAAAACTGTTCAAAAATTAAATGAAGAAACAATGAAATTGTATCAACAACATGGTGTGAATCCATTATCAGGTTGTTTACCAATTTTCATTCAAATGCCAATCTTAATTGCCTTCTATCATGCAATTATGAGAACAATGGCAATTAAAGCACATGATTTCTTATGGTTCCAATTAGGCCATCCGGATCCGATTTATCTTTTACCGATTATTGCTGGTATCACAACTTTCATTCAACAAAAAGTTTCAATGAGTTCTGGTTCTATGGAAGGACCTGCAGCTCAACAAATGAAAATTATGCTTTATGTAATGCCAGTCATGATTTTAATATTTGCTGTTAGATTACCATCTGCATTAGCTTTATATTGGGTAGTTGGTAATACATTTATGATTCTTCAAACATTATTTGTTAATAAAGGTAGCAATACCGTAAAAAATAAAAATGTAGGAGGGGCTAGTAAGTGAGAGAAGTAACTGCTACTGGTCAAACAATCGAACAAGCAGTTCAAATAGCACTTCAGCAACTTAGTTCAACAGAAGAAGAAGTAGAAATTAAAGTGATCGAAGACGGCAAAAAAGGTTTTTTAGGATTTGGCGCTAAACCTGCAAAAGTATTAGTTGTAAGAAAGCAAACTTTAGTTGAAAAAGCTTTTGACTACCTTTCGAATATTGTTAAAAGTCTTGATGAGACTGCAGATGTTCTATATGAATCACAAGAAAAAGAACAAACCTTCTTATTTACAATAAAAGGTGAAAAAGTTGCTCTTATTATCGGAAAAAGGGGTAATACTTTAAATGCTCTTCAATTCTTAGTTCAAACATTTGTAAACCGTCATTCAAAACAGTTAATTCATGTTGTAGTTGACGCAGAGAACTATCGATTAAAGCGCAAGGAATCGCTTGAAATTCTTGCAAAGAAAACTGCTCAAACAGTTTTAAAAACAAGAAAAGCTGTTTCTTTAGAGCCAATGCCTTCATTTGAAAGAAAAATAATACATCACATACTGACAGATATGCCAAATATCTCTACAAAATCTGTAGGCCAAGATCCACATCGTAAATTAGTTATAGATATTAAGAAACCAATTAGGGGATAATCCTTAATTGGTTTTTTTTTATGTCCTGCATTTCAAGTCATATGAGTTTACTTGTACTTTCGTACGGTTATAATATAAAAACATTCATTTATAAAATTCTTTATGCTATGCTATAGATTTAGAAGTAACATGTTGACTTTCGTTTAACATGCTCCGAGGTGATTTTTTTATGGAATTCGATACAATTACAGCAATATCGACGCCAAAAGGTGAAGGTGCTATTGCCATCGTTCGTCTAAGTGGTGACGAAGCTGTTCAAATAGCAAATAAGTTATTCAAAGAAAAAGATTTAAATATAGTTGACTCACATACAATTCATTACGGCCATCTAGTTGATCCTAGTTCTGGTAATACTTTTGAGGAAGTCATGGTCTCGGTATTAAGAGCGCCAAAGACATTCACACGTGAGGATGTTGTCGAAATAAATTGTCATGGTGGAATTTTTTCGGTTAATAAGGTACTTGAGTTAGTACTTTCGCAAGGGGCTAGATTAGCTGAGCCTGGTGAATTTACAAAACGAGCATTTCTAAATGGCCGAATCGACTTATCTCAGGCTGAAGCGGTAATGGACTTAATTCGCTCTAAAACTGATCGAGCAATGGCTATTGCAATGAACCAAGTCGAAGGTCGCTTATCTAAGCTAGTGAATAGCTTAAGACAAACTTTGCTAGAGATTCTTGCTCATATTGAAGTGAATATTGATTACCCTGAATATGATGATGTTGAGGAAATGACAAATACTGTTTTAATTGAAAAAGCAAAAACAGTTCGAATTGAGATACAGAAACTTTTAGAAACATCAAGACAAGGTAAAATTTTGCGTGAAGGACTTTCTACTGTCATTATAGGGAGACCAAATGTTGGAAAGTCTTCTCTTTTAAATACACTTGTGCAAGAAAGTAAGGCAATTGTAACTGATATCCCTGGTACAACACGCGATGTAATCGAAGAATATGTAAATGTTAAAGGTGTACCACTACGACTAATTGATACAGCGGGTATTCGTGAAACGAAAGATGTTGTAGAGGCGATTGGTGTCGAAAGGTCGAAAAAGGTACTAAATTTGGCTGATCTTGTTTTATTTGTATTAAATAATAACGAACATTTAAGTGAAGAGGACCGCAATTTATTTGCTGAAATGAGCAATAAAGATGTAATCATTATTATTAATAAAACAGATTTATCACAAAAGCTTGATATGAATGAAGTAAAAGAATTAGTTGGCAATGCTACAATTGTAACAACTTCTTTAAAAGAGGAAAAAGGAATTGATGATTTAGAAAAGGCAATTGCAGATTTATATTTTGAAGGCCAAATTGAAGCGCAAGATTTAACTTATTTATCAAACGCTAGACATATTGCACTATTAAAACAATCGGAACAGACGATTAATGATGCGATTGAGGCAATGAAAAGTGGTATGCCAATTGATTTAGTACAAATTGACTTAACAAGAGCGTGGGAGTTGTTAGGTGAAATTGTCGGAGATACAGTTCAAGAAAGTTTAATCAACCAGTTATTTTCTCAGTTCTGTTTAGGAAAATAAAATGGTTAGGAGGAGAAAAAAATGAGTTTTGAAGCAGGCAATTATGATGTAATCGTTATTGGCGCTGGTCATGCTGGATGCGAAGCTGGATTGGCGTCTGCTCGTATGGGCGCAAAAACATTAATGCTAACAATAAATCTCGATATGGTAGCATTTATGCCATGTAATCCATCGGTAGGTGGACCTGCCAAAGGGATCGTTGTACGTGAAATTGATGCACTCGGTGGCGAAATGGGTCGAAATATCGATAAAACACATATTCAAATGAGAATGTTAAATACAGGGAAAGGCCCTGCTGTACGTGCTTTACGTGCACAAGCAGATAAATTTGCCTATCAGCATGAATTAAAGAAAACGATTGAAAATACGGAAAATCTAACACTAAAACAAGGCCTAGTTGAACGACTAATTGTGGAAGATGGACAATGCACTGGAGTAATTACACAAACTGGGGCTATCTATCGTTCGAAGACAGTTGTTATTACAACTGGTACATTCTTACGTGGAGAAATTATTGTAGGAGAATTAAAATACTCAAGCGGACCTAATAATCAACAACCAGCGATTAAGCTTTCTGAGCATTTAGAGGAATTAGGAATTGAACTTGTTCGTTTCAAAACAGGTACGCCTCCACGAGTAAATAGTCATAGTATTGATTACTCAAAAACAGAGATACAACCAGGAGATGAAGTACCTCGCGCGTTTTCGTTCGAAACAGAACCAGTTGAAACAGAGCAAATTCCTTGTTGGTTGACATATACGAGTGAAAATACTCATCAGATCATCGACGATAACTTACACCGTTCGCCGATGTATTCTGGTATGATTAAAGGAACAGGACCTCGTTATTGTCCTTCAATTGAAGATAAAGTTGTCCGATTTAATGATAAACCGAGACATCAAATTTTCTTAGAGCCAGAAGGTAGAAATACTCAAGAAGTGTATGTTCAAGGTTTATCAACTAGTTTACCTGAAGACGTACAAGAAAAAATGCTGCGTTCGATTGCAGGTCTAGAAAATGTTCAAATGATGAGAACTGGATACGCAATTGAATATGATGCAATTGTTCCTACACAATTATGGCCGACATTAGAACTTAAACCAATTAAGAACTTATATACTGCAGGTCAAATTAACGGTACATCAGGTTATGAAGAAGCAGCTGGTCAAGGTTTAATGGCAGGTATTAATGCTGCATGTCGTTCGTTAGATAAAGAAGAGTTGATTTTAGATCGCTCTGAAGCATACATTGGTGTTTTAATCGATGACCTAGTAACGAAGGGGACAAATGAACCATACCGTCTTCTTACTTCTAGAGCGGAATATCGCTTATTACTACGTCATGATAATGCAGATTTACGTTTAACAAAAATAGGTAAAAAACTTGGTTTAATATCTGATGAAAGATATGCTGAGTTTGAACAAAAGAAATTGTTAATTGAGGAAGAAATAGAACGTTTAAAAACTACTCAATTAAGACCAACCAAAGAAGTACAGGAATTAATTGCTCAAAATGGTGGTAGTGAACTGAAAGATGGAATTAAAGCGGCGGATCTTCTACGTCGACCGGAAATGCTTTATGGACATATAGAAACTGTTTCTCCATCTGAAAAAGAGTTACATTCAGATGTAAAAGAGCAAGTTGAAATACAGATTAAATATGAAGGCTATATTGAAAAATCACTTAATCAAGTAGAACGTATGAAGAAAATGGATTTAAAGAGAGTCCCTGAAAATATCGATTATCAAGCTATTCATGGCCTTGCTACTGAGGCAAGACAAAAGCTTGAGCAAGTGCGTCCATTATCAGTTGGTCAGGCTTCGCGTATATCTGGTGTTAATCCTGCAGATATTTCAATTCTACTTGTTTATTTAGAACAAGGAAAAATTGCAAGAATATCGAACTAATAATAGATAGGGGAATTACTAGTGAATAAAGAACAATTTATCGCTGCACTTAAAGATAAAGGGATTCATTTATCAGATTTTCAATTAAAACAATTTGATATATATTTCCACACATTAGTTGAATGGAACAATAAAATGAACTTAACTGCTATTACAGAAGAAGAAGAAGTGTATTTAAAGCATTTTTATGATTCGATTAGCGCTTCATTTTATTTCAATTTTGATGATGAGATGACTATATGTGATATTGGTGCAGGAGCGGGCTTCCCTTCTATTCCAATCAAAATATGTTTTCCATCTATCCGTCTAACAATCGTTGACTCCCTTCAAAAAAGGATTACATTTTTAAATCATTTAGCGAAGGAATTACAATTAGAAAATGTAACGTTTATTCATGATCGAGCCGAAACTTTTGCTAAAAAAGCTGGTATGAGAGAATCTTTCGATGTTGTAACAGCCAGAGCGGTTGCTAGAATGTCGGTTTTAACTGAATTATGCTTACCACTTGTTAAACAAGATGGCTACTTTGTTGCACTAAAAGGTGCTGCGGGCCATGAAGAGTTAGATAAAGCAAAGTATGCAATTAAAACTCTTGGCGGAGAAGTTAAATCTATTAATCACTTTACTCTTCCAGGCGAAGATAGTGATCGAAATATTGTTATAGTAGAAAAGAAACGTAAAACACCAAATAAGTATCCACGTAAACCGGGTACTCCAGGTAAAGAACCGTTAGAAATTTAATATGATAAACTAACAAATGTTTCACGTGAAACATTTGTTATGTTTATTCTATTGTGAACGAAATTCTAAAAGGGTGGGAATCACATTGAAAAGCACATTATCTAGGTTATTTGGCTTGTCAGAAAAGGAAAATGATGATGTTCAGGATTCTGCTTCAAGTAATGAAGTGATACGCCAAATTCCAGTATCAGAAATTGTACCGAATCAGTATCAGCCTAGAACATTCTTTGATGATGAAAAAATTAAAGAATTAGCGCTAACGATTCGAACTCATGGAATTATTCAACCAATTGTCGTTAGGGAAATTAGACCAAAATTTTATGAAATAATTGCCGGGGAAAGAAGATTCAGGGCAGTTTCATCTTTAGGTTGGGCTACGATTCCTGCAATTGTAAAGACGTTTAATGACACAGAGACTGCGTCTGTTGCTCTGATCGAAAATTTACAACGTGAAGAATTATCTCCTTTCGAAGAAGCTGTCGCTTACCAAAAATTAATCGATTTACATAACTTAACCCAAGAAGCATTAGCTCAACGATTAGGCAAAGGTCAATCGACTGTTGCAAATAAATTAAGATTGCTAAAACTTCCCGGGGAAATACAACAGGCCTTATTGGACAAGTCAATTACGGAACGTCATGCTCGAGCACTTATTCCATTAAAGCTTCCACAATTACAAATAACTCTTCTTCAAGAAATAATTGAAAAACAATTAAATGTAAAACAAACGGAAGATAGAGTAGTAATGTTACTTACAGAAACAACAGAAAAAAAACCAAAGGCTAAACGGAAATTCAAGGCTATTAGTAAAGATATTAGAATAGCTATGAATACGATCCGAGAGTCTTTACAAATGGTCACTAAAACCGGTATGAATATTGATAGTCTAGAAGAAGAACATGATGAGTATTATCAAATAACAATTAAAATTCCAAAGAAATAAGACTTAATTCACCCCTTTTCAGTGGTGAATTTTTTTTATCCATTTTTAAATCTAAACACAATGATGAATCCATTCATGATAGAATAGAATATAAGAATTGTTTGTTGTGGAAGGAGTAGATTACATAGTGGTTAAAGTAATCTCTATAGCTAATCAAAAAGGTGGTGTTGGCAAGACTACAACATCTGTTAACTTAAGTGCCTGCTTAGCTCATTTAGGAAAAAAAGTATTACTGGTCGATATAGATCCTCAAGGTAATGCAACTAGTGGTATTGGAATTGAAAAAGCTGATGTTAATCAGTGTGTGTACAATGTATTAGTTGATGATGTAGAGGCGAAAAATGTCATTTTAAACACTGCTATTCCAAATTTCGATATTATTCCAGCAACAATTCAACTTGCTGGAGCGGAAATTGAGTTAGTACCTACTATTTCAAGAGAAGTACGATTAAAACGTGCTTTAGATACAGTAAAAGGTAACTATGATTATATTTTAATAGATTGTCCTCCATCATTAGGTTTATTAACTTTAAATTCATTAACCGCATCTGATTCAATTATTATTCCAGTTCAGTGTGAATATTACGCACTTGAAGGATTAAGTCAATTATTAAGTACAGTCCGTTTAGTTCAAAAACATTTAAATAAAAATTTAGCAATCGAAGGCGTGTTATTAACAATGCTAGATGCTCGTACAAATTTAGGGCTTCAAGTTATTGAAGAAGTAAAAAAGTATTTTCAAGATCGCGTCTATAAATCAATTATTCCAAGAAATGTACGCTTAAGCGAAGCACCAAGTCACGGTAAACCGATCATTACATATGATCCAAAGTCTAGAGGTGCGGAAGTTTATCTCGATCTAGCAAAGGAAGTGATTGATAATGGCTAAAGGTTTAGGTAAAGGTATTGGAGCATTTTTCCAAGATATCAATCAACAAGAAGAGTTAGTTCAAGAAATTGAACTTAAAGAACTTAGACCTAACCCATACCAGCCTCGCAAAGTATTTGACGAAGCAGCGATGTTAGAGTTAACTCAATCTGTAATTGAACACGGAATTCTTCAACCAATCATAGCTAGAAAAAGTATAAAAGGTTTTCAAATTGTTGCTGGAGAAAGACGATACCGTGCAGCAAAAAACGCGGGTCTAAATACAGTACCAGTTATTGTTAGGGAACTTTCCGAAGAACAAATGATGGAGTTAGCTGTATTAGAAAATTTACAGCGAGATGATTTAAATCCTCTAGAAGAAGCTGAAGCATATCAAACCTTAATTGAACAATTACATTTAACTCAAGAGCAATTGGCAAAGAGACTTGGCAAAAGTCGACCACATATTGCCAACTATTTAAGAATCTTAACATTACCCAACTCTGTTCAAAAGATGGTTGAGGAAGGCACTCTCTCTATGGGACATGGAAGAGCACTTCTAGGCCTTAAGCGAAAAGGATTAATCGAAAGTACTGCATTAAAGGTAATCGAAAAAAATCTTAGTGTTCGTGAGGTTGAAGCACTAGTTAATGATTTAAATGAAAATGTTTCACGTGAAACACCAAAGAAAACTTCAAATAAGAACGTATTCTTTAGTGAGTACGAAGATGTTTTACAAGAAAAGTTTGGGACCTCAGTTAAAATAAAGTCAGTTAAAGATAAAGGGAAAATAGAAATTCAATTCTTTAATAAAGAAGATTTGGAAAGAATCCTTTCAATTATAAAATAAGTCATTCTAAGGGAATATTAACTGTGTTGGCTCATCCGATGCATTCAATATTCCCTTGCTGTTTATTGTTTTATAATTGAAAGTTATTATTCTATTACACTAAAATTCTAATTGGCATGTATGTCTTGTTTCAGTTTCTTTTATTGAATTTGCAATAAACTTAGCCATCTTCATAACAAGACTTAATCTAGTGTTTTGTAAAACATAGAATTCCATAAACCCACTAACATTTACTACGCCAGTTAAATTAATCTCACCAACCAGAGGTAGTTCTTTCTTCATAGCAGCGCCAGGTTTTAATGGTCCATTAGATAAACGTACACTGCCAATACTTTTCACGCGACCTAAGCATGCGTCTACAGCAACAATAAACGGATTGTTATACTTCCCTTTAATTCTTTCGAGCTGTTCTGAAAGATTTAACGCATGAATTGGCTCATCAAGAGTACCATAATAACGAAACCTACTTAAGTTTAGTTCTCCTAACATAGTTCCAACAAGAGGACCTAGAGAGTCTCCAGTAGAACGGTCAGTTCCAATGCAAACAAAAACAATTTCTTTATTGTGTAAACTTGGAAGCGACTTACATAAACGATCTGCAAATCGATTAATAGCGTTATCATCATCTAAAAACACTGAATAGTCATCCTTAAATAGGTTACGCAAAGGATTTGCCGAAAATTGCATAATATCGCCTACTTTTCATTTAAGAGAGTAGTATTAGTTTATGCAAAATTTAAACAATTTATACTTTAGTCACCAAATCTTTGTTATTAAATTAAACTATTATTACATTTGTTTATATTTGTAGTTTTTAAATGACAATTCGTTTAGTATTACGTTGAAGTTATTTGAAATGAAATAGGGGGAAAGCATAAAATGAATAACGCGGCGGATACAATAGAGACAGCCGAAAAGACAATAAAAAAAAGCATGTTAACGCCAGATCAATGGGACACCATTTTTCGTTCATCAATAAAAATAGCCTTAATTATCATTGCTTCGGTTTTGGCTGTGAAACTCGGAAGAAAGTTAATCCGTAATCTATTAAAGGTCAATGCAAGGGGTCCATTACAAGTATCAGAAAGAAGATCTGTAACGCTTATTAAGCTGATGGAAAATATAATTGCCTATGTAGTATTTTTTATTGCTGCCTTGACCATTCTTCCGATATTTGGAGTTGAAATTAAAGGGCTTTTAGTTGGGGCCGGAATTGGTGGTGTAGCAATCGGTTTTGGTGCACAAAGCTTAGTAAAAGATATCATTTCTGGATTTTTTATTTTGTTTGAAGATCAGTTTTCAGTTGGTGACTATATAAGGATTCAAACCTTTGAAGGAACGGTGCAATCAATTGGATTAAAGACAACAAAAATTAGAAGCTCAACTGGTGAACTTCATATTATTCAAAATGGAATGATTACAGAAGTAACCAATTTTTCATTACATAATGCAGTTGCCTTAGTAGATATTAGCATTTCATATGAAGGCGATATTGAACACGCGCAAAGTGTAATTGAAGAACATTTAGAAACAATGCCAGATCGATATGAAGATATGGTAAAGGCTCCAGAGTTTCTTGGAATACAAAATTTAGGGCCAACAGAAGTAACATTACGAATCGCTTCGGAAGTTAAAGCCATGACACAGTTTAAAATTTCTAGAGCAATTCGAAAAGAAATTAAGGAAGTACTTGCAAGAAATAACATAGATATGCCGTATCCAAAAATGGTATTATATAAACAACCAGAAGCTAAAAATGAAAATGCGAATGTATAGTTTGTATGCTACTATTTTAAGGATGTGAAATTTTAGCGTGGAAGAAAAATCTTTTAATCTAAACGATATAGTTGAAATGAAAAAACCTCACCCATGTGGTGAGAACAGATGGAAAATTATTCGAATGGGTATGGATATTCGTTTAAAGTGTGAGGGGTGCGAGCATAGCGTGTTAATACCACGCAGAGAGTTCTCACGAAAATTAAAAAAGGTTTTAGTTCGAGCTGAAGAGTAGGCCGATTTTTAAAATCAAAGGGGTATCTAGTAGAGCAATTTTAAGGAATGCTCATATTAGATACCTTTCGTATGTTTAGAAATAATATTTCCTTGTTATTTTTTTTCGAAATCAATATAATTGTGAAAGATTAACTAAGTTCGTATAGGAGTGGAAAATATGCCATTAACAGCAGGTATCGTAGGTTTACCAAACGTAGGAAAGTCGACATTATTTAATGCAATTACACAAGCTGGTGCTGAATCAGCAAACTATCCTTTTTGTACAATTGACCCAAATGTAGGTGTAGTAGAAGTACCAGATTATCGTTTAGAAAAATTAACAGAATTAGTTCAACCAAAAAAAACTGTTCCAACAACTTTTGAATTTACTGATATCGCAGGAATCGTAAAAGGTGCAAGTAAAGGTGAAGGTTTAGGGAATAAGTTTTTATCTCATATTCGTGAAGTAGATGCAATTTGCCAAGTAGTTCGTTGTTTTGCAGACGATAATATTACTCACGTATCTGGAAAAGTTGATCCAATTGCAGATATTGAGACAATTAACTTAGAGTTAATTCTTGCAGACTTAGAATCAGTTGAAAAACGTATTGATCGTGTAGCAAAATTAGCAAAGCAAAAAGACAAAGATGCATCTTATGAGCATGAAATTTTAGTGAAATTAAGAGATGCATTTGAAAGTGATAAGCCAGCTCGTTCAGTAGAGTTTACAGAAGAACAAATGAAAGTAGTAAAAGGATTACACTTATTAACGACAAAACCAATGCTTTACATTACAAATGTTGGCGAAGATGATCTTGCAGATTCTTCAGATAACGAATATGTTGAAAAAGTAAAAGCATTTGCAGCAGAAGAAGGTTCACAAGTAATTGTAATTAGTGCGAAAATTGAAGAAGAAATTGCTGAGCTAGATGACGAAGAAAAGCGCACATTCCTTCAAGAGCTAGGGATTGAAGAATCAGGTTTAGATCAATTAATTCGTGCAGCTTATTCTTTATTAGGACTAGCTACTTATTTTACAGCAGGTGTACAAGAAGTAAGAGCTTGGACATTTAAAAAAGGCATGAAAGCTCCACAATGCGCTGGCGTAATCCATACTGACTTTGAACGTGGGTTTATCCGTGCAGAAACAGTTTCATATGAAGATTTAGCGAATTACGGTAACATGACTTCAGCAAAAGAAGCTGGTAAAGTACGTTTAGAAGGTAAAGAGTATATTGTTCAAGACGGAGATGTAATGCACTTCCGTTTCAATGTTTAATAAATAAGCAACTCAATTATTGATTTGCTATCTAAAAAAAACTATGCTATAATTTTAACTCGTGAGTGATTAATAAAATTGCTCCTTGCCCTTAATTGGGCCGTTAGACCAAAAGGAGGTGACATTGTGATGAATAAATACGAAATCATGTACATCGTTCGTCCAAACATGGAAGACGAGGCACAAAAAGCATTAGTTGAGCGTTTCAACAGCGTTTTAACTGAACAAGGTGCAGAAATCACAAACGTTAAAGAGTGGGGTAAACGTCGTTTAGCTTATGAAATTAACGATTTCCGTGATGGACACTACATGCTTGTAAACGTTTCTGCTAAACCAGAAGCTGTACAAGAATTCGATCGTTTAGCGAAAATCAGCGAAGATATCATCCGCCACATCGTTATTCGTGAAGAAGAAAAATAATATTTTTAAAAGCTTTAGGGAGGTAGGAATCAGATGATTAATCGTGTTGTACTTGTAGGTCGCCTAACAAAGGATCCAGATTTACGTTATACGCCAAGTGGGGTTGCCGTGGCAACATTTACTCTAGCGGTGAATCGTACCTACTCAAATCAGCAAGGCGAAAGAGACGCAGATTTTATTAACTGTGTGATCTGGAGAAAACCTGCTGAAAACGTAGCAAACTTCTTGAAAAAAGGAAGTTTAGCTGGTGTTGAAGGTCGTATTCAAACTAGAAGTTTCGATGGTCAAGATGGTAAGAGAGTATATGTAACTGAAGTTGTAGCTGACTCTGTTCAATTCTTAGAACCAAGAAATGCGTCAGGTAACCAAGGTGGTTCGTTCGGTGCGAACCAACAAAATCAAGGTTTTAACGCTGGAAATCCTTTCGAAGCACCATCTCAAAAGCCTAGCTTTAATGATGATCCATTTGGTGGGACAAGCAAAACGATTGATATTACTGATGACGATCTTCCTTTCTAAATAATAAAAACAAGGTAATGCCGAACGAAAAGCATTACTAAAAAACAAATTTTTAAGTAGAGGAGGGAAATAACAATGGCAATGGGTGGACGTAAAGGTGGACGCGCTAAACGTCGTAAAGTTTGTTACTTTACTTCAAATGGCATCACTACAATCGACTTCAAAGATACTGAGTTATTAAAACGTTTCGTTTCTGAGCGTGGTAAAATTTTACCTCGTCGTGTAACTGGTACTTCTGCGAAATACCAACGCAAATTAACGATCGCGATCAAACGCTCTCGTCAAATGGCATTATTACCATACGTAGCTGAATAAGCTGCATAATAAAAAGTACAGCATTCTCGTGCTGTACTTTTTTTGTATTTATGAAAAAATAAATTTTATGGTAAAATAAGAAATAGTATGCTTATCGTAAATAAGTAGAAGTAGTTGAAAGGAGCTAAATTTTGAAATCAACCCGCTTTATTACTGAAGGTGCAGTACTCTTAGCAATCTATTCAGTACTGTTACTAATATTTAGGTTCGTACCATTTCTCTCGTTAATAATGGCTTTCCTTATGCCACTGCCATTTATTATTCTTAGTATTAAATATACAATCAAAGAGTCACTTCTAATATGTTGTGTGGCACTTGGATTGACACTTGTTATCACTTCTTTCTCTTTACTCCCTGTTACTTTAATGTATTCGACAGTTGGAATTGCAATTGGATATTTAATAAAGAATGAGAGAAGTAAAGGCGAGATTTTACTTACTAGTACCTTTTTATATTTAATACATACCGTACTTCTGTACATACTATCTAAAGCAGTTTTTCATATTGACATAGTTAAACAGAATATTGATCTGCTAACGGAAGCAATTGAAAAAAGTAAGGAGCTTAGTGCCAGCCTTGGTACAAAAACTAATGATGATGCTTTAAATAATCTTATTCATACTATTAAGTTAATCCCTACATTGCTCCCTTCGTTACTATTAATGACTAGCTTTATACTTGCCTTCTTAACTCAGTTAGTAACCTTTCCATTAATAAGAAGACTTGGTTATAAAATTCCAAAATTCAAACCTTTTAGAGAGTTTAGGCTCCCTGTAGGATTTATGTGGATCTTTTTAATCGTAATGTTTGTTTCGTTTTTTCAGTTAACGCCAGGTAGTTTCCTCAATACCGCAGTCACTAACATGATTTTTGTTCTGCAGATTTTACTTGTCATTCAAGGGTACGCATCAATATATTATTTTAGTTATTTAAAACAGTTTTCTAAAGCGATCCCAACGACTATTTTGATTGTGAGTCTTTTTGTCCAAGCATTAACTAGTATAGTTTTACTAATTGGAATCGTTTCAATTGGAATATTTAATAGAAGAAGAAGAAATTAATATTTCACATGTGCTATTTAACTGATTATGTGCGAATAATCTTTAATATGGAAGTTAGATTTTATTTGATTTAGGGGTTGAACTTATGCAAGATTTTCATAAGAAACAGATGTTTCTTATACCCGTCTATCTTTTAACTGCTCTTTCAATATTTCTCATCGGAACTGTAGTCTATATAAAACCTAACATAGGGATCATTTTTATCATTATTTTTTTATGCGTAATATTTCTAGTTGTTAAATTAGAGATAAAATATCGCTATGTTTTAGATATGTATATAGAATCAATTATGTCGAGAGTAAGGAATTTAAGTAACGAAGCAATTACAGAAATGCCAATTGGAGTATTACTTTACGATAGAGAGTACCATATTGAATGGGGTAACCAGTATATTTTAAATATTTTAGACGATCGTTCACTGATTGGTAAACACATATATGATCTATCTGAAGGTTTAATGGCTTTAATTTCAAAAAAAGAGAAAAAAGAAGATGTATTAATAATAAATAAAAGAACGTACCGTGTAGTAATTAAAAGAGAAGCGCGTTATATTTATTTATTTGATGTAACTGAACAGGCTCAGTTGGAAAAATTATATGAGGATCAAAGAACAGTAATCGGAATTATTTTACTAGATAATTACGATGAGATGACACAGGGATTAGATGACCAAGAGCGTTCAAGTGTAAATGGTGCAGTAACAACTATGTTAAATAGTTGGGCTAACATCCATGGGATTTTCTTAAAGAGAGTGTCATCAGATCGTTATAGTGCAGTCTTAAATGAAGGTATTCTTGGCGTATTAGAGAATAATAAATTTTCCATTTTAGATCAAGTAAGAGAAGAAACAACTAAACGAAATTTACCCCTTACGCTAAGTGTTGGCGTCGGTGTTGGAAGTTTAAACTTAACGGAGCTTGGCCAACTTGCACAATCTGGTCTGGATTTGGCACTAGGGCGTGGGGGAGACCAAGTAACTGTTAAAAATATTAATGGAAAAGTAAAATTTTTCGGTGGGAAAACAAACCCAGTCGAGAAAAGAACAAGGGTTAGAGCAAGAGTGATCTCTCATGCTTTAAGAGATTTAATGAAAAGTAGCGCTAATGTTATGATAATGGGTCATAAGTTACCGGATATGGATGCACTTGGTTCAGCGGTCGGTATCTTGAAAATGGTCATGCATAATGAAGTGGATGGCTATGTCATAATTAATAAAGAGGAAGTAGATCGAAGTGTTAATCGTTTGATGAGGGAAATGGGCAAAAACGAACAATTTATGTCTTGTTTTATTTCATCTGAAAAAGCAAAAGAACTTATTTCCGAAGATACATTAATAATCGTAGTGGATACTCATAGACCAACAATGGTTGAAGAAGAATCACTTTTAGATAAAACAGATAAAATAGTTGTTATAGACCATCACCGAAGAGGCGAGGATTTCATTAAAGACGCAATTTTAGTCTATATGGAGCCATATGCTTCCTCTACTGCAGAATTAGTTACTGAGTTATTAGAGTATCAGCCTAAGAAAATTAAATTGAATATGCTTGAGGCAACAGCTTTACTCGCAGGTATTATTGTTGATACAAAAAGTTTCACTTTCCGAACAGGGGCTAGAACATTTGATGCAGCGTCATACTTGCGAACTAATGGAGCAGATACAATTCTAGTACAAAATTTACTAAAACAAGATATGAATGAATATATACGCAAAGCAGAATTAATTGAAGAGGCCTATATGTACAAAAACGGCTTTGCAATTAGTTATGGAAAAGATAATGTGAATTACGAACAAGTATTAATTGCAAAAGCTGCAGACACCTTATTAACGATGACTGATGTCATTGCGTCGTTTGTAATTGCAAAAAGATCGGATAATATTGTTAGCATTAGCAGTCGTTCATTAGGTAATATAAATGTACAATTGATAATGGAAGAGCTAGGCGGAGGCGGTCATTTAACCAATGCGGCCGCACAAATTGAATCTTCTTCAATTAAAGAAGTAGAACAGAGCTTATTGGAAATAATTGATCAATACATTGAAGGGAGAACGAACAAATGAAAGTAATTTTCTTAAAAGATGTAAAAGGAAAAGGTAAAAAAGGGGAAACTAAAAATATTGCAGACGGCTATGCGAGCTTCTTAATTAAAAATGGAGACGCAGTTGAGGCTACTGCAGGTAACGTAAAAACGCTTGAAGCGAAAAAAAATAAAGAAGTAAAAGATGCACAAATTGAATTAGAAAATTGTAAAAAACTAAAAGAGAACATTGAAGCATTAACTGTTGAGTTAAAAGCTAAATCTGGTGAAGGTGGTCGTCTTTTTGGCTCGATCACAAGTAAACAAATTGCAGATGAGCTTCAAAAAGTACATGGTATTAAATTAGATAAGCGTAAGTTTGAAATGAATGATGCAATTAGAGGACTTGGCGTTACAAACATTAAAGTAAAATTGCATCCTGAAGTTAGTGCAACTTTAAAAGTACACGTAAAAGAACAATAAGAAAAACAAGCATCTGGAGGACTATAAATGAGTGATTTGCTAAATGATCGTACTCCACCACAGAATATAGAAGCTGAACAGGCAGTATTAGGGGCCATATTGTTAGACTCAGAGGCTTTGATCTCAACTTCAGAACGGCTTTTACCAGATGACTTTTATCGGGCTGCCCATCAAAGACTATTTGAAGCGATGCTTAAGATTGCTTCAAGAAATGAGCCTCTAGATGTTATTACACTAACTTCTGAACTGGCTAATCAAGGAGTGCTAGAAGAAGTAGGAGGAGTATCATACTTAAATGATTTGTTGGCTTCAGTACCAACGGCATCTAACGTTGAATATTATGCAAAGAGCGTTGAAGAAAAATCTACTTTAAGAAAATTAATTAGAACGGCTACAAATATTGTGACGGAAAGCTATGCGCCAGATGTCCCAGTAGATGTCGTTTTAAATGAAGCTGAAAAAAGTATTTTACAAGTATCACAGCGCACAAGCGTTTCAGGCTTTCAAAGTATTAAAGATGTAGTATTTACTACATTTAGTAAAATTGAGACATTGTTTAATCAACGTGGTGAAACCACAGGTGTGCCAACAGGATTTACTGATCTAGATCGTATGACAGCAGGATTTCAGCCAAACGATTTAATCATAGTAGCAGCCCGACCTTCAGTAGGTAAAACAGCCTTTGCGTTGAATATTGCACAAAACGTAGCAACAAAAACAGATGAAAACGTAGCTATCTTTAGTCTTGAGATGGGGTCAGATCAACTTGTTATGCGTATGCTTTGCGCAGAAGGGAATATTAACGCACAGGCATTGCGTACAGGTAATCTCGAACAAGAGGACTGGAATAAGCTCACAATGGCTGCTAGTAGCCTTGCAGGAACAGGTATCTATATTGATGATACACCTGGTATAAGAGTAAATGACATACGAGCTAAGTGTAGAAGATTAAAACAAGAGCATGGTTTAGGTATGATCTTAATTGATTATTTACAGCTAATTCAAGGTAACGGAAAAAGTGGTGAAAATCGTCAACAAGAAGTATCCGAAATTTCGCGATCACTTAAAGGACTGGCGAGGGAACTAAAGGTGCCATTAATAGCCTTATCTCAGCTGTCACGTAGCGTAGAATCGAGACAGGATAAACGTCCGATGATGTCTGATATTCGTGAATCGGGAAGTATTGAGCAAGATGCTGATATTGTTGCATTCTTATACCGTGACGATTACTATGATAAGGAATCAGAGAATAAAAATATTATTGAAATCATTATTGCTAAACAAAGGAATGGTCCAGTAGGAACTGTTTCATTAGCATTCGTAAAAGAATATAACAAGTTCGTAAATCTAGAACGAAGGTTTGAAGATGAGCATGCACCTGGTGCTTAGCGGAAACCATCTAAAAAATAATCACATAGTGAATCTATGTGATTATTTTTTTTTGTTAGGGTAAACTATTTTTATCAAATTCTTTTGTTAGTAATTACGAACAAATAAAACTTAGAAAAGAAATAATTCAAGAGATTTATTGACAAATTCCGTAAGTTTGATATACTAGTTTTGGTTTTAGTTCGGAAATAGCGTATTTTTAATCGGAGGTGCAGTACATTGTCATCAGTAGTAGTAGTTGGTTCTCAATGGGGAGACGAAGGAAAAGGAAAAATTACTGACTTTTTATCACAACAAGCAGAAGTAGTTGCTAGGTATCAAGGTGGTAACAATGCAGGTCATACAATCGTTTTTAATGGTGAAAAGTACAAACTTCATTTAATTCCATCAGGTATTTTCTTCTCAGATAAAATCTGTGTAATTGGAAATGGTATGGTTGTAGATCCTAAAGCTTTAGTTCAAGAGCTAGCATACTTACATGATAAAGGTGTTTCAACTGATAACTTACGTATTAGTAACCGTGCTCACGTTATCTTGCCTTATCATTTAAAACAAGATGAGCTAGAAGAAGAGCGTAAAGGTGATAATAAAATTGGTACAACTAAAAAAGGTATTGGACCAGCTTACATGGACAAAGCTGCTCGTGTAGGAATCCGTATGGCAGACCTTTTAGATAAAGAAGAGTTTTACGATAAATTAAAGCGTAATCTTGAAGAGAAAAATAACTTATTTGAAAAAATGTATGATTCTAATTCACTAAATATTGAAGATATTTTTGAAGATTATTATGAGTTCGGACAACAAATTAAAAAATACGTTTGTGATACTTCTGTTGTATTAAATGATGCGATTGATGGTGGCAAACGTGTATTATTTGAAGGTGCACAAGGTGTAATGTTAGACATCGACCAAGGTACATACCCATTCGTTACTTCTTCTAACCCAGTTGCAGGTGGAGTAACAATTGGTTCTGGTGTTGGCCCAACAAAAATTAATCATGTTGTTGGTGTATGTAAAGCTTATACTACTCGTGTTGGTGAAGGTGCTTTCCCAACTGAGCTTTTCGATGAAATCGGAAATACAATTCGAGAAGTAGGTCGTGAATACGGTACAACTACTGGAAGACCAAGACGTGTTGGTTGGTTTGATAGCGTAGTAGTTCGTCATGCTCGTCGAGTTAGCGGTATTACTGATTTATCACTTAACTCTATTGACGTATTAACAGGTCTAGAGACTGTGAAAATTTGTGTAGCATACAAATTCCGTGGAGAAACAATCACTGAGTTCCCAGCTAGCTTAAAACAGCTTGCAGAATGTGAACCAGTTTATGAAGAACTTCCAGGTTGGACAGAAGATATTACAGGAGTAAAAACACTTAATGAACTACCAGTAAATGCGAGACATTATGTAGAACGTGTTTCACAATTAGTAGGTATTCCGTTATCTGTATTCTCTGTAGGTCCAGATCGTAATCAAACTAATATCGTACGTAACGTTTACGGAGCTTAATATAATAAAAAAGCCCTTAAATAAAACTTTTAAGGGCTTTTATTATTTTATTTTAAAAAAACTATTGCAAATTTATTAGAAAGTATGATAAGATAAATCTTGTCGTCATGACTAGTACTTAGTTTATGAAGTTTATATATAATTTTGAGCCATTAGCTCAGTTGGTAGAGCATCTGACTTTTAATCAGAGGGTCGAAGGTTCGAATCCTTCATGGCTCATCTTTTCAAATTAATGTGGCCCGTTGGTCAAGCGGTTAAGACACCGCCCTTTCACGGCGGTAACACGGGTTCGAGTCCCGTACGGGTCATCCTTTTATAAAACAAATATTGGTCCCGTGGTGTAGCGGTTAACATGCCTGCCTGTCACGCAGGAGATCGCCGGTTCGATCCCGGTCGGGACCGCCATATAATGGCTCGGTAGCTCAGTCGGTAGAGCAGAGGACTGAAAATCCTCGTGTCGGCGGTTCGATTCCGTCCCGAGCCATCATAAAAAACTACTGTATATACAGTAGTTTTTTATTTTATCTTTAGTTTTTTATAAAAATGAAAAATTTTAGGTTAGTTAAAAACAGTTCGATTTTACAAAAAAACATACTTAATTTAAAATAGAAATAAGTGGAATAGACCTCTAGCAACAAGCTAGAGGTTTTTTTCAAAAAAATCTAGTGTAGAGATGGATATAGAATAACAGTAGTCTTATTATATTTAGAGAGAAATCCACAAAACGAAATTACTATGAATAGTTTATTTGTTGCCTAATTTAATAGTAAATTGCAAAAGATATGTATAGAATTGATGGCGGCAAAAACTGACTAGAAAAGGAGTGCGGGGAATGAATAAGAAAATATTAATAGTCGATGATGAAAAACCAATTGCTGATATACTAAAGTTTAATCTAGAAAAAGAAGGTTTTGAAATTGTTTGCGCGTATGATGGAGAGGAAGCATTACAAAAAGTAGATGAATTCCTTCCTGATCTAGTTTTATTAGATATCATGCTACCAATTAGAGACGGTTTAGAAGTGTGTAGAGAGATTAGAAAGAATCACGAAATGCCAATCATTATGATTACAGCAAAAGATTCTGAATTAGATAAAGTACTAGGTTTAGAAATGGGAGCAGATGACTACGTTACGAAGCCATTTAGTACACGCGAACTACTTGCTAGAGTAAAGGCCAATTTAAGAAGGCACCAAACTGGAACTACATCTGAAAAAGAAGAATCAGTTGAAGTAGTTATTGGTTCACTTGTCATTAATCCAAACGCTTATATCGTAACAAAACGTGGTGAGAAGATCGAGTTAACCCACCGTGAGTTCGAATTACTTTATTATTTAGCAAAACATATCGGACAGGTTATGACGAGAGAACACTTACTACAAACGGTGTGGGGCTATGACTATTTCGGAGATGTTCGAACTGTTGACGTTACAATTCGTCGACTTCGTGAAAAAATTGAGGACAATCCAAGTTATCCACTATTTATTGTAACAAGACGAGGAGTAGGTTATTACCTGCGTGATCCGGAGCAAGATTAATGGCAGCTTACAATAAAGTTGGTTTATTTAAATCAATTGTTTTTAAATTTGTACTTGTTTACATCTTACTAATATTGGTCGCTATGCAAATCATCAGTGTTTATTTTTCAAGAGAACTTGAAAAACAACTGGTAAATAGTTTTACTGTGGCGATAAATGAACGAGCTAAGCTATTGGCCTACAATATTAAAATTGAGTATGAAAAAAAGAAAACGTTAGATGATCCTGAGGTAAAAGCTAATATCCAAAAAATCGTTTCTGACTTTGGAAAGAATATTGGAATATCAGACGTAAAAGTTATTAACCAAAATAGTGAAGTGATCGCTACTTCTGATTCAAGTAATCGATCCATAGTTGGTAGAAGAACAACTGATATTTTAATTAAAAGAGCACTGTTAGTTGGTACTAGAACTGAAAAGGTATTAATTGATCCTAAAAATGGTCATCGAATGAAAATCATTGTCACACCAGTAATGGAAGGTGACGAAATTGTATCGGCCATTTATACGAGTGCATCCATGGAAAGCACATATGAAAGAATGGAATTAATTAACCGTATCTTTTCAACTGGAACACTTATAGCAGTCGCAATCACATCCATTCTAGGTATATTATTAGCTAAAGCTATTACAAAGCCGATTTCTGAAATAAGAAGACAGGCGCAGGAAATGGCAAAGGGGAATTTCTCTCGTAAACTAAAAGCCTATAGTGAAGATGAGATTGGGGAGTTAACAATATCATTTAATAATCTCTCACGCAATTTACAACAAGCCAGAGCGTCTACAGATGGAGAAAGAAGAAAACTCCAATCTGTTTTGGAACATATGACTGACGGAGTAATTGCTACTGACCGTAGAGGTAAGATTATTCTTTTAAACGATCCAGCTGAAACGATGCTAAATGTTTCACGTGAAACGGTATTAAACAAATCAATATTAGAAGTATTAGGAATCGAAAAGATTAATGCTTTAGATGATTTATACGATGAACCAGATTCAATTATGTTGGATTATAGTGATAATAAAAGACCTATGATTTTACGTGCTAGTTTTTCAATCATTCAAAAGGAGTCTGGTAAAATTAACGGTCTAATTGCTGTTCTCTATGATGTGACTGAGCAGGAAAAAATAGAGCAGGAACGTAGAGAATTTGTTGCTAACGTTTCACATGAATTAAGAACACCGTTAACGACGATGAGAAGCTATCTGGAAGCTTTATCAGACGGGGCTTGGGAGAATAAAGAAATTGCACCTAAGTTTTTACAAGTAACTCAAGATGAAACAGAACGAATGATTAGGCTAGTAAACGATCTATTACAACTATCCAAGCTTGATAGTACTGAGTATCGTTTAATGAAGGATTGGGTTAATTTCACAGAAATGTTTAATCGTATAATTGATCGATTTGAAATGAGTAAGTCTCAAGAAGTATCATTCAAACGCGAATTTATTAATAAAACAAGATTTGTATTTATAGATGAAGATAAAATTACACAAGTGTTAGATAATATCATTTCTAATGCATTAAAATACTCACCGGAGGGTGGCTCTGTAACTTACCGTATTAAGGAGTCCAGAGATCAAATTCTAGTTAGTATTACCGATGAAGGTATGGGAATTCCAAAAGAAAATCTCTCAAAGATATTTGATCGTTTCTATCGAGTAGATAAGGCTAGATCAAGACAAGTTGGAGGAACTGGCCTAGGCCTTGCATTAGCAAAAGAAATGATTTACGCGCACGATGGTCATATTTGGGCTAAGAGTGAAGAAGGAAAGGGCACTACTGTCTATTTCACACTTCCTGTGGCTGATGATCAAGAGGATGAGTGGGAATGAGAAGAGAACATATAAAATCAGTTATATTAACTACTCTTGTTTTAGTAAGCTTAGTTCTTTCATATAGCTTATGGTCATATCAACCAACATACGATGTTATTGAAAATCAAGACTATGTGCAAAAGGTTTCTATAGGTGCGAAAAGGGACTTCAAAGACATCGTAATCCCTAATTTATTAGTTGTTCATGAAACAAATAAAAATTATGTAACAACTAGACAAGATAATATCTCACCAATTTATAGGGCATTGCAGAAAGCTGAAATTAAAAATTTCGAAAACTTAACAAATAAAACGTCTTCACTTTCTTTCGAGTCGATTACAAAAGGAAAAAATAAAATAGAAATTATCTTTCCAACTGTGGTACCAATTGAGACTTTAAGCAAAGTTCTTAAATTAGACGCGAAGAGATTACAAAACGTTCTATTTGACCGAATTATAATCACTTTATCTACTAAACCAGATACTTCAGCTAGAGTATATTTTTCGAATGAGGCACAAAACATCCTATATGAGGCTACTTTTGATAATTCTTCAATTATTTCATCTGTTGAAAAGTTAAGAGATAGTTACCATAGCTTTACTGATAGCGTAAAGTACAAGCTAGAATCAGGTAAAATGATTTATTTACCGAAAAAACCAATTAAATTAACAACAATGGAGTTCCTAACAACAGATATTGATGTAGATAAATTAAAAGATGCTATTTTTAGTGATCCATCAAATGTTCGAAAAGAAAACTCTGATTCAGGAGACACATACACAGACGGTACTAGATTGATGACAGTTTCACCTTTAAATCGTTCGATTGCATTCGTTAACCCGACAGCGACTGAGAATAATAATAACCAAAGTCCTAATTTATTAGTTCAAAGAAGTGTTGATTTTATCAACGCTCATGGTGGATGGACCGACGGATATATTTTGGCAAGAGTCAGACCAGAAAATAATGAAGTTTCTTTTAGACTTTTTGTAAATAATTTACCGGTCTATAATAATGCAACACTTACGACGAGTTGGGGCGTAGATGATATTGAAACGTTTAAGCGTCCGTTGTACAAGTTTAGAATCCAAGCGGATAAAAAAGAAAGTGAAATAGAGTTATTGTCTGGTTCTCAGATTATGGAAGTAATTGCAAATAACAAGTCGATCAATAAATCCCTCATTAAAGATATTAGTCTAGGGTATGAGACGGTATTTGATGATTTTAAAACATCAATAAATCAGCCTTACTATAACAGAGCGATTCAATTGAAGCCTGTTTGGATCATTAATTACGGTGATTCATATAAGAAGATCGATCAAGATATGCTGAGCAGAACTGGGGTGAATATTGTTGGATTGGAGTAGAATCAAAACAATATTTATTTTAACTTTTTTAGTTTTAGATATCTTTTTAGCGATTCAATTTTACCAAAAGAGAAGTAGTGATCAGTTTGATACGATGGCGGAGTCAAGTATTGAGGAGCAGTTGAAGGAAAATGATATCACATATGTGACATTACCAAAAAATACTTTGAAGGAATCCTATATTTCCGGCAATAGTAAGGACTTTTCGAAAAAAGTAATGGCGGATCGAAAAGGACAAGATATACAAATTTACAAAGATGTATTACAAAGTCAGTTAAAAAAACCAGTTCCAATTGCAGAGAGTAATCGGACTCTCTTCTTGGAGAATTTTGTAAAAGAGTATGTTTGGAATGGAAATAGCTATCATTATTGTCAAACAGATCAAAACACTAAAACCATTTATTTCTGTCAAACCTATAAAGATCGGCTTATTTATAATATCTCAAGCTCAGTAGTTATATTAAATTATAACGATAAAAATGAGATTTACGGATATAAACAAAAGTATTTAGAAAACTTAAAAGAAATGGTCGATAAAAAAAATATACAAGAGGCTTTACCAGCAATTAAAGCAATTGAAAATTTATATGTTAAAGATGAGTTAAAACCAAGTGATCGCATTACAAAAATTGATTTTGGTTATTATACAGTAATCCCATTATCAACGGGAGTAAAATTCATAGCGCCAGCATGGCATATCGTTGTGAACGAACATCAGGATTACTTTGTAAATGCAATCGAGGGACAGATAATAAAGATGGATAAAAAACAATGGAGTGAGTATTGATGAGTTTGCATTTTAGTGTACTTGCCAGCGGAAGTACCGGAAATGCGTTATACGTTGGGACGGAGAAAACTAAGCTTTTAGTTGATACAGGGCTAAGCGGAAAAGCGATGGAGTCTTTATTTAAAGAAATCAACAGGGACATAAAAGAAGTTTCAGGAATTCTAGTCACACATGAGCATAGTGATCATATCAAAGGCCTTGGAGTTCTTGCCAGAAGATATCAAGTTCCTATCTACGCAAATGAAAAAACTTGGAAAGCAATGAACCATTTAATCGGAGAAATTCCAACAGAGCAAAAGTTCATTTTTAACATGGAAACGACGATTCAGTTTGGGGATATAGAAGTTGAATCATTTGGTGTATCACATGATGCTGCTGAACCAATGTTTTACGTATTTCATCATAATGGGAAAAAATTTGTTACAATCACAGATACAGGCTATGTAAGTGATCGAATGAAGGGAATCATTTCAAACGCAGATATGTACATTTTTGAAAGTAACCATGATGTAGAGATGTTACGCATGGGTAAATATCCGTGGAGTATAAAACGTCGCATATTGAGTGATGTTGGTCACGTATCAAATGAAGATGCTGCACTTGCAATGGCAGATGTAATTGGGGATAAAACTAAACGTATTTATCT
The DNA here is from genome assembly GCF_042267765.1 of Gottfriedia sp. NPDC056225. NCBI lineage: Bacteria > Bacillati > Bacillota > Bacilli > Caryophanales > Bacillaceae > Gottfriedia > Gottfriedia sp. NPDC056225. The sequence continues at coordinate 444,560 of NZ_JBHJTJ010000001.1, read as the reverse complement.
TGCCCATTTAAGCCAAGATAATAATATGAAAGAGCTTGCCAAAATGTCTGTTACACAAACGCTTGAGGGAAAAGGATTTGACGTCGGAATGCAATTTGAGCTACACGATACAGATCCTCAAAAGCCAACAGATATAGTGTATGTATAATAATAAACGTACAAAGGGGAGATTTTGCTTTCTCCTCTTTTTTTTGCTAAAAAAGGAGCTGTGAATAAGTGGAAAAAATAATTTTAAGCTGTGATGAGCATGTAGAATGGGCTCTTGACGATTTTGTGGATAAGTATAGTGAAACACCATTGTTGAATAAAGTCGAAAAAACGCATAATATATCCACAACCTGTGAATATTGTCAAAACGGTGCCATATATATTGTATCGAACATAGATTCCCCCACTAAATGTGGATAGAAATTGTGGGTATGTGGATAACTTTTGTGTATAACTTGTTCGTAAAGTGAGGATATAGTGTGAATATCTCAATTATCAGTGTAGGAAAGCTAAAAGAAAAATATTTAAAGATGGGTATAGATGAATACATCAAGCGATTATCAAGTTATGCCAAAATAGAAATAATTGAAGTCGCAGATGAAAAAGCACCAGAGAATTTAAGTGAAGCGGACATGCTAATCGTAAAGGAAAAAGAGGGCGAGAGGATTTTAAGTAAAATAGCAGATGATTCATATGTGATTGCACTTGCCATAAAGGGGAAGGAGCACACGTCTGAATCACTTGCCAAGAAAATAGATCAACTCGCTACATATGGAAACAGTAAAGTTGCGTTTGTAATAGGCGGATCATTAGGTTTAAGTGATGCGGTGATGAAAAGAGCAGATGATACATTGTCGTTTTCAAAAATGACTTTTCCACATCAATTGATGAAATTGATCTTAGTGGAGCAGATTTATCGAGCTTTTCGAATTAATAGGAACGAGCCATATCATAAGTAATTGTCTATTGTTAGGGTTAATTGGAATTCGATAAATGAAACGCATAACGGTTATTTGCAGTGCGACCCAATACTAGGGGAAATGATTGTGGTTTTATCCAGAATTGCTCCGATGATAAAGTGAGAGATGAAACGATGGTTGACATTAGTAAGATAGTTCAAGGAAAGAACCTGACAGAAATAGAAATCCAAGTTGTGCAATATATCATTACTAACATCGATACAGTTTTGCAAATGGGAGTTCGTAAGATTGCGAAGGAAAATTTTACTTCTCCTGCGACGGTAATTCGCCTGTCAAAAAAATTAGGGTATTCAGGTTTTGTAGAACTGTATTATCAACTGCTGCCACTTGTGAAAAAAGCAGCAGTATCACAAAGTGAAGTAGTTGGAGATTTCTTAGAGATTAGTGAAAAAGATTTTTTAGACTATAATTCGATGGAAGATGTTCAAGAATTTATACAGAATGTACTAAACTTGAGACAAAGTTATATTTTTATTTATGCTACCGGTTTTTCTGCTATTGCTGCTGAATACTTGTATAAAAAATTATTGGTATTGGGAAGAAAAACAATATTTGCAAGTGGGATGGATTCTATTGGAGTGTTTGAAAATAATATGGAAGATATCGGCGCTTTAGTCGTTATCTCAAAATCTGGCGAAACACAACTAATCATTGATAAATTACAAGCTGCAAAAGAGAACAACATTTTTACGGTGTCATTCACGAAAGAAATAGAAAACCGGATTGCAAGACTTTCTGATTTGAATTTTAAAATCATTGATCATAATAAGCTGGACGACCGAAACGTTCTACCAAATAGCTTTTTTCCAAGTCTCATGCTGATGTTCGAGTTTATTATTAAGCAGTATGTTGAAACAATTATTACAAAAAAAGACCTGAATGAGTGAAACGTGTTTCAATATGTGAAACACGTTTTTTATATTGTTGATTCTATCGACTATAAAAGGGCTTACATTGTATTCTAAACCTGTAATCAAAAACAAGTACATACACAGGAGGGGATAGGCAAAATGAAAATGAAGATCATGGAGGCTATGCAGCGTTTTTCAAAAGCGATGTTCATTCCAATTCTTATTTTGCCGATTGAGGGGATCTTAATTGCTTTCGGTAATTTATTTACTAATCCAAAGTTAATGGAAGTTTTCCCATTTTTAAATAATCCGATTACTACCGGATTCGGGACAATTTTAACTGGATCATTGGTTTCGATTCTCGCCAATTTAGGGTTGATTTTTTGTGTGGGGATTGCAATTGGCTTGGCTAATAAAGAAAAAGCAATTGCTGGATTTACAGCTTTATTAGGTTATTTAGTATTTGTAAATGCGATGAATAAGTTTATGCAACTCAGCGGTATTCTTTATGAAGGAGATACCTTGCAGGGAACGGGACAAACCACAGTATTAGGTGTGCAAATTCTTGATATGGGTGTGTTTCTTGGCCTTATACTCGGAATTGTAACCGCTATCGTACATAACAAGTTTGTTGATAAAGAGTTTAAAGGTGCGTTTCAAATCTACGGTGGGTCACGATTCGTTTTCATCGTACTAATTCCAGTCGTTGTACTTTTATCTATTGCTCTTACGTATATTTGGCCAGTTTTCCAATCTGGAATTAACGGTCTCGGAACATTTATTCAACATAGCGGAAGCTTCGGAATCTTTTTATATGGAGCGCTGGAACGTTTATTAATTCCAACAGGACTTCACCATTTAGTTTATACGCCATTTTTATATACATCGTTAGGTGGTGCCGAAGAAGTTGGTGGAAAAGTACTAGAAGGGGCAAGAAATATTTACTATGCGGAAATTATTGATCCACAAGTGAAAGAGCTTTCTCCAAGCGTTGTTTGGGATGCACGCGGGATTTCAAAAATGTTCGGTTTAATCGGTGCATGTTTAGCGATGTACCATACTGCAAAACCAGAGAACAAAGCAAAGGCAAGAGCGATTTTAATCCCTGCAGCTATTACATCCTTTATTGCAGGAGTTACAGAACCGATTGAATTTTCATTCATGTTCGTCGCGCCATTATTGTTCGTTGTACATGCTGTATTAAGCGGTCTGGCTATGGTGACATTCCACTTATTTGACGTTAGAGCGATTGGACCAAATGGTATGATTGACTTTCTATTGTTCAACGTTCCGCTTGGAGTCGGAAAAACTCACTGGCCAACGTACATTTTAATCGGACTAATCTTTTTTGTCATTTACTATGTTGTCTTCCGCTTCCTAATTACAAAATTTAACTTTAAGACAATCGGAAGAGAAGATGAAGGCGTAGAGACGAAATTATATACGAAGAAAGATTACAAAGAAAAGCAAAGCCAAGGAAAAGCAGAAACTGCTGCTGCGCAGGGGAATGACGGAATTGCCTCGGTGATCGTTAATGCATTAGGCGGTGCTAGTAACATTACTACTGTAACTAACTGTTACACAAGACTTCGATTAACACTGGATCATCCAGAAAAGGTAAACGAAGAGATATTGAAGAGAGAAACAGGCGCAAACGGAGTTATTATTAGCGATAAAAATGTTCAAGTTGTCTATGGCTTACAGGTAAATAATATTCGTAAAGCGGTCGATGAATATTTAGGATTAAGTGCAAACGAATAAGAAATAAAATAAATATTAAAGAGAATCTACAGATTAGAAGGGAATGGAGAACATGAAGAAATTTTCAGTCGTTATTGCAGGTGGAGGAAGCACATACACACCAGGGATTGTAATGATGTTATTGGATAACCTTGACCGTTTCCCACTTAGAAAATTAAAATTATATGATAATGATGCAAAAAGACAAGCGGTATTAGGAGAGGCAATCGAAATTGTCCTAAAAGAGAAAGCACCAGACATTGAGTATTGCTTTACAACAGAACCAGAGGAAGCTTTTACTGATATAGACTTCTGTTTTGCCCATATTCGTGTCGGCAAATATGAAATGCGCGAAAAAGATGAAAAAATTTCATTAAAGTATAATGTTGTTGGCCAAGAAACATGCGGACCTGGAGGGATCGCATATGGAATGAGAAGTATTGGTCCGATGATTGAAATGATTGATCTTATGGAAAAATACTCACCGGAAGCTTGGATGTTAAACTATTCAAATCCTGCAGCAATTGTAGCGGAGGCATGTCGTGTACTTCGTCCGAACTCTAAAGTATTAAACATTTGTGATATGCCAGTAGGGACACTACGCCGAATGTCACATATCATTGGAAAAGAACCACAAGATTTAGAAGTGCGTTATTTTGGATTAAACCACTTTGGCTGGTGGACAAGCATAAAAGACAAAGAGGGTAATGAATATCTTCCTCAAATTCGTGACTATGTTGCAGAAAATGGTTATCTAACACAAAAAGAAGTTGATACCCAACATACAGATGCAAGCTGGCAAGAAACGCACAAAAAGGCGAAAGACCTTTTAGCGATTGATCCAAGTTTCTTACCAAATACGTATTTAAAATATTACTTCTTTCCTGATTATGTGGTAGAAACTTCTAATCCAGAGTACACAAGAGCAAATGAAGTTATTGCTGGTAGAGAAAAGGAAGTCTTTTCAATGGCAAGAACCATCATCGCAAATGAAACTTCTGAGAACTGCGAATTTGAAATGGGAGCACACGCAACCTTTGTTGTTGATCTTGCTCGAGCAATTGCTTTTAATACACATGAAAGAATGCTATTGATTGTGGAAAACAACGGAACAATCGCTAACTTTGATGATGATGCAATGGTAGAAGTTCCATGTATTGTTGGAACAGACGGGCCAGAACCATTAAGTCAAGGTAAGATCCCTGAATTCCAAAGAGCATTAATGTATCAACAGGTTACCGTTGAAAAATTAGTTGTTCAAGCTTACATCGAAGGCAGTTACCAAAAACTTTGGCAGGCATTAATCCTGTCAAAGACTGTACCAAGTGCAAAGGTAGCGAAGGAAATTTTAGATGAACTAATCGAAGCCAATAAAGAGTACTGGCCTGAGTTAAACTAATATAATGAGATGACTTAAGAATTTTTAAAAAGTTACATTTTAAAATAGTAAAGGGAATGTGTTACCATAAGTTGTTTGGAACACATTCCCTTTTTATTTATTTAATTGTTAGGATATCCTTCTTTTCCATCAGAGTTGAAAATAGTTTTCTTGATTTAATTTGTAGCACCATTATCAACCTTAGATTCGATAGCATTTTGAACGCTAGCAGGAACTGAAGATAGAAAGTCATAACCAGTCAGTGACTCTATTGAATCAACACTTACCCTATAGTAACTCCAAGGGTGGCTTGAAGCTGTTTGATCATTTGGTAATAATACAGCTATTATTCTTGTAGATGATGTTACTCGGCTTATATCATTACTCCCATTAGGTAATACAACGATTACCTTCCAAGTTTGTGCTGGTACGACAACACCATTACCTACAGTCGTTTTATATCCATTAGATCCAGTCCCGCCTGACCCGTAACCACCAGATATTACATATAATTCGTTTCCAGCTGATACAAGTGAACGACTATAATCTTCTAAATTTGCCCAAGTAACTTCATTGTTGTTTGGAGCTTGAGGAATCATATTGCTCATTAAAAAAGTTGCTGAGTTGTTGGCAACTGTAGAAGTGCGATCAGCAGAGGGACACATATGGCCTCTGTCAAATCCGCTACCTGAAAATTCACTAGTAGTAACCTGGTACCATCCTAAAGGTAATGTTGTATCAGCACGGAAATCGTCCTGACGAGCGGCACTTCCAAGATCTGAAGAACCTATATGCCAGCTAACCCAGTTTGGTTCGTGTTTACTATTATTGTAGGATAAATCGTATTGTGGTTTAACCATTAGATAATTATTTGAATTAGACGTATTGCTTGTAGCACCACTAGGGTTTCCTAATCCTAAATGGTCATTATCTGTGCCAGTTTGTGTTTGTCCTTGTGAAGTAGGTTCAGCAGCAGAAGATGAATTTTGTGGAAGCAAACTGCTCGTAATGACAAAGTCATTTGCATTATTGTTTGTGTCCCAACCATTACCATTGCCTTGTGTAGTTCCGCCATTATTATCTTTACGTTCTGTACTTGTTGTGGCAGAAAGAGTACCAGTAGGCGAAGTTTCTGAATCATTTGCAGAACCAAAGCCAACAAAATCCACAACATTTGAACTCGTTGAACCTGATACTGAGGTAGTAACATTTGCTAATGCAACTTTTCCGCTGCTTGCACTTAAGTTAATTGTACCTGTAACATCAGATGTTGGTAAGTCAACAGTACCGCCACCGCCACTTGCTTCTTTAATTAAATAATATTGATGCGAACTTATGGTACCAGTTAAATTTGTAATGCTGCTGAATGTACCAGTAGAGGAGGCATATTGAATGGACCATCCAGACAAACTAACGCTTGAATCTGTTGGATTGTAAAGTTCAATATAATCATTTTTATAAGAAGAACCACTATTACCGCCACCACCGTAAACTTCACTGATGACAACGTGAGTTCCAACAGCTGCCTGTGCAGGTTTATTAAATAAGTTCCCAAAAGCACCACCAAAAAAGACTAAACTAGAACATACCAGTATGGTAGTCTTTCTTTTGAAGTTTTTCATAACTCTTTTAGATAAAACTGTATTTTGTGCCGATCTGCTATGTAACAATTAACAACATCCTCCTACTTAATTTTTATATTATGAAATCGAGCGAAAAATAATTTAATATAGACAAAAATAAGGCATTTAAACGTGATTGTGTATGGCTAAAGATTATGTGAAAAATATGTTAGTCTGGAGGTCTCAAGATAAAATCTAGTTGAGGAATCTTGTAGTTGCATGGTCACGGATTGTAGAGAGATTAAATAATTAATTGTACAATTTATGGGTAGTAGGATATTTACTTAAATAAGGCAAAAAAAAATCATTACTAATGTAAAGTAAGATTGATCTACATGAAGGAATCTAAAACTTCTTTAGCACCTCCTCAAAATATAGCTCAAATCCATCATTTCTTTTAGTGAGCTTTAGAAAAAACTCCAACTAAAAGTATGCATCCCTTTCATGTTCACACAACATACTCACTTCTACTTGTTCCATAGATTTACTTTGCCTATTTACACAATATCATAATATTTTTTTGAAAAGTTTTAATTTTAAGTAAACTTTTCCACTTCTTTTATTAAGTAAATTAATGTGGACATGGACTATTTTTACGGCAAAAAATAGAACGAGATTCATCAAGAAGAAGTAACAACTTCTTTAATTTGATCGCAATAAAGCAATGATTTTAACCTAGTAGGCTATGAGCAAAGTAGGGGAGTATGGCAACAATCAGTAGTGTGTGGAACCTCTTAGAAATCTAAAGAGGTTTTTAAATGGATAAATCTATCTTTTTTAATAATCATAAGAAAATCTTAAGATTTGCATCGAGAAGTTATTAAGATTTAACTGATATCATCTTCTTAACATCTAAAATAAAGAGGTGATACAAATTTAAAAAAATAGATAGGAGAGAACTTATATGAACATATTAGTTTGTGACGATGATCAGTCAATTGTAGAAGCTATTTGCATTTATTTAGAAAACGAAGGTTATCGAATGTTCAAGGCTTATAACGGAGAAGAGGCGCTAGAAGTTATCGAAAACCAAGAAATTCATCTTATTATAATGGATATTATGATGCCTAAGCTTGATGGAATTAGAGCAACGATGAAGATTAGGGAGAATTTTAAAGTACCTGTCATTATGCTCTCGGCAAAATCTGAGGATTCGGATAAAATTTTAGGCTTAAATTTAGGTGCGGATGATTATATAACAAAACCGTTCAATCCTTTAGAACTAATTGCAAGGGTTAAATCGCAACTACGAAGATACACGAGCCTAGGAAGTTTTGAGGCAAAAATTAATATTCATCAAAGCGGTGGTCTTGTAATTGATGATGAAAGTAAAATCATTACAGTTGATGGTGAGATTGTCCATCTTACTCCAGTTCAATATAAGATTGTTAAGCTCCTGACTAAAAATGCTGGTAGAGTATTTTCTATTGAAGAAATATATGAGCGAGTATGGAACGAAACAGCCTTTAATCCAGAAAATACAGTATCGGTCCATATTCGAAAAATTAGAGAAAAGATTGAAATAAATCCTAAAGAACCAAAATATTTAAAGGTGGTGTGGGGAGTTGGATATAAGGTCGAAAAAATATAGTCACTCGCTAACAACAAAAATAATCGTTTTTGCAATTGTCATTCTATTTTTTTCAAGCATACTTAAGTCTATTGCAAACGTAGCGGCTTTAACTGATGATGATTTTGGAATCGTTTTTGAGGAAAATTACTTCCTTAGTAAATCTTATTTGCAAGAGGTTGAGCCAATTTTTAGTAGCCTAACTCAGTTAGTTAATAAGTATAAAAGTGAAGAGAATATTTTAAAGGGTGGAGCAATCAGTAACGAGGATTTAAGGTCAATTGAAGAATCTTTATATTCGGATTTTACGGCGCAATCGAACCTATATAACCCAAATTTAAGTGAAGAAGAAAACTTTAAAAATTTTCAAAAAGCCGATGCAAAAGAAATTAATCAAGTAAAGAGCCAGATGATAACAGATGGTCTACAAAATTATCATAATTTATTGCAAGCACTAGCTGAGAAAGAGGACTTACTATATTACGGAAGTGATGGTGTTAATGAATTCACAAATAATACGTTAAAAGGACAATTTAAAACAAGTCCTTCCTATATAATTTACAAAAATTATAAAAGAGAAATTTATCCGACTACAATTGAACAAAATAAACGTTTTAATTGGATCAGCGAGGATTTCAGTCAGTTAAATCCCAAAAATACAGTAGTATCGATAGGATTCACACAGAGTGCTCTAGATCAAAAAATAAAAGAGTGGAAAGAAAATAAAGCAATTGCGACGAAATCCTTTTATTTTTTCATAGGCTCTATTATAGGATTTCTAGTATCATTCGTTTATTTAGCACTCATTATTGGTAGAAAATCATTTAAAGATCGCGAGGTACATTTAAATGTAATCGATCTAATGTTTAATGATATTAATATCGTGCTTCTGGCATCCTTAATAATATCTTGGTTTGCATTAATAGAGCCTTTAACAATAGCGGTTATTAATAAATTGGTTTTCTATTTAACGATTCCATTCTCAATCATAGCGCTTCTTTTGATTTTATCGATTATAAAGCATTGTAAAAACAGAACAATCATTAAACACACATTAATTTATTACTTATTAAATAAACTTTTCCTATTTTTTAGGGATGTATATAGCAATGGGAGTACTGGTGTTAAGACTGTATTACTTGTAATTGGTTATCCAGTTTTAATTGCCTTAACGTTTTTTATGTTCCCAATCACGATTGGAATTGCCGCATGGTTTACAAATAAAAAAATAAAAAAATTTAATGCGATTAAAGAAGGTGTCGAGCAAATAAAGGCAGGGGATTTTCATCATCGTATAGAGATAGATGGAAAAGGCGAGTTTGCAAATCTTTCTAGTAATATTAATAGCATTACAGATGGTTTGAAAACAGCGGTTGATCGAGAGTTAAAGAGTGAGAGGATGAAGACGGAACTAATTACAAATGTTTCACATGATATTAGGACGCCTTTGACTTCAATTATTACGTATGTAGATTTATTGAAAAAGGAAAAGGACCCGGCAAAAATTGAAGAATATGTTGAAGTTTTAGATCAAAAATCGCAAAGATTGAAGTTGTTAACGAATGATTTATTTGAGGCAGCAAAGGCTTCTAGCGGTACAATTCCGGTTAACCTTGAGCGTATAGATGTCTTATCGCTTATAACCCAAGGGTTAGGCGAAGTTAATGCCAAAGTTGAGGCATTAGATTTATCTATTAAAATAAACCATCCTCAAGATAAGCTATATGCTGCAGCGGATGGTAAGCTATTATGGAGGTCCGTAGAAAATTTATTATCCAATATTTTTAAATATGCATTAAGAGGATCAAGAGTATATATCGATATTGAAGATATGGGTAATGAGATTCTACTTACCTTCAAAAATATATCGGCATATGAATTAAACATATCTGCAGATGAACTAATGGAACGTTTTAAAAGAGGCGATGAATCAAGAAATAGTCAAGGAAGTGGACTAGGACTTTCAATCGCTAAAAGCTTAATTGAAATTCAAAAAGGAGAGTTCTCAATTCAAGTTGACGGCGATTTATTTAAGGCGAAGATTAAAATCCCTAAACATAATAATTTGATGTAAGATTTATCACTCCATATGTCAATATGGAGTGTTTTTTTGTTATTCAATGTGACAACACAATAATCGCGAATCATGCAAACAACTCAGAAAACAAAGTATACTTAAAATGGACGAATAGAATGACTAAGTTCAGGTAAAGGGGGAAGTACATATTGAGGAGCAACGCAAAAAGAATACTCAGATCATTACTAACAAATCCAATTTTCTTAATTGGATACTGGATGTTTGGAAAAAAGCTAGCTTTAATATGCAAGTTCGGAGGTCTCAATAAAAATCTACCTGTTTTCGTTCTCGCCATAATCATTTTACTATCGACCATTTTATTTACTACTATTAAAGTGATAAAAAATAGCGAATATCAACCTAATAAACTGACTAATGTAAAGGCATGGACATACTTGTCTATCATCTTGTTTATCTCAATCACATTGTTATATGGAATAAACATTTATAAAAGTGGAACAAATTATAACGGTAAACTAGCATGGTATATCGAACGGTTAAAAAACGAAAGGTCAGTTAAATTTGATCAAAACAATTTATATAAATATGGCGTAAAAGGAATTTTTGAAGACATAAAGAAAAAACAAAATTTACCTGAAAAGCTATATATGGTAAATAACTTTTCCCTTAAGTTTAATTCAGATGGGACGATCACATCCTTTGATACATTTGTTCATGGTAAAAGTGATAACGGAAAGGAAGAAAGCTACCTAATATCTTATAACAAAAACAAATCAGACAGGATTACGATACATTTAAACGGGTATGCAGGTACTAATTATAATGATGACAAACTGTTAGAGCCATTAATTGAAACCGTTAAAGTGATTCCAATTAAACAAGCAGTTAGTAAATGGAACGAAAGTCAGTACGGGTTAGTTTACTATGGTAAAAGAAATTGGGGATATAATACAAGCGGAATTATTAATATTGATAAAGATGGAAAAGAATTTAGTTTGGAAAATACGAGCTCCGAAATAATAGGATATACAGTTTCCTTATTTGTACCTGGAAGTGAAAAAGTGATTACACCGGCTAGGTATAATTTTATCGGTAATCCAAATTGGAGTAAGGCATCTACTACTCCTAACCAAGACCATTCTAATGAGAAGAAAATTGAGACAACAAATACAAATGAACAATTTTTTAAATCTAAAGAGATCGGATACCGATTAAATGTTGCAGATAAAGCATTGGGAAGCACGTTTTATTCATTAAGCAAAACTACAAATGGCGGAAATACATGGACTGTTATTAATAATGACCCATACAGTGGAACAGTTGGAGGAGCTTCTGGCATCGTTTTTTTTGATGACAAGCTCGGATTTTTAGGAGCAGTTAATCCTTCTGGTAATGAAGGTGCTTTGTATCGAACGGACGATGGGGGCATTTCTTTCAAAAAAGTAAATTATACACTTCAAGAAGTAAAGTTAGATAATGGGCATTCTATGAAACCTTTTGATACGCCAAGTATTCCTTTTAAGACGAATGGAGTTTTAAGTATGTTAGTTGGTCAAGGTGCAGATGGAGATTATAACGGTAATAGTAGTGAACTTTATCAATCAGAGGATAAAGGGCGAACATGGAAATTCGTGAAAGAAGTTAAAAAATAGATTGTAGTAGATAAAAAGTTAGATTAAAAACGCGAAAAGACCTCTCATAAAAATGGAGAGGTCTTTTCTTGTTCTGAGAGTAGGTCATAAAGTGAAAATCGAAGAAAAATGCAAAAGGAGATTAATAATTATTAATTTAATCCAAATAATGTAAGTCTAAAAAATTTGTAGAATAACATCTGACGAATTCCCCCAAACCCATTCTATGAATATACGCAAGTAAAACAATGAAAACAAGGCTATTACTTAAATTTTTTAACAAAATATTACAAATTTTTCTATTTGTTTTACACCCAATTACCCCAATTTACTGTCTATAAATCACCCAATTATAATGAAGAATGGCAGGTAATTTGTCACAATATTTTTAAAACTATTAAGATTCCGTTATTAAAAGGGGGAAAAGTGGTTAGGGGAGTAGAGTTTAAATCTATAAATTATAAAAAGAAAGGAAATGAAAAAGAAATGAACCATCGTAAAATGAAAAAGATGATCATGTCAACCTTTCTTGCAACTTCTACGTTGCTAGGATACACAGTACCGACGTTTGCCATGACAGGTGGATCGGCTGAAAAAACAATTCAGACTGTGTTAGAAGGAACGGGTAGCAAGGCTGAATTAACTCAAGGTCAAGACCTGCAAAATTTATATTTAGAAAAACTTCAGTTTGATCCCAAACTATTAACTTCATCTAAACAATTAGATTTGATTGTCCAATTTAATGTTGATCCAGCCCCAGTTCAAATGGTAAATCAACAAAAAAGTGCGTCATCTGGTAAATCGATTAATCAACAAAGCTCAGATGTAACATTAGAAAGTGCCCAAATAGCCGTTGACTTGACTCATAGTAGTTTTAAAAGTTTCGTAAACAATGAGTCTAAAAAAGTAAAAGCTACTGGTGAAACTAGCACCTTTAAATTGGGAAAAGAGTTTTCACAAGTATTTAACGGTGTAGCCGTAAAAATTCCAGTAAGCTCACTTAATGATTTATTGGCACTCCCATATGTAAAGAGTGTTTATCAAAATATTAAATATGCACCAATCCCTGCTTCCGAGCCAGTTGAGGCTTCAGCAAGTGTAACTGGTGACGGAAAGACTTCAGATAAAAAAACAAATTCAAATTTATTACCATCAATAAGTTCAGATCGTACAAATGCAAAATCAACTGGCAATTCTGCTTCTGAAAATAAAACTGTATCAGGAAATTCAGTTGAACAACAGTCAGGTACAGTTCCACCTCCAGGTCCAGAGGGCCCACAATCAGGTGAAACACCAGTTCTTGATTGGTTAAAAATTCATGATTTACAAAATGAAAATATTACAGGTAAAGGCGTTAAAGTCGGCGTTATTGACACTGGTATTGACTATAACCACCCTGATCTTGCTGGCGTGTATCAAGGTGGTTACGACTTTGTAGATAATGACAATGACCCAATGGAAACAGTTTATTCTGATTGGTTAAAAGCGAAGCAAGCAAATGATGCACTTCCACCTAATCAACAAGACCCAGACTTTCCAACAGATTACCATAGCTATATTACTTCTCACGGTACTCATGTTGCGGGTACGATTGCGGGTCAATCAAGAAGTAGCTCTCCATACGCAGTTAGAGGAGTTGCACCAGAAGTACAATTATATGCTTACCGAGTTTTAGGTCCTCACGGCGGAAGCGATGAAGCTGTTATCGCTGGAATCGAACAATCGTATAAAGATGGGTGTAAAGTAATTAACTTATCACTTGGTTCAAATTATAACGATTCATTGACTTCAAATGCAGTTGCGATAAACAATGTTACCGACCTAGGTGTAACAGCTGTTATTGCTGCTGGTAATAGTGGTCCGTCTGTAGGAACACTAGGAACTCCAGCTGCTTCAGCAAAGGCAATTACAGTAGGAGCAATTACTTATCCAAAACAAGTTCCTACCTTTGACATTCACTCTTATGGAGCATCAGGACAAGATTCATATTCAATAGTGAATTCACGTATAATCGGAAGAGATTTCACGGAAACGAATACGAAGCTTAGTGGTACAACGAAATATGACCTAGTAGATGCTGGGTATGGTACTCCTGCTTGGTACAATGATTTAAGAAATAAAAACATCAGTGTTGCAGATAAAGTTGTATTAGTTAAACGTGGTGGCGCAGCCATGAACGAACTTATGTCGTATGCAGCTGCAGAGCATGTTAAAGCTATGATTGTGTATACACCAAATGATAATCCAGATCTTCTTGTCGATGACCAAGGTTATTATCCATTTTATTTTGGTACTGTGGGTGGTGTAGTTTACACATTACAATTAAACTCAACTGAAGGTACGAAATTCTATAATGCATTTAAGAGCGGTACGATTAAAACAATCTCTGTTTCAAACGCTGGAAACTTCGCAATGGGTGGTAATACACTTGCGGGCTTTAGCTCGACAGGTCCTGTAACGGGTTCAGTAGCGATTAAACCTGACATTGTTGCGCCTGGCGTAGATGTTTTCTCAACAGCTCCTTATGATATTTGGGAACCAAATAGTAAGGATTATACAAATAATTACCAAACTTTATCAGGTACATCAATGGCAACTCCTCACGTTGCTGGTATGGCTGCATTAATTTTGTCAGCTCATCCGAACTATAAACCTGAGGATGTTAAAACGGCTCTGATGGCAACTGCAGATCCTATCAGTACACAACAAAGTGTATTCCAAATCGGTTCTGGTAAATCAGATCCATATCAAGCTGTGCACACGGATATGCAATTTAAAGTTAAAGATTATGTTCAGTCCCGTACATCAACTGATACATCATCTAGTTCTAATATCGTTAGTATTTCAAATACAACGGGTTCATTTTCGTTTGGCTACACGTCTCGTTCAGTAGACGGATCTGTTACGAAAACAGGTGACCTGTATATAACTAATAATGGTTCTGCTGCGAAGACTTTTAATTCATCTAGTGCTTTCTTTAAAGATACGTATGTCAATGAAGGACAAGATGGTGCAAAAGAAGGCGCTAAAATTAGCATAAGTAACGCAACATCACCTGATACAGAAATAAATTCAGTCACTGTTCCCGCAGGTGGAACGGTTCATCTTACAGTAAAATTCACAGCCCCTGCTTCAGCAGCAAGTGGATACTATGAGGCGTATATTAACTTTGGAAATTCAGCAAGCCCTTCTGAAACTTATCGTTTACCTCTTGCTATTAACATTCAAAGTAGAGGTGTAGATTTCAGAGTTCAGAGAAAGGCATTTACACTTAACGGGGACAAAGAATTTAATCCGAATACGTTTGCTATTACTCCACAATCTTGGGGAGAAATAAAAGTGAAAAGTCCAATTGACCCTTCTTTTGGCCTTAAACTTTACGTAATGGATATAACTGGAACTAAATATGTAGGGTTTATTGGTACTTTAAATCCAAATCTTTTAACTCTAGGAAATACAGTTTTTGCACCATTTTTACTTAATGGAACTTACTACCCTTATAGTGCTCCTATTTCTAAAGATGATCCGAACCTTACTACTAAGCTTACTCAAATATTATCAACTCAAAAAGTAGTTGAAGAAGGTGGATACATCATTCAAGCTCGTGCAATGGACGCAACAAGTGGACAGCTATATGAGAAAAATAGCACAGTTTATGTAGATAACCACGCTCCTACATTAGATATGGATAAAGGTAGTGAACCAGGAATTTATGAAATAGATGCTGATGGTCCTTCGACTGACGGTGCTTTAAAATGGTTCTCAGGAAAAGCTTACGATTCAAACGTTGATTATATGAAAAACGTTGGACATGATACACAGGTTCCCGCACCACCGAATTATGATACAGATACAAAAGTAAGCCAAGCTTTAGGGAAAATTGATGGAATGCTAGGGGACTCAAACTCTGCACCATACGTCAATTATTTTACTCCTATGAAAGATGATGGAACATTCAAATTTGGTGTATCTAAAGAAGACCTTGTGAATACTTCTGCTGACCCTTATAAAGAAAACTATGGTGTACAGTTCAGAATTTACCCTGAAGATTACTCATTTGCAGGTAATCTTGAAACTCAAGGTAAATATTATTACTTTGTTAAAAAAGGTAACGAGTATGTAGTTAATCGATTTGCACGTCTTGATTCACCAGGATCAACAACATTAAATGGGGTTGACCCAGCGTTCCTTACTGATAAGACATTGGTCGCTAAAGGTGATAACTTTAAATCAACATTATCTGTTAAATATCCTAAAAACCTTGTTGGAGCAAAGTTCTATGTCGATGAGCTTCCATTTGCAGCTATTTTGGATATTGACTTTAGTGATGAATACAAAGCATTTTTAGCATCAAAAGGAATCACAACTGATAAAAATTGGATTCATAAAGGTGCTGACATTAATGATGACTATATTTTGAATTTCAATTTACCAGAAAATGTTCAAGCTAAAGGAGTATTAAACTCTTCAGATACGATGAGCAATGGTGTTGCTCAAGAAATGCCTATCTTTACAATTAAATACAAAGTAACAAATGATGCTGGATTGGATACGATGTGGCTTCAAGGATCTGCCTTAATTCCGGAAATTACAACGTTTAGTGGCGGAAAAAATGGATCAGACCGAGTACCAACTTTCCTAGATAAACACCTATTCGTTAAAGGTGGGGCATATGTTAGTGGAAGTATTAGACCAGAAGGCTTTCAAAACTATGCTACAGCGGGTGTATTTGGTAGATCAACCCCTATAACGGCAGATGGATCTGGCGTAGAGATTAAATTTGAGGATCCTAACAATGGTGGAGTTACTTCTAAAATACAGAATATTCAAGATGCAACAACTAGTCCTTCAAGTGCAAATCCAGGTATTAATCAGGTTGGTTTATTCGGAACTGATTTACCTATACAGGCTGGCACGAAACCTTACAGCTTTACAATGAAAATGCCAGGTCATTTAACTTATTATGGAACAATAGCTATAAACGCAGCAGGTCAGTATGGATATGCAGCAGGAGGAAATTATTCTGTCCCTAATGCTATTATGCTAGCTGGTGACGTAAATGGCGATGATGTGATTGATATGAAGGACATTGAAGCAGAAAGCACTGCTTACAATGCTTATGTCGCGACACCATCAACTTATACAAGGTCAGCGGACATTAATTTTGACGGTTCAATTGATTACTCGGATTTTGAATATATCGTCAAAAACTTTGGCAAATACAATACAACTGCTCCAAATGCTACAGATTTAGCAGGAAAAATAGCAACAACTACTAGCAAAGATATTACTCTAACAGGATTTAGTAAGATACCAAGTGGTTCTGATTTAACAGCATTTAACACGGTTGTAAAACCAGTACCATATATCAAAACAAGCGATAGCACAGCTTTTGTATATTACGGTAAAGTAAATCCGTTCCAATTATTCTCTGTTAGTTATAAAACTCCAGAAATAACAACTGGGGCTACTACAATTACACAAATAGATGATACAGCTTGGAGAGCAGCATTGGATGGCAATGGTGGAAAAATCTTAATTGATGGCGTTGATCGTAAAACGGCAAAGAATAATTACAACGGAGTTTCCACAAATTCAATTTTTGAAAATGTTGTCTCAAACAAAGGACAATATGAATTTGATCCATCGCTATTCGCAAAAACAGGAGTTCACACAATTGTGTTTAAGGCTCCTGGGTATATGGATCGAGTAATGAAATTCAAGATGCAAGATGGCATAGGTAATAGTTTTTCGTTAACTGCACCGAATAATGTTAACACAATTGGAAAAACATTAACATTTAGTCGTACAGATGGTACAGGATCAACAGCTGCACATTATCGTGATAGTTGGCAGCCTAACATTACTTCAATCACTATAACTAATCCAAATGGTAATGTTGCTAAAGTTTATAAGGGAGCTGAACTTGCTGGACTATTTAATCAGGTGACACCAGCAAATGCGACAACATTTAACTTTACAATTCCAGCAGGCGTTTTCTCATCACCATCAATTGCGAATCCAGGTGGAGGATTCAGTGATTGGAAGATTGAGCTTGCGGCAGACAATTACGCAACTTATTTATTTACACAAAGAATTAATGCGTTCGCAGCTCCAACATTAACAGCTGATCCAAATCGATACTTTAATGATAGTAATTTAAACCCAATTTCGATTGGAGTTGGCGCTACAAACGATACCCAAGCGTGGAGAGATGCAATTTCAGCTATTCAAGTTGGTAGCACTACGATTAATAGAGCAGACTTTGAAGCTAGTCATATTACAGTGGGTGCACCTGGAACGCCGATAAAGATTGATAAATCACTAATTACGGCACCAGGAAGCGTTACTATAAGTGTTATAGCTGCAAATTATACTACAATGTCAGTTGCTCAGCCTTTTTATAAACAAGGTGTAACACTTACAAGTCCTACAGGTACTATTTATGCAGGTAAAGACTTAGTAATGACATTTAATCCAGGTACAACTGCATCCGATTGGATTGCTGCAGTGAAGTCTGGTGGTACGATCAAATTTGGTAGTTCATCGACACCATCAATTAAAACAAGTGTTGTCATCAATGAGGCTGCGGGAACATTAACGATTCCGTATGATTTAGTAAGAACAAACGGTGGATCTGCAGTTTCAAGGAGTTTAATTATTTTAGCTCCAGGTTATGCAGACAATAATTCAAATGTAACTGTTACGCCTCAAACTGCACCTGCACTTACGCTTTCGGCACCTGCAGGAACACCACAGTTTGGTGATAGCATTTCTTATTCAATAACTGGTGATGATAATCCATTATGGAGAAGTTCAATTTTACTTGCACCAACATCTGATCAATCAATTGATAATGGTGACGTTACTGTTCAAATGTCATCAGTTACATCAGTAAAACCTTATGTAACATCTACTGTAAAAAATGGTACTGGGACAGTAACAATTGACGGATATGCTACTCAATCGAATACAGCTGCAGGTAATAAGAATGTTAAATTCGTATCGCCTTACTTTGCGCCAATTACAATTGCACAACCATTTGTTCAAAGAACGGCGCCAACGCCTAATTTGATACCAAGTGGAGTTGGCAAGTCAGTCATTATTACTGTACCTAACAACGCTGAAAACATGAGATGGGCAAATGCTACAAAAGCAGCAACAGGTGATATTTCTGTAGGAGGAGTTTCAGTTAAAGCGGATTCGACGATTTCTTCAGATGATAAGAATATTACGATTACACTTCCAGGTAGTGCATTCCCGGCAACTGGAAATAAAGAAATTAAGTTTACAGCGTTCTGCTTCCCAGATACGACAGTTACACAAGTAGTTAAGAACAATCCACCAGCGTTTGTTTCAAAAATTGCTTATATTCAAGAAGATACACCGATTACAATTAGTCATGGACAAGATTCAGATTGGCTTGCAGCATCACCAGTTGTTTCATTAAATGGAAAAGTGGTTGATTCTAGTAAGTACACTCTTACAGCTAATGAATTGACATTTGCTGACAGATCTTTATTTAAGGATCTAGGTGATTATAAGTTTACAATTTCAGCGAATGGTTATGTTGACACTTCATTTACGATTATTATTAGTGATGATTTATCACATTTGATTTCGGCAACAACTGATAGTAATGGAACAATCGATCCGAACGGCTTCGTTGCGGTAAAACATGGTAAGGATCAAACGTTTAAAATCACACCGAATACCGGTTTTGAGATTGGAAGCGTTAAAGTAGATGGACAAGAAGTAAAATTAACAAATAACGAGTTCACATTTACGAATGTAACGAAGAATCATTCAATTAATGTAACGTACAAGCAAATCGTTCATATTATCACAGCAACAGCCGGAAGCCATGGAACAATTAGTCCAAATGGCAGAATTACAGCGAATTATGGAACAGATCAAACGTTTTATATTACGCCTAGCGAAGGCTATGAAGTTGCAACGTTTAAAGTAGATGGTGAAGATGCTAAACTAATCAACAATACGTACACATTTACGAAAGTAACTAAAGAACATTCAATTAGCGTAACATTTAAACAAATTGTACACACAATCAAAGCTACAACAGGAAGCAATGGCACAATCAGTCCTAATGGAAATGTTTCTGTGAATTATGGAGCGGCTCAAACATTCACAGTTACACCGAAAAAAGGCTACCAAGTAGCTACGTTTACTGTAGATGGTACAAGTGCAAAATTATCAAACAATACGTACACATTTATGAATGTAACAAAGGATCATACGATTAGTGTAACGTTCAAGCAAATCCTACACTCAATTACAGCATCTGCAGGAAGTAATGGATCAATTAGTCCGAATGGTAGACTTGCAGTTGGTGAAGGAACAGCTAAAACATTCAAAATCACGCCGAAAACAGGTTATGAGGTAGCTACATTTAAAGTTGACGGAGTGAATACAAAACTAACATACAACACATACACTTTTAATAACGTGACGAAAGATCATACAATTAGTGTAACGTTCAAGAAGAAAGTCCATACTATTAAAGTCACTTCAGGTGAGCACGGAACGATTAGCCCAATCGGAAAAGTTTCAATAACTGATGGATCAAGCAAAACGTTCAAAATTACACCGAAGAAAGGTTATGTAATTTCTTCGTTAAAAGTAGACGGTGTTAAAGTAAAAGTAACGAATAACACGTATACAATTAAAAATGTAACAAAAGACCATTCAATCTACGTAACATTTAAGAAAAAATAAGAGTATAATTTGAAAAAATTTTTCAAGTGAAGAACAAAAAAGGCTCTTTTGAGCCGAATAAGGCTGTCGGGACCTTCTCGGCAGTCTATTTTTTTATACAGTTTAATTCATAATCGGCACGAAATTAAACTGAATTTAAGGTTGATTAAATGATTCTGAAATAATAAGCAACATATTTATGGGATAATTGAAACCGTATGCAAGTCATATGATGGATATGCGATACTATTTATATACTTGAGGAAATAAACAGTAGGACTTTAGAATTTATTTTTGTAAGATAAGACCTTAATAATAGATATTTAACTTTTGTACATTCTTTAAATAGTTTATAATTATCAGATAAAGATAAAAAAATTTTTTTTAGCAAATAGTAATAGAAATATACTATTAATGCGATATAATTAAATAGTGATATACTATAATTAAAATTCCAATTAAATGTGTTATACTATTACTAAAATATGATTCAGACAGAATAGGTATGTTCCTAGGTGGTGCCTTGCTTTTTGTGACACCTAAGCAGGAAAACCTACTTTTTTGCAAATAAAGGGGAAAAGGAAGGTTATTATGAGCAACAGACAAACTAGAACAGACATTATCTTAATTGGTGCCGGAGTCATGAGCGCGACTTTGGGATCATTACTAAAAGAATTAGCACCGGAATGGGAAATCAAAGTATTTGAGAAATTAGAAAAAGCAGGCGAAGAAAGCTCTAATGAATGGAATAATGCGGGTACGGGACATGCTGCATTATGTGAACTTAACTATACATCTGAGAAAGCTGACGGATCTGTAGATATTAGTAAGGCAATAAATATAAATGAACAGTTTCAACTATCAAGACAGTTTTGGTCTTATCTTGTAAATAGCAATTTGATTCGTAATCCACAAGACTTCATCATGCCAATCCCTCATATGAGTTTAGTACAAGGTGAAGAGAATGTGGAATTTTTAAAGAAACGTTTTGAAGCGCTTTCTAAAAATCCTTTATTTAAAGGAATGGAATACTCAGAAGACGCTGAAAAGCTAAAAGAATGGATCCCGCTAATCATGGAAGGACGCACATCTAATGAAGCAATAGCGGCAACAAAAATAGACTCTGGAACGGACGTTAACTTTGGAGCTTTAACACGTATGATGTTTGAGCACTTAGAAAGCAATAATGTTGAGATAAACTATAAACATAGTGTTGAGGACATTAAACGTACTAGCGATGGCTCTTGGGGTGTAAAGGTTAATAATCTTAACACCGGTAAAACAGAATACCACACTGCAAAATTTGTTTTTATCGGAAGTGGGGGAGCAAGTCTACCTTTACTACAAAAAACTGGTATTCCTGAGTCAAAGCATATCGGAGGATTCCCAGTTAGTGGACTTTTCTTAGTATGTAACAACCCAGAAATTGCTGAACAACACCATGCAAAAGTCTATGGTAAAGCCAAAGTTGGTGCTCCACCGATGTCTGTACCACATCTTGATACAAGATATATTGATAATAAAAAGTCATTATTATTTGGACCGTTTGCTGGGTTCTCACCAAAGTTCTTAAAGACTGGTTCAAATTTAGATTTAATTAGTTCTGTTAAACCAAATAATGTAATGACGATGCTAGCAGCCGGCGTTAAAGAAATGGCATTAACGAAGTATTTAATTCAACAAGTATTACTATCAAATGAAAAGCGCATCGAAGAATTACGTGAGTTTATTCCGAACGCTAAGAGCGAAGATTGGGATATCGTCGTTGCTGGTCAACGTGTACAAGTTATTAAAGACACGGCGGCTGGTAAAGGCACGCTCCAATTTGGTACTGAAGTTGTTAGTGCACAAGATGGAACAATTGCTGCATTGCTTGGAGCTTCACCTGGTGCTTCAACTGCTGTTCATGTAATGCTTGAAGTATTAGAAAAATGCTTCCCGCAGCATATGATTGAGTGGGTACCTAAAATTAAAGAAATGATTCCTTCATTTGGCATTTCATTAGAAGACAACCGAGAGCTTTTAGAAGAAATTCAAGCTTCAACATCAAAAACGCTAGGGCTAATCCAAAAAGAATTGGTTTATAGCTAATTATTAAAATAACTAGGAACCTTTAATGGACATTGATTAGAGGTTCTTTTTTTGTTATTTAGAAGCCAGTTCATAGAAAAATGATGAAATATGTCGATTTAAATTTTCGGAAAATTTCTAAAAAGGGGTTCAGGATTTAAAAAAGAGGTGATATACTACATACAACTGGTAATGACATCATTACTAATAAGTTGTTTTGAAGGATAACAGGGGGTGTTAGAATTTTTATATGAGGGGCAAACAATATATTTGTAAGCCTTTACATAATAACTGGTAATAACATCATGACAACACTTGAATTCCAAGGGACGTCTTTTGAAAGAAATTTTTAGTTTAAAAGGCTACTAAATTTTTAAGAGAGAGAAGGGGAACGGGATGAAAAAATGGCTTATTATGCTTTTAACTTTAGCTTTAGGACTACTAGGTTTAGCTGGATGTGGCAGTGATAGTACATCTGGTGATGCGAAAGATGGAAAAGTTGAAATTACTTATGGTTTTTGGGATAAAAAACAAGTACCTGCAATTAATGAAATTATAAAATTATTTCAAGAGAAAAATCCCGATATTAAAGTAAAAACTGAACTTACACCATATGCACAATACTTTCAAAAGCTAGAAACAGCAGCAACTGGCGGAGCATTACCTGATGTTTTATGGATGAATGGACCACATGTGGTTCAATATGCGGAAGGTAAAGTAATTGTCCCTCTTAGCGACTTAGCTTCAAAAGATAACTACAGCCTGGATAATTATCCTAAGTCACTAATCAATCTTTACACTGTCGATGGTAGTTTATATGGTATCCCAAAGGATTTTGATACAACGGGATTATGGTATAACAAAAAGATTTTTGATGAAGCGGGCGTTCCATATCCAGACGATACTTGGGACTGGAATAAATTAAAAGAGGTTGCCAAGAAACTTACGAATAAAGATAAAGGAATTTATGGATTTGCTGCCTTGATGGGTAACCAAGGTGGATACTATGACTTCATTTGGCAAAATGGTGGACATATTACTTCTGATGATGGCAAGTCTGTCGGATTTGATCAACCTGAAGCAATTGAAGCACTTAAATATAATATTAGTTTCATTAAAGATGGCTTATCTCCAACTCAAGCTCAAATGACAGAAACAGCACCTTCGGAGTTATTCTCTTCTGGAAAGATTGCAATGATGTTTGATGGTCCATGGATGGTACCCGAATATAAGAAAAATCCTGACCTAAATGTAGCAGTTGTACCTAAAGGAAAACAGCGCGCTGTTTCTATACATGGTTTAGCTAACGTGATCGCAGCAAACACGAAGCATAAGGATGCTGCTTGGAAATTTGTTCAATTCTTAGGTTCTAAAGAAGCGGCGGAAGTATACGCAAAAACAGGCACAGTAATTCCTGCTTATAATGGTACGCAAGATGCTTGGTTAAAGGCTGTACCGACATTGAATCTTCAAGCTTTTATTGATGGGGTGGACTATTCAGTTCCATTACCAAGTGTAAAAAACACAGGAGAAATCTGGCAGTATGAAACAGATATCTTGAAAAAGGCTTGGAGTAATGAAGAGAGTGTTGAAGACGCTGCAAAAGAGTTAACAAAGAAAGCGGACGAGGCTCTATCTAAGAACTAGAAAAAATGAAGAGAAGAAGCTCTAGTCATACGAAACTTACTTCTTCTCTTTATTTCCTTAAAAGGAGTGAATACAGTGAAGGAAATGCCTCTACAAGTTGAAATGAAATCAAAAAGTAAGTTAAGGGCACCAAACTTAACAAAGACAAAGAAACGTTCAGACTATTTTTGGGCGTATTTAATGATCGCTCCTACAATGATTGGTTTAGCAATTTTCTACCTATGGCCAATCATTCAAACGATTTACTTTAGTTTTACTGAATGGGGAGCTTTTGGACAATATGAGTGGACTGGATTAGCTAATTATAAACAAATGCTACATGATTCTAACCTGTTGCAGTCCTTTAAGAATACGGGAATCTATATTCTATTTACAGTTCCAATCGGTATTTTCTTATCGATTCTAATAGCCGTTCTCTTGAACCAAAAAATTAAAGGAAAATCTGTTTATCGCACATTGTATTTTTTACCCGTTATTACGATGCCAGCAGCAATCGCTATGGTTTGGAGATGGCTATATAATTCCGACTTTGGACTTTTAAATTATCTCTTATCCATCTTTGGAATTAAAGGTCCGCACTGGGTCAGTGATCCAAAGATTGCATTATATTCTATAATTGTTGTAGCAATTTGGAGCGGACTTGGCTATAACATGGTTATTTTTCTTTCTGGACTCCAAGGAATTCCAAAAACATATTACGAAGCAGCGGAGATTGATGGTGCTGGACCAATCAGGGTCTTCTTTAAAATAACACTGCCGTTACTTTCCCCAGTTATATTCTTCGTAACAATCATGTCCTTTATTGGGGCATTCCAAGTGTTTGATTTAATTTTTATGATGATTGGAAAAAGCAGTACAGCTTTGGAAAGTACTCAATCAATTGTGTACTTATTTTACCAGCATGCATTCGTGTTAAATGATAAAGGCTATGCAGCCGCAATCGCAGTTTTATTATTAATTATTATTTTAATCATTACAGCGATTCAAATGATTTTACAAAAGAAATGGGTTCATTATGATTGAAGGAGGAGTAACCATTGGAAAAAACGAGACAACTTGTTTCTAGTAAAACAATTCTAATCCATTTAATTCTAATTATCGGCTCATTGGCGATGGTCTTCCCTTTCATATGGATGATCCTCACTTCATTAAAAACTTATGCTGAGTCGATTCATGTACCACCTGTTTTCATTCCAAAGAACTTTCAATGGGTGAATTATAAAGATGTATTTGATTTACTACCATTTTTTAAATTCATGTTTAACACACTAATTATCACTGTCATTCGTACTGGTGGACAATTACTTTTATGTTCTTTAGCAGCCTACGCTTTTGCAAGAATTGAATTTCCAGGGAGAAATTTTCTTTTCTTAATCGCTTTATCGGTTTTAATGGTACCAGGACAGGTGTTTTTATTACCACAATATATGATCATGGTTAAATTAGGATGGCTAAATACATTACAAGCAGTAGTAGTTCCAGGTTTATTTAGCGCTTTTGGTACGTTTTTACTACGTCAATTTTTTATGGGCTTACCTAAGGAATTGGAAGAAGCGGCTAGACTAGACGGTTGTAATCATTTTCAAATTTATTGGAGAATTATGCTTCCTTTAGCTAAGCCAGGTTTAGTTGCTTTAGGTATTTTTACAACATTGTGGAGCTGGAATGAATTAATGTGGCCTATGATTGTTAATAGCTCTCCAGATACAATGACATTATCAGTCGGTTTATCTTCTTTACAAGGTCAATACTTAACGAATTATCCAGTTTTAATGGCAGGATCATTTTTAGCAATTTTACCAATGCTTATTTTATTTATGATTTTGCAAAAACAGTTTATTGAAGGAATTGCAATTACAGGAAGTAAATAAAAACTTTAAGAGGGTTGGAGGAAACTGATTATGAAAGCAGCATTAATAGGTGCAGGAAGTAGAGGATTTTATGCGTATGGGTCATATGCCCTACAGTATCCACATGAAGTTCAATTTATTGCTGTAGCTGAACCTAATAAAGAAAAAAGAGAAAAATTTGCAGAGGCACATAATATACCTGAGAACATGAGATTTGAGGATTGGACTGAACTGTTAGAAAAAGAACAATTATGTGAAGCTCTTTTAATTTGTAGTCCAGACCGTGACCATTACAAGCCAGTCATGCAAGCAATTGAAAAAGGTTATAGTATTTTGTTAGAAAAACCAATGTCACCAAAGCCAATTGAGACATTGGAAATAGCTGAAGCAGCAAAAAAACATAATACATTATTAACAGTTTGCCATGTTATGAGATATGCACCATTTTATCAAGCATTAAAGGAAGTAGTTGAGCGAAAGGCGATTGGAGACATCGTTTCGATCCAATGGAATGAGAATGTTGGATACTTCCACCAAGCCCACAGTTTTGTACGTGGTAATTGGAGAAATTCAGCTGAATCAAGCTCGATGCTTTTACAAAAAAGCTGTCATGATATGGATATGCTTGCATGGTTAATTGGAACAGAGTGTAAGAGTGTTTCTTCATACGGAAGTTTAACTTACTTTAAAAAGGAAAATGCTCCAGAAGGTTCATCATACCGCTGTTTGGATGGGTGTAAGGTTGAAAAAGAATGCGCGTACTCTGCGGCAAAATGGTATTTACATGATCGAGATGTTTGGCCAGCAAACGTTATATCGGCAAATACTAGTCTTGAAAGTAGATTAAAAGCCATCCAAGACGGTCCATACGGACGCTGTGTATATCATTGTGATAATGATGTTGTAGACCATCAAGTAGTTAATTTATTATTTGAAAATGATGTAACAGTTGCATTCACAATGACTGCTTTTACAAATGAAACCTTCCGTAACTTTAAACTTATGGGAACAAAAGGCGAAATTATTGGAAATGATACTAAAAATGAAATCGAAATTAACTATTTTTCAGGTAAAAAAGAATTAATCAGACCTTCGACAGTTGATGGTGGTCATATGGGGGCTGATACAAGTATCATGGAGGATTTCATACAATGCGTAAAGAACAAGGATCATGGAAGCTTAACTTCTGCTATCGTATCAGCTAAAAGTCATATGATTGCTTATGCAGCAGAGGAGTCGAGAGTTTCTGGAACAATGATTTCTTTAAAAGAATATATGCAAAATATAAAAATGACAAAAGAGGAAGCTTTGTAGAAAAATCTATTGCGACATAATGTGGTAACTTTTTCAATATTATGTATAATATATGTATATTTAACTGGTTATGACAAAGATACCACCTAAAGGAGCTAATCATGGTTGAAAAAGATTCACGACTTCCTCTTTATTATCAATTAATGGATATTTTATTAGAAAAAATCGAATCAGGTGAGCTGGCAGAAAATGATCAGCTACCATCTGAACGAGAATTATGTGATACGTATCAAGTTAGCCGTACAACTGTAAGACAGACAATGCAGGAGCTTGAAAAACAAGGTTATATTTATAAACTACATGGCAAGGGGACATTTGTTTCGCAAAGGACGTATAACCAAAGTCTTGTAAAATTTTATAGTTTTACAGAGGAAATGAAAAAAGCAGGGAAGACCCCTACTACAGCTGTCGTTTCTTTTGAAAAAGTCAACTGTAGTAGTAAAGTTGCAAAGGTCATGAATATACCGGTCGAAGAAGAAGTATTTAAGATTGTTCGGTTAAGGCTTGCAGACGAGGAACCAATGTTATATGAAACCTCTTATGTACCAGTACAGGATTTTAAAAATCTTTCAAGTGAAGAATTGCAACATACGCCAATGTATGAAATCTTTCGAACTCAGTACAATGTGAACATTTCTAGTGCTTTAGAAAGCTTTATGGCAGTAAGTGCAAATAAAGTAGAATCCGATATGTTGAAGATGATTGAGGGTGCACCATGCCTAAAGCTAAAGCGAATTACTTATGATCAAAACAAAGTAATTGAGTATACGATTTCGATTGCTAGAGGAGATAAATTCACTTACACGGTAGAGTTAAAATAGATACTTGAGTATCTATTTTAACTCTACTGGTAATGATGACATTAACAGTATGGTAGGAGGAAAAAGGATGGAACTTTTAAAGGCAAGTGAACATGAAAGAATGAATGTTGGTGCAAGTAACACAGCAAAAGAAATTGCCCAGCAACCTAGATTGTGGAATGAAACAAAAGAACTCATTTTATTTAATAGAGATAAAATTTTTTCATTTTTAAAGAGCATTGAAAATAAACACGATCAATTACGCATTATTTTAACCGGTGCGGGAACATCCGCATTTGTCGGTGACACCGTTCTTCCTTATTTAAAACAAATTGTTAACAGCAAAAAAATAATAGTTGAAAGTATTGCTACAACAAATATTGTTTCCAATCCCTATTCTTATTTAGATAAGAGCCTTCCAACAATTATGATTTCCTTTGCACGTTCAGGAAATAGCCCAGAAAGTTTAGCTGCTATCAACTTAGGTGAACAAGTTATTGACGATTTTTATGGCATTATTTTTACTTGTAATCAAGATGGCCTATTAGCCCAAAAGAAGAAAAATGATACAAATCACTTAGTCATTTATATGCCAGAGGAAGCGAATGATCAAGGGTTCGCGATGACGAGTAGCTTTACGACTATGCTCCTTTCATCGATCCTTCTCTTCAATATCGAACAGATTCATACATGGGAGAATACGCTTGATGAATTGATTCGCACAGGTCATTCAATTATTAGTGATAGCGAAGAAAGTATTAAACAACTAGCTAATTCATCCTTTCAAAAAGTTGTCTATTTAGGATCGGGAGTATTTGAAGGATTAGCGAGAGAAGCATCTTTAAAATTATTAGAGTTAACTGGAGGGTCAATCCCGATTACCTTTGATACTTCATTAGGTTTTAGACATGGACCTAAGTCAATTTTGGATAAGGATACAGTCGTTATTATCTTTCTATCTAGCAACCCATATACAAGGCAATATGACGTAGACATTTTAGAAGAAATCTATAAGGAAACGAATCGTGGAAAAGTCATAGCAATTTCATCATCATCGGATTATGTAGCCGAATCCTATAGTGACATTTTCTATAATGTAGGACTTCCAAAAATTAATGAAGATATTCTTCTTACCTTCCCATTTATTTTATATGCGCAAACTTTTGCTATGTACAAATCTATTAATCTCGGTTTTTCACCAGATAATCCATCTCCATTAGGAGTAGTAAACAGAGTTGTTAAAGGTGTAAAAATTCATGCCTATGCTAATGAACTAAAAAATGGAGGAGATT
Source organism: Gottfriedia sp. NPDC056225 (assembly GCF_042267765.1). Classification (NCBI taxonomy): domain Bacteria; kingdom Bacillati; phylum Bacillota; class Bacilli; order Caryophanales; family Bacillaceae; genus Gottfriedia; species Gottfriedia sp. NPDC056225. The sequence goes on along the minus strand of NZ_JBHJTJ010000001.1, from coordinate 415,074 downwards.
TTTCATGATAACTTCAAGAAGTGCGATTCTCTCAGATGCCCAGTCTAAAGGCTATGCTGTACCAGCATTCAATATTCATAACATGGAAACGATGAAAACCGTTTTAGAAACAGCACAAGAGCTAAGGTCACCGGTTATGATTGCAGTGACTCCTAGTACGGTTAGTTATATGGGACAGGAATTTTTTATTAACATGATGGAAGCTGCTAAAAAAAGCTACGATATTCCAATTTGTTTTCATTTAGACCATCATGAAAAAGTGGAAGATATAAAAGTTTTAATAGAAAGTGGAATTCCTTCAGTTATGATTGATGCATCGCACCATGACTTTGAGGAAAATATTCGAATCGTACGTGAGGTAGTAGAATATGCTTCATCGTTTGGAGTCGCAGTGGAGGCAGAGCTTGGGCGTCTTAGCGGGATAGAAGATGACTTAGAAATAGATGAAAAGGATCAAATCTATACGAATCCAGCACAGGCTAAGGAGTTTGTTTTTAGAACAGGCATAGATTCATTAGCTGTTGCTATCGGTACTGCACACGGTCTATATAAAGGTGAACCTAAATTAGATATTGAACGTCTAGGCGCAATTCAAAGAGAAGTCGATATCCCTTTAGTTCTTCACGGAGCATCAGGTTTATCTGATGAATTAGTACAAACAACGATAAAAAATGGAATTTGCAAAGTTAATATCGCTACTGAATTAAAGATGGCGTTTGTGAAAGGATTGCGTCAATATTTGAATGAACAACCAGATGCTAATGATCCTAGATATTATTTTAAATATGCTGTGCAAGAAATGAAAATGGTAGTAGCTGATAAGATTAAAATGTGCGGTAGCATGAATCGAGGATAGAAAAATGATTGCTACGATAACAATAAATCCAGCAATTGATATTCGATATAATCTTCCTGCCTTTCATTTGGATGAAGTAAACCGTGTTCAATCCGTAGATAAAACTGCCGGCGGAAAAGGACTAAATGTTTCACGCGTCTTGTGTCAGCTCGAGGCTACAGTTACTTGTACCGGATTTTTGGGTGGGAAAAGTGGTGAGTGGATCGCCGAACAGCTTTCAATTTGGAGTTTAGAAAATCAATTTGTAAAGATAAAAGGTGAGACAAGATTTTGTCTAGCAATCGAATCAAAAGAAGGGCATACAGAAATTCTTGAACAAGGACCTGAAATATTGGAGAATGAAAGAGAAGAATTTTTGAAAAATTTCGATATTATTTTGGGTTCGAATCAATATATTGTAGCTTCTGGTAGTTTACCAACTGGAATTGATTCTAATTTCTATAGGGAACTAATAGAAAAAACAAATCAAAAAGGCAAATACTTTCTATTAGATTCAAGTGGAGAGTCATTAGCAAACGGCATTAAAGGGAAACCATTTTTAATAAAGCCAAATAAAGAAGAGTTATGCAAGTTAATAGGGTTAAATGACGTTTCGCTAGAGGATATGATTAATCACAGTTTAGAAATTTGCCGAAAGGGTACTAAATTCGTCTTACTTTCTCTAGGAAAAGAAGGTGCCCTTTTAATAAGCGAAAACAAAATACTAAAAGCTATTATTCCCACTTTGACAAATGTTCATCAAGTTGGATCGGGTGATAGCATGCTTGCTGGTTTTACATTTGCACATTCTAAAGGTTATCTCATTGAAGATGTTTTCAAGTGGTCATGTGCCTGCGGAATGTCAAATGCTGCGTCAGAGCGGACCGGTTCTATTGAATTATCACAAGTTCAGCATTTCTTTAATCAAATTAAGGTGGAGGAATTAGTAGGGGGGAAGGAATGGAATATGTAGTTTGCTTTGATATTGGAGGTACATTCATCAAATATGGATTAATAAATCGTAATGGTCAATTAGCTTTCAAAGATAAAGTACCGACTCCTATAAGTAATATAAAAAGGCTGCTTCCTGATCTTTTAGCCGAGAAAATAAAAAGTCTCCAAAATGACTTTTCAATTGTAGGAATTGGAATCTCCTCATGCGGACTCGTTAATCATGAAACTGGTGAAATTTTATTCTCTAATAATATACCTGGCTACACAGGAATGAAGCTAGCAGAAATACTTTCCGATTTATTTAATTTACCGGTTAGTGTCGAGAATGATGTAAAGAGTGCTTGCTTAGGAGAAATGTGGAAGGGTGCCATTCAAGGGAAACAGAATGTAGTGTTTTTAACGTTAGGAACTGGAATTGGAAGTACGATTATTGTAGATGGGAAGATCTTGAGTGGTACACATCATTTAGCTGGAGAATTAGGTCATACTGTAATCGTTAGCGGTGGCCGTTCTTGCGGGTGTGGTCGTAGAGGCTGTTTTGAACGATACGCCGCTACATCAGCCTTCGTAAATGACTTTATTGAGGAAAAAAAGAAAGAAGGCATAACTGTAGAGAATATCTCAGGAGAAGAAATACTAGCTTTAGTTGAGGAAGGGGACTCGGTTGCATCAACCGTTTATCAAAAATTTATATGCCACATTAGTGTGGGTTTATCAAATATTGTCCATCTTCTAAACCCGGAAGCCATTATAATCGGTGGAGGAATTGTTGAGCAAGGAGACAAGTTTATACAAGACATTAACTCTGAGATTAAAAAAGAAATTATGTCGATTTATAATCAAGATACCATCGCGTATGCTTCAATTCTTGGAAACGATGCAGGATTGTATGGAGCATGTTATATGACTTTAAAAAAATTAAACTACTTAAAGGTATAATAGATCGAGTTGACAGGCAACATTCTGCATAGTGTTGCCTTTTGTTCTTACTTAACGTAATGACATGGGGGGAGCTAAGTGAAGGCAATCAAGGCTGGAAAAATTTATACACCTGAGAAAGCATTTGATAATGGATATATAGTAATTGAAAATGGAAAAATTAGTAAAGTTACACAGAATAGACCTTCTTGTGAGATTTTAGATTTTTCAAGCTTTGAGGCTATTCCTGGCATGATTGATCTACATATTCACGGACTTTCAGGAAATGACACGATGGATTGTAGTGTCCATGCTTTGCAAGAAATATCTTTGTCGCTTGCACGCCATGGCGTTACAGGCTTTTTACCGACTACACTGACAGATGATTTTGAAAAAATTAAAAAAGCAATCGTGAATGTAAGTGAAGTAATAGGTCATACAGGCGGTGCAGAAATAATTGGCTCTTATGTTGAGGGTCCGTATATTACAAGCGAACACCGCGGTGCGCATCCTGTAAAGTATATGCGTGAGCTAAATATGGATGAGTTAACTGAGTTAATAAAAATTTCAAAACGTACAATTAAAGTCATTACAATTGCTCCAGAAAAGGAACATGCCCAGGAAGCTGTTAAATATTTAACGGAAAATGATATTCATGTATCGATGGGGCATACAAATGCCGATTACGATACAACAAACAACGCTATCGAAAATGGAGCAATGATCTCAGTTCATACGTTTAACGGTATGAGGGGATTTAATCACCGTGATCCGGGATGTCTAGGTGCCGTTTTAACAAATGATCATTGCTATTGTGAATGTATAGCTGACTTACAGCATGTCCATCCTGGAGCAATCAAACTCCTATACAAAACAAAAGGGAAAGATCGGATCATTTTAATAAGCGATTCAATGGCAGCTGCAGATTTACCAGATGGGGATTATACGCTTGGCTCATTAGAAGTTATAGTGGAAAATAAAATTGCCAGAACGGTGGAAACCGGTTCTTTAGCAGGTAGTACAACTAATTTAATGGAATGTTTAAGAAATATTAAAAAGGTACTAGAGTTACCTTTAGAAGATCTTTTGCCAATGGTAAGTCTAAACCAAGCAAAATTACTTAAAATTGACACTGAGGTTGGAAGCATAGAGCCAGGAAAAAAAGCAAATATTGTTTTAATTGATCGCAAATTCAATGTTATAGCGACGATTGTAAACGGAAATTTTGTCTATGAAAATGATGAACAAGAATGAAAAGTAAAAGTGGGTTTGAATAAAGTTTTACAGAAGTAGCAAATTAAAGGATGTATTGAAGAAGTTAATATAAAAGATTAATTGACCTTACTTTAAGTGGACATATTGTCATTTTTAGAGGGTCTTTTTAGTGAATATGGGCAATGTAACTGATTAATTGAGACGAAATAATGATGATTTTAAATGAGGACTATTGCTTAAAGTAAAAAAACGTGGTAGATTAATACAGTATATATAATTAATTTTAAGATACAGGTCATATTTTCCCTATCTTAATTTTACTATACAAATCCTCTTAAGTCAACCCCCATTTTTATCTTTTAAAAGGAGTGTATGATATGAATACCGAACTTCAAAAAGAACAAGAAAGAGTAAATGATGTATTAGAAATTATCACTGATCGAATCAGCAGTGTAACAGACGAAACAACTCAACGTAAAAACGAAGTAATTAACGTTCGTAAAAACTTTTGGGATGAAGTTAAAATTAATACAGATAGTTTTGATGACTATCTAGAGACAATTATTAGTTTAAGACAACAGGCGCAATACTTAGCAATTGGTCAAATAAACCATAAGCAAGCTTCCAATCGCTTATCTGCTCTACGCCGAATGAAAGACGTACCGTACTTCGGTCGAATTGATTTCAAAGAAGATGGTGTTCCTGAAACGGAAAAAGTTTATGTCGGCGTTTCAACCTTAATGGATGATACTGGAGAAAATATTTTAATTTACGATTGGAGAGCACCAGTTTCGAGTGTTTATTATGATTACCCACCAGGTCCGGCTGAATATGATACACCAGGTGGTAAAATAAGTGGCGTATTAGACCAAAAATGGCAGTACATTATTCGTAATGGTGTCATTGAATCAATGTTTGATACTAGCCTTACAATAGGGGACGAAATTTTGCAGCATGTGCTTGGCAAAGGAACAAACAAGCATATGAGAAGTATAGTAGCCAGTATTCAAAAAGAGCAAAATCAGATTATACGTTATGACAAAGGTCGATTGCTAATTGTTCAAGGTGCAGCGGGCAGTGGAAAGACATCTGCAGCTTTACAGAGGATTGCTTATTTACTTTATAAGTATAGAAATTGGATAAAGGCTGATCAAATAATTTTATTTTCACCTAATGCAATGTTTAATAATTATGTATCAAGAGTTTTGCCTGAACTAGGCGAAGAAAATATGCAACAAGTCACATTCCAAGAATACTTAGTGCATAGGCTCAGCGATGCTTTCCAAGTTGAGGATAATTACGAACAATTAGAATACGTTTTAACAGCTATGGATGATCCTTCTTATAAGACAAGAACTGCGAGTATCCGATTCAAAGCTTCAACTCATTTTTTCGAGACTATTAAAGCGTATAGACAATCTTTAGAATCGTCTGGAATGGTTTTTCGAGGATTTAAATTCAGAGGAAAATCAGTCGTTACGGCTAAGCAAATTTCTGAAAGATTTTATAGCACCGATACGTCTTTTAAATTTAACAACAGACTTGAGAAATTAACTGAGTGGTTGAACAAAATAATAAATGATACAGAAAAAGCTGAATTGAAAAAAACATGGGTACAAGATGAAATTGAATTGCTTAGTAAAGATGATTATCAAAAAGCATATAAATTTTTACAGAAAAAGCGTGGCTCCACAGAGGACTCATTTGATGATTATGAACAAGAAACTAGGATCTTAAGTAAAATGATTGTACGTAAAAAGCTAAAGCCACTTCGTGAGTGGGTTAAAGCATTACGTTTCATTGACATAAAGGGCGTTTATAAACAGTTATTTTCTGACCCGGCTCAAATTGAGCAATGGATTAAAGGGAATACGCCAAAAGAGTGGGAAGATATTTGTCAGTTAACATTAAAGATGTTAGATGAAGGCAAATTGTTTTATGAAGATGCTACACCGTATTTACTTTTGAAAGAATTGATTCAAGGTTTTCAATCGAATGTTTCAATTAAATTTGTGCTTGTAGATGAAGCACAAGATTATTCTCCGTTTCAATTCGAGTTTTTGAAGCGCTTGTTTCCAGCAGCAAAAATGACAGTACTCGGTGACTTCAATCAAGCTATTTTTGCACATGCCAGCGAAATGGGAGATTTTAATGTTCTGAAAGATTTATACGGGCCGGATGAAACGAATGTCATAAATCTGACTCGTAGTTATAGATCAACTGAACCGATTGTAGAGTTTACTCGAAAACTCATACCAGGAGGAAATCTAATTAATGCATTTGAACGTTCTGGAGAAAAGCCAGTATTAACACAGCTATCAAATCGAGATGATCTGCACAGCCAAATTGCTTCTAAAATTGAGGAATTAAAAAACAGTGACTTTAATACAATCGCAGTTATATGTAAATCGACTGAAGAAAGCATAGATGCATATGAAGCGTTAAAAGAAATAGAAGGAATTAAGCTTGTGAAGAGAAACTCAGTTGAATATGAACAAGGTGTAGTTATTATTCCTGCATATTTGGCAAAAGGAATTGAATTCGATGCCGTTATTATTTATGATGCATCGGCTCAAGTATATGGAGATGAGCGTCTGAGAAGATTATTCTACACTGCATGTACAAGAGCAATGCATCAATTACATTTATATAGCTTAGGTGAGGCGACCACTTTTTTAAGTGGGGTTTCTTCCGATTTACTACTAAATCAAACGATTGTGCATGATTAACTAAAATAGAGCTACCCCATCAGTCATGCTATTTGACGGATGGGCGCTCCTTTTTTAATTGAACAGTTATACCTCTAACTCTCGTCCTTATTTTCAATTGTCCTACACACATTTGCGGCCCATCTAAAGACCCGCAACTAAAATTTTCTACCACTTTTACTTTTAATTGAATCGATTTTAAATTGACTCTATTTTTAGGACTTCTTTATTAAAATTCAAAAACACTCTTAAAGAAACTTTTACATTATAGTTCATACTTAATTCACAATTTATCGATATATTCATTTTGTAATCAGTCAAAAACAATCAAAAAATCGTAAAGTAAGAATTTGAGAAGGAGGAACTACATTGGAATTTATAAACAAAAAAATAATTACCCCAAATAATGGAGATTTGGCAGTAGAAGCACGCGGATTAGTTAAAACATTTGGTGAAAATCGTGCAGTCGACGGAGTAGATTTAAATGTTCGTGCAGGTAGTATTTATGGTGTATTAGGACCAAATGGAGCAGGGAAAACAACAACGATTAGAATGTTAGCTACGTTACTTCGACAGGACGCAGGTACTGCACAAATATTTGGATATGATGTATTAAAAGAGGCTCAAATTGTACGTCAATTAATCGGAGTTACTGGTCAGTATGCATCAGTTGATGAGTCTTTAAGTGCAACGGAGAATCTTATTATTTTCTCAAGATTACTTGGCTTAGGAAGAGCGGAGGCACGTAAGAAAGCAGCTGATTTATTAGAGGAGTTTGATTTAACGGAAGCTGCAAAACGTCCACTGAAAAATTTCTCAGGTGGGATGCGCCGTAGACTAGACTTGGCGGCAAGTTTAATTGCTCAGCCACCACTTATCTTCTTAGATGAACCCACAACTGGATTGGATCCTCGTACACGTAATCAAATGTGGGACACAATTCGTCGTTTAGTGAAAAGCGGTTCAACGGTGTTACTTACTACACAGTACCTTCAAGAGGCGGATGAACTAGCAGATCGAGTTGCTGTTATTGACCGTGGTCATGTAGTAGCAGAAGGTACCGTTGATGAATTGAAAGCTTCAGTTGGAACTTCTTCATTACAATTAAAAATCCAAGACGTTAGGGATATTCAAGAAGCTCGTCTAACTGTAGAGCGAGTTCTAAAAGTAAAGTCAAATGTAAAACCAGAAGAAGGAAAGATTACGGCTCCTATGGCGGACGCTGACCTAGTAACTGATCTACTAATTGCTTTACGTGATGCCGGTATCCAATTAGTAGAAATGAGCGTACAAAAGCCTACGCTTGATGAAGTATTCCTTACTATTACTGGAAATGGTTTAGAAAATGATGGTTCAAAGGAGTTTGATAAATCAAAAGAAATGGAGGGAGTTAAAGCATGAGTACTTCAACTGCGTATCGTGAGCTAAAAAATAGAACGAGTTTCAAGCAAACTGTAAAAAACTCGTTTACAATGGCCTATCGTGGAGTTCTAAAGATTAAGCGGACACCTGAACAATTGTTTGATGTTACACTACAACCAATTATTTTCACACTGATGTTTACTTATATATTTGGCGGAGCAATCTCAGGAGATGTTAAGAGCTACTTGCCAGTAATCATACCAGGGATCTTAGTGCAGACTGTAATTACTACATCAATCGTTACGGGTGTACAATTGCGGGAAGATATGGACAAAGGCGTATTCGACCGATTTAAGTCACTTCCAATAGCACGTATTGCCCCACTAGCAGGAGCACTATTAGCAGATACTATTCGTTATACGATTGCTACTGTACTTACTTTTAGTATGGGATATATTATGGGATATCGTCCAGAAGGCGGATTAGGTTACGTAGCATTAGCCGGACTTCTTGTCATTGTATGCTCTTGGGCAATTAGCTGGATTTTTGCCTTTTTTGGAGTAATTGCACGTACGGCTTCAAGTGTACAAGGGATATCAATGCTTGCACTATTCCCATTAACATTCCTTTCAAATGCTTTTGTACCAGTAGATACAATGCCAAATTGGCTTCAGTGGTTTGTAAAAATAAACCCAGTTTCTCATCTAATAACTGCAGTAAGAAATCTTACGAACACTGGAACTGCAGGTTCAGATTTAATCATTTCATTAATTGGTGCTGCTGTAATCGTAGCAATATTTGCACCATTAACTGTAAAAGCATATATGCGCAGAACATAAGAGAAGGTGTTCCAATTAGGTGTTTCCAAGTGGAACACCTCTTTTTGTATAGTGAGAAAGTAAAAATTGGTAGTTCTGAAGAAAAATTGACTTAGATTCCAAATTTAGGTATAGGTGTAATTGCGTATCTGACTAAGGTTTGTTAAACAACGAGTTTTCTTTATCATTTCTACTTGAAAATATTGAAAAGCTTGTGTAACATAATTTAGGTACAAATAGATAAATAACTCATATAATCATGGGGATATGGCCCATAAGTTTCTACCGGACGACCACTATAATCGACCGACTATGAGTGAAAGCACATCTAGGGTTCCGCATACTTGTCTATGACATATGGCTGGTCCGAGCGATGTGGGCACATTAGTGCTACACCATTAGGGATAAAAACCCAGAAGGACAGGTTTCACTTGAGAGAAACAGACTCAAGTGGAGCCTGTCTTTTTTTGTTTTATAAAAGAGTAAGAGTTGTACGCCAATAAATATAAATAGGTTTAGCAAGGAAAAGGGAGAGAATCAGATTGTTAAGTAAACAAAAAGCATTTACATTAGGTTTTCAGCACGTAATGGCCATGTACGCAGGTGCAGTCGTTGTACCGCTTATTATTGGTGGAGCACTTAAACTGAGCCCTGCTCAGATTGCTTATCTGATCGCAGCCGATTTATTTACTTGCGGAATCGCAACAATCCTACAAAGTATGGGGACAAAATACTTTGGTAGCAAATTACCGGTTGTTTTAGGTTGTACCTTTACTGCGGTAGGACCAATTATAGCTATTGCATCTACTTCAAATTTACCAACAGCTTATGGGGCAATTATTATTTCTGGGATATTTGTTATAGTAGCTGCGCCTTTTTACGGAAAGCTTTTAAAGTTTTTCCCTACGATTGTAACAGGATCAGTTGTAACGATTATTGGACTTTCTCTTATACCAGTAGCTATGAATAATGCAGCGGGCGGTCAAGGGAGTGCAGACTTTGGCCAAGAACACAATTTATTATTAGCACTTCTTACACTTGTAGTCATTTTAGTCATAAATCGATGGGCTAAAGGATTTTTACGCACGATTTCAGTACTTGTTGGTTTAGTAGTTGGAACAATCGCAGGATACGCAATGGGGATTGTTCATTTTTCGAGCGTATCGGAAGCTTCGTGGTTTAGTATTGCTCAACCATTTTATTTTGGAGCTCCAAAAATCAGTTATACAGCCATAATTACAATGATTATTGTGTGCATTGTTAGTATGGTGGAATCGACTGGGGTATATCTTGCAGTTGGGAAAGCGACTAACCAAAAAGTAAAACAGGATCAGATCGTAAATGGCTTACGCTCAGAAGGACTTGCGATTATGCTCGGTGGAATTTTTAATGCATTTCCATACACGGCTTTTTCTCAAAACGTTGGTCTAATCTCACTTACAAAAGTTAAGTCTCGCGAAGTGATCTACGCCGCGGGAAGTATCATGGTCATTTTAGGATTATTACCTAAACTAGCAGCATTAACGACAGTTATTCCAAATGCCGTTCTTGGTGGAGCAATGATTGTTATGTTTGGTTCTGTAGCAGCTGCTGGAATATCAATTCTTTCAGAAGTTGATTTAGGAAAAGGCGATAACTTACTAATCGCAGCTTGTAGCATAGCAATTGGATTAGGTTCGGCAACGCTACCTCAAATGTTTGATCAACTACCGGACTTCTTAAAAATGTTAATGCAAAACGGCATCGTAACCGGGTCATTAACGGCAATTATTTTAAATCTATTCTTAACAAAGCGAGATGTAGTAGTAGAAGTGCAATCTACGAAAAAAATATCATAATTCATCTATAAAGAACAGTCTGAAAATCAAATTTTGTGGACTATGCCTACACTACTAAGACCCCAAACGGAAACAAGGTTTGGGGTCTTTTGAACTTTCATTTCAATTAAATCATCATTATTTCTTATAAATTATTATATTTATTACTAATAATTTTTGATTTTAAATAATGAAATATTGTGTAAGAACTGACGACGATTCTAGCCGTGCTACCGTAAATACTTCTATGGAGTGAAGAAATTTCTATATTATATTGAATACGTTTTGAATAATGATCCCAGCATCCGAGGAAGACAACCGTTAAAAAGCCAATTTGTGGAGAGAATATCGGCTCATCAAAAATCCCCGTAAACAAGATAATGGGCAATCCAAGTATAAAGCTGTTCACTAAACTCTTCTTATTAAGTTTAAAAAAGAATAAATGAATGCATTTTGCAATATTTACACTAGCAAGTATTAGGAAAGCTAGCCCACCTAATGTTCCATATTCTGCAAACATACCAAGTAATATATTATGGGCATGTGGTATGTATTGATTATATTGCATGAAATATTCTTGACCAAAACCGATTGGCGTCACACCAAAGAATGGGTGGTTTTCCCATATGTTATATGAGTTTTTCCAGATATCTACTCTTTTTTGGCTTGCCTGGATAACAGAATCTGCTCTTGGCATTATATAAATCAAAAATTTATAAAAGATAAGGCCAATGAAAGAGCATGTAAAGAAAAGTACTCGATTTAGTCTGAAGATAAATAGCAAATAAATTGAAATCATCGTTGCAAAGCCAGCTCTAGAGCCAGTTAGAAAAACTCCGTAACTAAGTAAGAGCTGAATTGGAAGCTGCCAAGCTAAACATTTGTAATGTTTCTTTCGAATGCTAGCGAGTAAGCTACCGAACAGAAAAGAAATAGCAATTAATAAAATATACACATTAAAATTTGGATTGTAAGCACAACCAATCAGACGGTTAAAATGTATTGGTCTAGCATCCCAAAACAATACAGTACCTAATAAATAGTCAATGGCCTTAGGAAATACTAACCATTTGGATATCCATCCTATTACACAACTATAAACGCCCCCGAAGATTATGATTAAACGAAACCTTTGAAATAATTGACTTCTTTCCGATCCTAAAATCCTACAATATAAGCCCCAGTAGCCAAGAATTAGGATACTGACTAGTAAATATAAACCATTTCTATCTAAAAGAGCAGCACCAAGTGTAGAAATAAGAAGGCATAAGAAAAAATACGAACTAATTGAATAAATGAAACGCTTATTAATAAACCAATGAGTATATAGTGTTTGTAGCCCAATAACCAATAGTAACAACATACCTAATGGAGGTAAGAGAAAACAAAGAAGTATGCTTTTCTCTAATATAGAAAAACTTTTGTAAACCTGTATAAACTTTTTCATTGTGTACCTCTTTTGTTAAGTGACATAAATATCCTTAATCATTGGGAGGATGACGTTTTTAGTGGCCTGTTTTTATTTGCAAAGTGAATGTATTTATAAACGGATGTGGTTAAAATTACAATCATATTTAAAATACTTAGGTTTAAAATACCACATTAGTTTATTAATTATGTTTTGAAAATGTAAATTGAATTTAAACTTTTATGTTCAGCCTAATAAATGTAAAACAATTAAATTTATGCATTTTTTTAAAAAAATTTAACAGAATAAATTTTGATAAATATGTATTCTATGTTAACAAAACGTGAACATTAAATAAGAAAATTCTTCCTTATAAATATTTAGTGTTGAAATTTTATTTCAAAAATAGTTATAATAAGTATGAAATTAAATTTACTTTAAAATAATTACTTGAGGTGAAATACACATGCTTGAGAATTTAACAACTGAATCAAGAAATGAAAAAACAATGAATTTAGATGAAATGTCTATAGAGGAATTTTTAACAGTAATGAACGAAGAAGATGCAAAAGTTGCCGCTGCTGTTCGAAAAGAAATTCCGAATATCTCAAAAGCTGTTGAAAAAATTGTAACGGCTTTCAAGAACGGTGGTCGTTTAATATATATTGGTGCAGGTACTAGTGGCCGTATCGGATTATTAGACGCAGTAGAGTGTCCTCCTACATTTGGAACAAGTCCCGAAGAGGTAGTTGGGTTGATTGCAGGTGGAGAAAAAGCTTTTATAAAAGCCGTTGAAGGTGCTGAGGATAGCGAAGAACTTGCCATCGAAGATTTAAAGGAAATTAAGCTAAGTAAAAATGATATAGTCGTAGGAATCGCAGCAAGTGGTCGTACGCCTTACGTGATCGGTGGTTTAAAATACGCTAAAGAAATTGGCGCAGCTACTGTGGCAGTTAGCTGTAATAAAGATTCAAAGATTGGTCAAGAAGCAGAAACTGCAATTGAAGTAGTGAATGGACCTGAAGTATTAACTGGTTCAACAAGATTAAAGGCAGGTACTTCTCAAAAGTTAATTTGCAACATGTTATCGACAGCATCAATGGTTGGTATTGGAAAGGTATACGGTAATTTAATGGTAGATGTTCAATCTACAAATGAGAAGCTGGTTGAGCGTTCAAAGCGAATCGTAATGGAAGCAACTTCTTGTACGTATGAAATTGCCGAAGAATATTTAACGAAGTCAAATCAAAGTCCGAAAGTAGCTATTGTAATGATTCTTACTGGATTCACTTATGAACAAGCAATTGAGCAATTGAAAAAGTCAGAAGGATTTGTCCGAAAAGCGATACAAAAATAAATCTTTTGGGGGATAAAAAGATGGATAAATATCAAAGAATGGCCTCTGAAATAGCAGACGCTATTGGTGGTACTGATAATGTAGTTTCGTATACGAACTGTATGACAAGACTTCGTGTCAATGTTGCAGATCGTAGTTTGATCAATGAAGAACAAGTTAAAAAGATTAACGGAGTTCTAGGAACTGTTGATGATGAGACTTATCAAATCATTTTAGGGCCTGGTACGGTAACAAAAGTAGCTGAACAGTTTGGTCTTTTAGACACCGCTTCAACAGGAACGACTAAAGCTACTTCATCAGAAGCTTTAAAAGATAAAGGCGCTGATATGAAGGCCGATTTAAAAAAGAAAAATAACACTCCATTTAAAAATTTCTTACGTAAAGTCGGTAATATCTTTATTCCATTAATCCCAGCGTTCGTTGGGGCAGGTTTAATTGCAGGTATTGCATCGATTTTATCAAACAATATAACTGCACATAATTTAGATGCAGGAACTTGGTCACAATATGTAACAGTATTAAATGTAATTAAAAATGCAATTTTTTCATATTTAGTAATTTACGTTGGTATTAATGCTGCGAAGGAATTTGGAGCTACACCATCCCTTGGGGGAGTAATTGGTGGTGTAACACTTTTAACGGGTATGGTTCCAGAACAACCAATTAAAAACATCTTTAATGGTGATCCATTGGCTCCAGGTCAAGGTGGTATTATTGGTGTTTTACTAGCAGTGTATCTATTATCAGTTTTAGAAAAACAATTACGCAAAATTGTTCCAGACTCTTTAGATATTATCATTACACCTATGATTGCTTTACTGGTAGTAGGTTTGCTTACAATTTTCTTCATCATGCCATTTGCAGGATTTATTTCTGACAACTTAATTGGCGCAATTAACTGGGTTATTGCAAAAGGCGGTATTTTTGCAGGATTTATACTAGGTATGGGATTCTTACCATTAGTAATGTTAGGCTTACATCAAGTTTTAACTCCAATTCATATCGAGTTAATCAATACAACTGGTGCTACAGAATTATTACCAATACTTGCAATGGCAGGTGCTGGTCAAGTTGGGGCAGCTTTAGCACTATGGTTACGCTGCAAAAAGAATAAATCATTATCAAATATGATTAAAGGTGCTCTTCCGGTAGGTATTTTAGGTATTGGTGAACCATTAATTTATGGTGTTACTTTACCTCTTGGTCGACCTTTTATAACTGCTTGTATCGGTGGCGGTATTGGTGGTGCAGTAATTGGAATGTTTGGTAACGTTGGGGCAATCGCAATTGGTCCTTCAGGTGTAGCATTAGTTCCACTAATTGCACACGGAATGTGGCTTAAATATGTGATTGGATTACTTGCAGGTTATGCTGGAGGATTCGTTCTTACGTATTTATTTGGAACTCCAAAAGACGCAATGGCTGAACAAGAATAAATAACATAAATATAACCCGAATAACTGGACGCCAAGTCTATTATTCGGGTTTTTTATTTAGTTTACATTGGAATCGATATACTGAACGATCTTTTCGCAAATTTCATGAGTGATCACGGAATCGTCTATTGAAGGATTCGGTGTAATATTTTGTTTTATACAGTCGAGAAAGTGATCTATTATTTGATAAAAACCACGCTTATATAGAGTTGGCTCCCAATCACCAAATTTAGTCAAACTAATTTCTCCATTATGATAACGAGTAGTCTCGACTAAACCACTTACAACAAATTTACTTTCAGGTGTCATATATTCAATAATTTCTTCTGTGACACCGTTGTTCCTGTTCATTATTCCAATAGCCGTGCATCCTTCACCAATTAGTTGGATGACTAGATGTTCAAGTAAGTCTTCTTTTTTTAAGAAGTTTACTTTTAAATCAATTATGTTAGAGGGCATTAAAAATCTTAGCGTATCTACCACATGAATAAAATCTTCTACAACAAACCTCCTAGAATAGCCGGGAAAGTTAAATCTATTTTTTTGCATGATAATTAAGTTGGCTTTTCCATGTAAAGTGAGCTCTTTTACCCTAGGGATAAAACGTCTATTAAATCCAACCATAGCTATTTTTCCACTTTCTTCAGCTAACCTTACAATTTCTTTTGTTTCATGAAAATTTACCGATATAGGTTTATCAATATAGACATTAATGCCATTTAATAATAATTTTTGAGTTACTTCGAAATGGGCATCAGTGGCCGTACTAACGAATGCCGCATCAATATTCTTCTTTAGTAGTTCTTCAACTGAATTAGTGGTATCTGTAATTCGATATTTTTTTGATAGACTGTCTAATGTTTCTTGGTTTCTCGTACAAAGCACTAATTCTATATTTTCTTTCTCTGAAAGAACGGGTAAATAAGCTTTTTTAGCGATATCACCTAAACCGATTATGCCGATTCTCATATAAAAACACCTCATTGCATTTTATAAATTGAAAAATAATAGTCCATAAAATAGATAGATGTATGTAATTTTACTAAAAAATAAGTAAATCTGTTAAGTATTGTACTATATTAAATTTTTTTGAAAAGTTTTCTAAAAACTACTTATTTACTGAAGTTTTTCACCTATTCCCCATTGCGCGTGTTTTTTACCCTATAGACGTTTTTAATATTCAGACTAATACTAAATATAGTATGATAACTTTAAGGAAAGCCCTTACAATAATTTACTGCTGAAAAGGTGATTACAATCGTCAACTTTAGACTACGGTTGAAAAAACTAAATACTTTACGCAATCAAATATTGGCCGTTTTTTTGATTGTTATGATGATTGTTTTATCCATTGTATCAATTATGGTGTATAACCAAGTTGGAACTTTGATGAAAGATACAACAAAGAAACAAATCAAAGAAACGGCTGTTGAAGCAAATGGAAGAATGGAAACCTTGTATAAACAAATTGATACGTTATCAAATCAATTAATGACAAATGAGACAGTTCAACAAATATTACTCGGCTTGAAGAATGGGGAGAACGTTGATTTCGATAAAAGGCAGTCATTAATTAGAGTGATCAATAACTTTTTAGCGTACTCAAATGGAATCTCCTCTTTTGAGTTGTATTCCTCAGAAGGGAAACGTATTTTTCCTTTTGGAGAAAAAGATATCTCTAGTGTGATTGATGAAAAGTGGGTAAAGGAAGCAGAAGCAGAAAAAGGAAGATTAGTGTGGGTAGGTAAAGATCCTAAAAATAGTAATTACTCTTATGCAATTAGAAGGGTTAGCTTAATGGATCGATGGTTTTCAAATGGTGGCTATTTAGTAGTAAGGATATTAAATAGTTATTTTCAAGTTGAAGAAAGTAATTTAGCTCCAGGAGAGAAGGATTATATGATGCTTCTTGATAGGGATTTAACACCAATAACAGACAATTACGGTATTAATATTCAAAAATTTTTACTAGACGGATATGAAACGATAGAAGTAAATAAAAAGCAATATATGATTGTTAAACAGCCATCTACAAAAACGGGCTGGACACTTGTCATCTTAAAGCCTACAAGCTTTTTAAATGAACGGGTAACGCCAGTAAGAAAAGCCACTCTTTTCTCTGGAGCCATTGGATTTATTATCTTTGTAGTATCTTCAATTATTCTAGCGACAATGATCACCAGACCGATCAAAAAGCTGACAAATACAATGAAAAATGCAAAGATGGACGAGCTAAAAATTAACAAGGAAAGCTCAGCTTCATTAGAAATTATTGAGTTAAATAGGACGTATAACCAAATGGTCGAAAATACGAACCATTTAATTCAAGTCGTTTATGAAAAAGAATTACTTCGTAGCCAAACTGAGTTGAAAGCTTTACAAGCTCAAATAGATCCACATTTTCTTTATAATACGTTAAATGCGCTTTACTGGTCTTTGGATGAAAAAGGCGAGGATGATTTAGCGGAGATAGTCATCGCAATGTCAGGGTTATTCCGCTATACAATTGGAAATGAGAATAGTAGCGAATGGGTGACGGTTCAAGCTGCCCTAGAACAAATTGAACGTTATTTGCAAATTATGAAAATGAGGTTAGGAGAACGTTTATTATGGGGGATTTCAGTTGAGCCTGACCTATTAAACATTAAAATTCCTAAGCTGTTAATTCAGCCATTAGTAGAAAATGCAATTATGCATGGAATAGAAAGTAATCGAGATCAAGGGATTATTTTAGTAGGAATTAAAAAGATAGATTATTCAGCTAATATTTTAGTCACAGTGAAAGATAATGGTCCAGGAATTGATAAAGAGACACTAAGTAGCCTTAATTTAGCAATTAAAAACAATAATGTGTCATCCTTTAAAGGCATGGGAATGGCGCTCACTAATGTTAATAAACGAATTAAATTATATTACGAGGGGTATGAATTAAACGGTCTTCGTTTAGAAAGCGAGATCGGCAAAGGTACAACTGTATTATTCGAAGTTCCAGACAAAGGTGGGGAATAATAGTGGATGCAAAAACAATACTAATTGTCGATGATGAACAAACAACTAGGCAAGGTCTGAAAAAAACACTAGAGAAATGGTCAAATGGAAGGTTTGAAATTCTTAGTGCGGCTAATGGTCAAGAGACATTTGAACAAATGAGCAGGACAAAAATTCATCTACTAGTCACAGATATTTGTATGCCTGAGATGAATGGGTTAGATCTATTAAAACGTCTTAAGGATAAAGGGTATAAATTTGTTTCTATTATTATTTCAGGTCACCCGGATTTTGAATATGCCCAGGAGGCGATCCGCCTAGGTGTTGTAAACTATTTACTAAAACCGGTAAGTAAACAAAAGTTAATTGAGGCTATTGAACAAGCGCTAGAAAAAGAAGCGAGCATTGAACGCATTGAATATATAGAAAAAGTCGCTGATAAAAAATTATTAAAAGTAGAGCAAGTGAGTAGCCAGTCTAATACAATTAAGGAAGCAAAAAAATTTATTAATAAAAATATAAGCAACCAGATTTCATTAAAAGAAGTCGCAGAGGCAGTACATTTAAACGCAAGTTATTTTAGTGTCTTGTTTAAAGAACAAGTTGGACTGACGTTTAGTGAGTATTTGACTCGAAAGCGACTACAAATTGCAAAAAATCGTCTGTTGACGACAGATTTACAAATTGAAGAAATTGCCCTAGAAGTGGGCTATCAGACAGCTAAATATTTCATCAAAATCTTTAAGGATTACGAGGGAATAACGCCTAGTAAATATAGAAAAGTCTCTGAACTTGATGAATATTTAATCCAAAAATAGTGGAATTTTATCCAATCGTGGTTACCTTACCGCGATTTTTTTTTAATGCTAGAATTTATTTGTAAGGAAAATTCAAAAAATGGAGGTTTGACATGTTTAAGAAAGCGTATTCATTAATGTTAGCACTAGTTCTTATATTGATGGTTGCTTTAACGGGTTGTGGCAGTTCTGATAATGCCTCTACTGAAAGCGGTTCCAAAAAAGTAATTAAGTTTATGCATCTTTGGCCAGCTGGAAGTTCTAAGCAACAAAACCTTATTGTATCAGACATTATTAAACAATACGAAGCCGAACACAAGGATGTAAAAATTGAAGTAGAAGTTCTTGAAAATGAGCAATACAAAAACAAGATTAAAGTCCTTTCTTCTTCTAATGAATTACCTGATGTTGGATTTACTTGGGCAGCAGGATATATGACTCCATTCGTAAAAGGTGGACTATTTGCGGATTTAGATGACGTGTTAAATAGTGGATTAAAAGATTCTTTCGTATCTGGTACAACAGAAGCATATGCAATCGACGGTAAAACTTATGGTCTACCACTTGAATTAAACATTGCTCCAATTTATTACAATAAAGCAATCTTTAATAAATACAATCTTCAAGTACCACAAACATATAGCGAGTTCCAAAATGTTGTTAAAACATTAGCTAAAAAAGGTGTTGCTCCAATCGCATTAGGAAATAAGGATCGTTGGACAGGTTCACTTTGGTATATGTACTTAGCAGATCGAATTGGTGGATCTGAAGTATTAAACAAAGCAATTAATCGTACAGGAACATTTGAAGATCCTGCGCTTGTATCAGCAGCACAAGAGGTTCAAGACTTAGTAAAAGAAAATGCATTTAATAAAGGATTTAATGGTTTATCTAATGATGAAGGAAAATCTGAATTTTTAAATGGAAATGCAGCAATGTATCTTATGGGAACATGGGAGTTACCAAACTTTACAACGAACGAAGAAATTCCAAAAGATTTCCGTGACAATGTAGGCTTCTTTAAATTCCCTACATATGAAGGTGGAAAAGGAAATATAAATAGCTGGGTCGGTGGACCTGGAGTGGGACTATTTGTAGCAGAACATTCGAAGGTAAAAGCAGAAGCGAAAGACTTTGTTAAATTCTTTGTTCAAAAATGGGGAGAGCAATCTGTTGAAAAGGCAGGCGTAATTCCGGCAACAAAAGTTGATACTTCAAAAGTAAATTTACCACCGCTATATATCGATGTATTAAACGAATTAAATAACGCAACTAACTTAACTCTGTTTGCAGACGTTCAAATGAGTGCTTCTGTAGCTGAAACTCACTTAAATTTAATTCAGTCTTTATTTGGGAATGAAGTGAAACCAAAAGATTTTGCTAAACAACAAGAGCAAGCTTTAAAAGCAGAAGATAAGTAATTTCTGACTTTATGAAAAAGGGCATATAGCTTTTAATCTCATATGCCCTTTTATTACTAACTAAAGAGGAAGGAGTTGAAACGAAATGAATAAAACAATGTCGAATAAAAAAATAATTGCGCTGTATATTACACCAGCTCTTTTTTTAATTCTTGCTTTGATTTACGTTCCGATTGTACAAACAGGATACTTTGGCTTAATGAAATGGAATGGAATCGGGGAAAAGGAATTCATAGGCTTAGAGAATTATTCCCACTTATTACATGATCCTCTATTTTGGAAAAGTGCTTTCCACTCCTTTTTATTAGCCGTATTTTCGGCAGTCAGTTTAATTGGTTACCTGTTCATCTCATTTATACTTGCTGGAAAAATTAAAGGTGCAGACCTTCTTAGAAAAATTTATCTAATACCAATGCTACTTGCCTCTGTTGCAATTGCACAGCTTTGGCTTAAAATTTATCACCCAACTAATGGGATATTAAATAGCATACTTGTTTCTCTTGGAGTTCATAATCCTCCTGCGTGGTTAGCAGAAACTAACCTAGCGCTATACGCGATTATTATACCGATTATTTGGCAATATGCTGGTTTTTATATTCTGATTTACTATGCAGCTCTTAAAAATATTCCTGAATCTCTAATTGAAGCGGCAAGGATCGACGGGGCGACACCATTACAAATTGCAATAAAAATAAAACTACCATTAATTATGAATGTTGTTAAAGTGACGATTGTTCTTGCGGTAGTTGGGTCACTTAAGTATTTCGACTTAATTTATGTTATGACAGGCGGAGGACCAAATGGTTCTAGTGAAGTAATGGCTTCCTATATGTATCAAAAAGCTTTTAAAGGTTTTGACTTTGGATATGCAAGCGCAATTGGCTTTTTCTTATTAATTATTTGTTTAGTTGTTACTTGGGTTATTCGAAAATTTACTGAATCAAATAATGATATTTACTAAAAAGAAAGGGGGATTATAGGTGGATACGGTAAGAGCTTCAGGATCTCAAGCTATTGTAACGGAGAGGAACACAGACCGTAGTACAAATAGAATGTTAGGAAAAATTGCTTACGGGCTCATGTACATTTTCCTTATAGTCGTAGCGATTTTTCAAATTTTTCCGATCATCTGGCTATTTCTTTTTTCATTAAAAAATAATCAAGAAGTTTTTAATATGTCTCCTTTTTCTTTACCTGAAAGTCCAAAGTGGGAGAATTATACAAAAGTTTGGACTGAAGGAAACATAAGTCAGTACTTCTTTAACAGTGTGACCTATACAATTGCTGCTGTTATCTTAACGGTTGTACTAGCAAGTATGGTTACCTTTGCAATTACAAGAATGAATTGGAAGGCAAGTAAATGGGTGTTAGGAATATTTATGGTAGGTTTAATGATTCCAGTCCATTCAACGCTTATTCCATTATTTAATACGTTTACGAAAATTAATTTAATTGATAATCCACTTTCGGTAATTCTTGCGTACACAGCTTTTAATCTACCAATTACGATTATGATCTTAATTGGATTTTATGAAGCTTTACCTAGAGAAGTGGAAGAAGCTGCAATTATGGATGGGGCTTCGATTAACCATATCTTTTTTAGGATTACGTTACCGATGACATCACCGGTAATTGCTACGGCTGCAATTATCAATATGATTTACAACTGGAATGAGTTTGTTTTCGTTAATACGTTTATTAGCTCAGATAAATTTAAAACATTAACAGTCGGTATTCAAAACTTTATTGGTCAGTATACAACTGACTGGGGAGCAATCGGAGCTACGTTAGTGATCAGTATTTTACCAATTTTAATTGCTTTCTTTATTTTAAGTAATCGAATCGTTGAAGGAATCGCGTCTGGGTCAGTAAAAGGATAATCACGGTAGATAAAGGTATTAATGTTTTCGTAAAGGAGAGTGATTAGATGATACTCGGAAAAACAATGGGAAAACTGTTTACGATATGTGAATGGATTATGAAATTAGCATACGTCAATCTACTATGGTTTCTCTTTTCAATCGCAGGACTAATCATATTCGGTTTTTTCCCTGCTACAGTAGCCCTTTTTACTATTGTTCGTAAATGGATTTTAAAAGAAGCGGATTTGCCGATTTGGGGAACATTTCTCGCTGTATTTCTTAAGGAATTTAAAAACGCTAACAAACTTGGATTAGTTTTCATTTTCAGCGGGATATTCCTAGCTTTTGATGTGTTTTACATTCGAACGGTAGAAGGGCTGTTCCAGTTTATACTAATCGTTCCTTTATTAATCATTACAGCTGTTTACTTAATGATTTTACTTTATATTTTCCCAATCTATGTACATTACGATTTCAAACTGAAGGAATATATAAAAAACGCATTCTTTTTAAGTATCTTTCATTTTCATATTACATTGCTAATGCTAATTAGCTTAGTAGCCATTTTATTTTTACTGCTGTACGAACCTGGATTAACTCCATTCTTTAGTGCTGTATCAATTGCGTGGGTTTTCATGTTTTGTGGAATGTACAGCTTCAATCGGATAGACGTAAGAAAAAGTAAGATTAGTAATGTCTAGAATATAGAAATGAAAGAACGGGGAATAAAGATGAGTACTTATGTTGAAGAAATCTCTTTTTTAGACGAACCAGCGATTAAAGCGGGTAATAGTGAATTGGAGATTATTATTATTCCTGGATGGGGTTCGAATTTGATTTCCATAGTTCATAAAGGTTCAAATACAGAGCTTTTAAGAGTTCCGACCTCTACTAAGGAATATTTAAACAATCCAGTTCTGTTTGGTACACCAATTTTATTCCCACCTAATCGAATTGATCGAGGTAAGTTTAGCTTTAATGAAAGGACTTACCAATTTGAAATTAATGAATTAGATAAACAGAATCACATCCATGGCTTTGTTCACACAAGGAAATGGGAGGTAGTAAGTATTGAAGTTAATGATCAAACAGTAAAAGTTGTTACTGAGTTTGATTCAAGTAAACATGATGATGTTATGGCTCAATTTCCACATCACTTTATGATCAGGATGAACTATATATTAAATGATAATTTATTTGCTAAAAAAGCAGAAATTATAAATAAAAGTAATGAGCCTTTACCGTTAGGATTTGGATACCATACTAGCTTTTTATTCCCTGAAGAAACGTCATTTCTCAAACTGCCAGTTAAGAAACGTTGGAAACTAAATGATCGATTCTTACCAACGGGGGAACTAGAAGATATTGAATACAAAGATGAGTTGAGTGAAGGAATGAACTTGTATGGACTAGAGTTGGACGATGTTTTTCTATCTAGTCCAAATGCTAGTGGACTCCAAACAGCACAAATAATGAATCAATCAACGGGAATTGAGATTAACTACACCGTTGATCAAAGTTTCAAACACTGGGTCGTTTATAACAAGGATGGGAGAAGCGGTTTTTTATGCCCAGAGCCTTATACGTGGGTAACCAATGCTCCAAACCTTAAAGTAAATGAGGAATTGACTGGCATACAAAGGATTGAGCCAGATGATATGAAAGTATTGCGCACATGGATTGTTATTTCACATAAGTCATAGAATTTAAAACTACTATTTTAGGAGGAATTAAACATGAGTTACTTTACTAATATTAATAAAATTAAATTCGAAGGTCCTAAATCAAAAAATCCTTTTTCCTTTAAATATTATGATCCTCAAAGAATCATCAATGGTCAAACAATGGAGGATTTACTACGATTTTCAGTTGCGTACTGGCACACATTTACTGCAGACGGTTCAGATCCATTTGGAGCAGGAACAATGCAACGCCCTTGGAATCACTTAACAGGATTAGATCTTGCCAAAGCACGTGTGGAAGCTTCATTTGAGTTTTATGAAAAGTTAGATGTTCCTTTCTTCTGCTTCCACGATTCAGATGTTGCACCTGAGGGAAATACATTAAGTGAAACTTATAAAAACTTAGATGTAATTGTAGAAATGATGAAAGAATATATGAAAACAAGTAAAACAAAATTGCTTTGGAATACAGCAAATATGTTTACTCATCCTCGCTATGTAAATGGTGCTGCTACGTCTAACAATGCAGATGTATTTGCATATTCAGCAGCGAAAGTAAAAAAAGGATTAGAAATTGCGAAAGAACTTGGAGCAATCAACTATGTATTCTGGGGTGGACGTGAGGGCTATGACACACTTATGAATACTGATATGAAGCTTGAGCAAGACAATCTAGCGCGATTCTTCCACATGGCTGTAGATTACGCAAAAGAAATTGGGTTCGATGGCCAGTTCCTAATTGAACCAAAACCAAAAGAGCCAACAAAACATCAGTATGATTTTGATGTAGCAACTGGACTAGCCTTCTTACAAGCTAATGGTTTAGAGAAACAATTTAAATTCAATATTGAAGCAAACCATGCAACACTTGCGGGACACACATTTGAACATGAATTACGTGTTGCTCGAATTAATGGAATGCTTGGTTCAGTCGATGCCAATCAAGGAGATAAATTAATTGGTTGGGACACGGATGAATTCCCTACAGATCTATATTCGACTTCACTAGCGATGTATGAAATCATAAAAAATGGCGGTTTAGGAAAAGGCGGATTAAACTTTGATGCGAAAGTAAGAAGGGGCTCATTTGATGTAGAGGATTTATTCCATGCTCATATCGCTGGAATGGATAGCTTTGCAATTGGCGCATTAGTTGCAAGTAAATTAATTGAAGATAAAGTATTTGAAAACTTTATTGAAGATCGTTATAGCAGCTTTACTTATGGAATCGGTAAGGAAATCGTAGATAATAAAGCAAATTTCCGTACACTTGAAGCATATGCGTTAAATTTAGGTGAAATCCAAAATAAATCTGGTCGTGAAGAGCGTCTAAAAGCAGTATTAAACCAATATTTATTAGAGGCGATTTCTGAATTCGCAACGGTTTAAATGACCATAAAATGTGCTGGGAAGTTCACTATTTCCAGCACATTTTTCTCATACGATGGGATTAAAAATGATAAGGGATGATTGTTATGAAATATGTAGTAGGTATTGATTTAGGTACAAGTGCTGTAAAGATTTTATTAGTTAATCAGTACGGCGAGGTTTGCCAAGAAGTGTCTCGTTCCTATCCATTAATTCAAGAGAAATCTGGATATAGCGAGCAAAATCCTGAAGAGTGGGTTGAAAAAACAATCGATGGACTTACCGAATTAGTTAGAGATTTTAATGGACATCCGAATGATATTGAAGGGATTAGTTTCTCAGGACAAATGCATGGCCTAGTATTGTTAAATAAAGAAAATAGTAGTCTTCGCAATGCTATTTTATGGAATGACACAAGAACGACTAAGCAATGTGAATATATCAATGAAATCGTAGGAAAAGAACGTTTACTTGAGATAACGAAAAATCCAGCTCTTGAAGGCTTTACATTGCCAAAGCTTCTTTGGGTGAAAGAATTTGAGCCAGAGATTTTTGAACAAGCATCAGTATTCTTGTTACCTAAAGATTATCTTCGCTATCGTCTCACTGGTGAAATTCATGCTGAATACTCAGATGCAGCGGGAACATTGCTGTTAAACGTAAAGGGAAAGCAGTGGAGTGAAGAATTATGTACTAAATTTGATATTCCTTTACATCTTTGCCCTCCAATTGTTGAATCACATAGTTGTGTAGGAACAATTACAGAAGAGGTTTCTAAACTGACAGGACTTAGTCACGAAGTAAAAGTATTTGCAGGTGGAGCAGATAATGCTTGTGGTGCAATTGGCTCAGGAATTTTAAAAGAGGGTAATACGCTTTGTAGTATTGGTACTTCAGGGGTTGTCCTTTCTTATGAAGAGCATGGTGACCACGACTTTAAAGGTAAGGTTCATTATTTTAACCATGGTAAGGAAGATGCTTTCTATTCAATGGGTGTAACGCTTGCTGCGGGATTCTCTTTAAGTTGGTTTAAGGATACGTTTGCAGAGCATGAGAATTTTGAACAATTACTAGAAAGTGTAGATCAAGTTTCAATTGGTTCAAATGGTTTACTGTTTACGCCATATTTGGTTGGTGAAAGAACGCCGCATGCGGATTCAGTTATTAGAGGTAGTTTTATTGGGATGGACGCATCGCATAAGAGAAATGATTTTGTAAGAGCTGTTATGGAGGGAATTACTTTTTCATTAAATGAGTCAATTGAGATTTTCCGACATAATGGTAAGAAAATTGATTCAATTATTTCGATTGGTGGCGGTGCAAAGAATCCTGTATGGCTTCAGATGCAAGCAGATATTTTTAATGCAACGATTATTAAACTTTCGAGTGAACAAGGACCTGGAATGGGAGCGGCAATGCTTGCTGCGTATGGTTGCGGTTGGTTTGAATCATTAGAGGCTTGTGCAGAAGATTTTATTAAACCAATTACTTCATATAAACCAATTGAAGAAAACGTTAAAAGTTATGAGAAGCTTTATTTAATTTATAAACAGGTTTATACAAAAACGAAGGAATTAAATATGATGCTTTCGGAATTTAGAAAGTAATACAAAGAGCTAAAAGGAGGGGGTCTACTTGAATTACCGAGAGCTTGGTAATACAGGTTTAAAGATTAGTGAGGTAAGCTTTGGTACTTGGGCTATTGGTGGAGCGTGGGGAAAAACAGACGATAATGAAGCATTAAAGTCATTGCAATACGCGATAGATCAAGGTGTGAATTTTTTTGATACGGCGGATGTTTATGGTGATGGACATAGTGAGGAGCTACTAGCTAAAGCAACAAAAGGGCTAGAAGATAAAATATATATTGGAACAAAGTTTTGTCGAAAAGGTGACATCTTTGCACCAGAAAATTACTCATATGAAGCGGTTAAATCCTATTGTGAGGATAGTCTGAAACGATTAAATCGTGATGTGATTGACCTATATCAAGTTCATTGTCCAGTTACTGAAATTTTAAAGGATGGACAAGTGTTTGATGTGCTTGATCGTTTACAAAGTGAAGGGAAAATCCGTCATTATGGGGTAAGTGTAGAGACTGTTGAAGAAGGGTTAATTTGTTTAGAGAATCCAAATGTGAAAAGCCTACAGATTATCTTTAATATTTTCCGTCAAAAACCATTAGCGGACCTACTTCCTGAAGCTTATAAAAAAGGAGTAGGAATTCTTGTAAGATTACCATTGGCTAGCGGGCTATTATCTGGTAAATACAAGGCTGATCATATTTTTGAAGAAGATGACCACAGAAATTTTAACGAAAATGGGGTTGCCTTTAATATTGGAGAAACATTTGCAGGATTGGGATTTAAAAAGGGCGTAGAGTTGGCGAATCGAATTAACTGGATAACTGAAGGTAGGTCAACTATGGCTAGTGCAGCGCTTAGATGGATTTTAGATCAAAAGGAAATTACGTGCGTCATTCCTGGATTTAGAAACCAAAACCAAGTAAATGAAAACTTAGAAGCAATGAATATCCAGTCTTTTTCGAAAGCTGAGTTGGATCAGTTAGAGCTGTTCTATCAAAAAAATGTTTCTGAGTTTATTAAAGGAGCTTACTAAAAAATAAAGATTCATATGGAGGAGTTTAAAATGACTATAATCAGCAATCCAATTTTACCAGGCTTTAATCCGGATCCAAGTATTTGTCGAGTTGGGGAAGATTATTATATTGCAGTATCAACATTTGAATGGTTTCCCGGAGTTGGAATTTATCATTCAAAGGATTTAAAAAATTGGCGCTTAGCATCAAGACCTTTAAACCGTTTAAGTCAATTGAACATGATGGGTAATCCTGATTCAGGCGGTATTTGGGCTCCCGCATTATCATATCGAGATGGGCAGTTTTGGCTAATTTACACTGATGTAAAGGTAGTCGAAGGTCAATGGAAGGATTGCCATAATTACCTTGCAACATGTGACACAGTTGATGGAGAATGGTCAGATCCAGTTTACTTAAATAGTACAGGTTTTGACCCGTCCCTATTCCATGATGAGGATGGAAAGAAATATTTAGTCAATATGGTTTGGGATCACCGTATAAACAATCATAGCTTCTATGGCATTTCACTACAAGAGTACAGTGTAGAAGAAAGGAAACTGATTGGAAAAGCAAATGTAATTTTTAAAGGAACGGATATTAAACTGACGGAAGCACCACATTTATATAAAATAAATGATTACTACTACTTATTAACAGCAGAAGGCGGCACGAAATACGATCATCAAGCGACGATTGCCAGATCAAAACAATTAATAGGTCCGTATGAAGTACACCCAGAAAACCCGTTAATTTCGTCATTCCATGCTCCAAGAATTCCACTTCAAAAAGCAGGACATGCATCAATTGTTCAAACACATACCGATGAATGGTTCCTTGTCCATCTAACAGGAAGACCATTACCAAGAGAAGGTCAACCGTTGTTAGATCCTAGAGGCTTTTGTCCATTAGGAAGAGAAACGGCAATTCAAAGGCTTGAGTGGAAAAACGATTGGCCATATGTTGTGGGGGGAAATAGTCCTTCACTTGAAATAGAAGGTCCAAAAATTGATGAAATAAAATGGGAAAGCGATTATCCAGAGAAGGATGACTTTAACTCAGAAGAATTAAACCCTCACTTTCAAAACTTGAGAATTCCGTTAGGAGAGAAGATCGTTTCGCTAAAAGACAATCCAGGGCATCTACGCCTTTATGGAAGAGAATCACTTACATCTAAATTTACCCAGTCATTTATAGCAAGACGTTGGCAAGATTTTAATTTTACTGCAGAAACAAAGGTGGCATTTAATCCTAGTACATTCCATCAATCTGCTGGGTTAGTCAATTACTATAACACTCAAAATTGGACTTCATGCCAAATTACTTGGAATGAAGAGAAGGGCAGAATTCTAGAATTAGTAACATGTGATAATTTTACATTCGATCAGCCTCTTCAAGGAAATGAAATTATTATTCCGGAACATATTGAATATGTGTATCTTCGAGTAGATGTAAAAACGAATGGTTACCAGTACTCTTACTCATTTGATGGACAAGAGTGGACGACGATACCTGTGACACTTTACTCATATAAATTGTCTGATGATTATATTCAAGGCGGAGGATTCTTTACGGGTGCGTTTGTTGGAATGCAATGTCAGGATACAACTGGGCAAGGGCTTCATGCTGATTTTGATTATTTTATTTATAAAAAATAATAAAGAGAGTGTCCCGAAGATTTTAGTGAATCTTTGTGACACTCTCTTTATACTTACATTTAGTTTTTCAATTACTTTGTATAAAAATATTAGAGAGTTGCTTAATATTTAATTCTTACTGCCTCATCTTCCAAATTCATTAAGTGTAGTTGTTTTGAAAGATAAAGTTTTAGTTCTTCATCATCATATAGTAATGCCTTCGATTGAGCTTCGCGTAGAAACACCAATTTAGCTTCAACTGATGAAGTTTCAAAAAAGTGTACTACTTCGTCAGTATCTAATGATAGAGCGTTATCATCAAACTTAAATAATTTTTGATTTTTTGGTTCTTCCATTATCGTTGCAGACTTATTTGTGATCCCTAAGCTATCCTCAGTCGGTAATAAGATTTCACTTTCTCGCTCATTTTTGACTTCGTTTAAATAGCCTTCGATTGAGTTAATCGGTTCAAGGGAAAACCTTTGTTGAAGAGCCTTTCTTACTTCAGCATCATATCCTTCAATTGTTTGAGTTGCAGCTATTTCAGGGACACTGTGAAATGTATCCTCATCAGTAGTAACGTCAACGATCTCTACAGCACCTGGTGCATAGCATAGTAGCCTTAAGAAATCACGTAAGTTTCTAGCAACGATTTGTACTGGATCATCAGAGTCCATTGGAGAAACACGTACAATATATGCATTTTCTAAATCATTAACTTGGCCAAAATCAGTTAAAAAGCCAAAATGAACTCCATCTGAACCAGTACTTGCAAATTGGATAACATCTAGCGGAGTATTTAAATAACGAGTATCGATTTTTTCATATGAGAAAAATAGTCCACCTAATTCTCCAAATTGTGTTACTCCTTCACTTTTTAATTCACTTTGTAAGTTAATAGCGTTAGCTAGTGTTTTTGGAATCTCATATTTTCCGTAATTCAACTGAACTTGATCCATTCTAGTGTTCTCCTTCGTGGTCTGATTACCTGTCATAAATAGTAGAAAAGCGATTAAAAGAGTTAAAATAATTTTTCTTAGCACATTTAAACCATCCAATAAGTTAGTATTAAATAATAAAGATTTATTCTAATAATTCATTAATTAAATTATAACTTTTTATGTTTGAAGGTTAAATAAAAAAAGTTCAACCAATTAAATTGGTTGAACTTTTGTTTAATTCCCGACTAACTTTTTCTTGAAATTTACATCCGTATTTTCGTTAACTACCGGTTCTTCTGCTGCTTTTGATCGTTTAATAAAGAACGAAAGAATCAGCGCTACTGCTATAACGAAAACTGTCACATAAAATGAGAAATTAATACCTTCAAGCATTGCTTTCATCGTAATTTCTTGTTTGATTTGAGTAATCATATCAGGTGTTGGTTTACTTGTTACATGCTTCATTGCTTCAGCAGATAATTCCTTAGCTTTCGATGCTGTACGATTTGACATAACCGTAATTAATAAAGCAGTTCCAATAGCACCAGATACTTGCTGTAATGTATTGTTCATAGCGGTCCCGTGTGGATAGAATCGTTTAGGTAACTGATTTAAACCATTTGTTGATACTGGCATCATTACCATTGACATACCGAACATACGTAATGCATATAAAACAATAATTTGAGTATGGGTTGTATCCATCGTTAATTTACTTAGTAAATAAGTAGTAATCGTCATAATGATTAAACCAGTCATCGCAAGAATTCTTCCACCGATTTTATCAAATAATTTACCTGTGATTGGTGACATAATAGCCATTAATAGAGCACCAGGTAATAGCATTAATCCCGCATCAAACGGTTTAATGCCACGAAGTGTTTGAGTATAAATTGGTAAAAGCATCATTGCTGAGAACATAGCCATTGTAACAACGATTGAAATCGCCGAAGATAAAGCAAACATAGGATAACGATAAACTCTAAAGTTCAACATTGGTGTCTCAAGTTTTAATTGACGAGTGATAAATAGTACTAATGAAAGAACCCCTACAATTAAAGCCACATAAGCTTTTGGGCTATCCCATCCATCAGTTCCAGCAGAACTAAATCCGTACAATAATCCACCAAATCCTAAACTTGATAAAAGAACTGAAAGAAGATCGATCTTACTATTTGATTTCTCTTTTTTATCTTTTAGTAAGAAAAAGCCAATAATTAAAATTGTTAATGCAATTGGTGATACTACATGGAAAAGCATTCTCCAATCATAGTGTTCAATAATCCAACCAGATAAAGTTGGTCCAATTGCTGGTGCACCCATCATTACTAAACCGAAAAAGCCCATTGCAGTTCCGCGTTTTTCAACAGGAAAGCTAGTTAACATTACATTCATTAATAATGGCATTAAAATAGCCGAACCTGAAGCTTGAATCATACGGCCAGTTAATAATAAAGGAAAGATATGTGCAAAACCTGCGGTAAAAGTACCGATATTGAATAAAAGTAGTGCTGTTATAAACAAATGTCTAACAGAATACTTTTGGATTAAAAAAGCCGTAGTTGGAATTAAGATCCCATTAACTAACATATATCCAGTAGATAACCACTGAACTGTTGATGGCTCAACGTCCAAATCCTTCATGATTGAAGGTAAGGCAATATTTAATAATGTATTGTTTAAGAACGCAATAAACGCCCCAATCATCAGGATTGTAATAATCCCGT
Source organism: Gottfriedia sp. NPDC056225 (assembly GCF_042267765.1). Taxonomy (NCBI): domain Bacteria; kingdom Bacillati; phylum Bacillota; class Bacilli; order Caryophanales; family Bacillaceae; genus Gottfriedia; species Gottfriedia sp. NPDC056225. The sequence goes on along the minus strand of NZ_JBHJTJ010000001.1, from coordinate 383,227 downwards.
ATGGTGGGCGTACCGATTTACTCATGGAATGGTCCATGATTCCCCCTCCTTTGTACAACTAGTTCATTTTTTTGAACTGTGTTTCCATCTTCTATATAACATAATATGATATACCATTCATTCATTAGATGCAATTATAATAACCATTAGAAATCTTTAATAATCTAATAAGATATTTACTAGTTTTAAGTGTTAAAATAATGTACTATGTTTTTTAAGCAGTAATTAACTAGAACCAAGGTGATTATATGAATGATCGTAAACAGCATGTCGTAAAAATAGCCCATGAATTGTTTATAGAAAAGGGATTTCAATCGACGTCTATCCAAGACATACTAGACTATAGTGGTATTTCTAAAGGTACATTTTATAATTATTTTTCATCTAAAAGTGATTTAGTAGTCGCATTATTTAATACGATTTATAAAAAACTTGAACAAGAAAGAAATGAGTTATTAATTGGGCAAAGTCCTTCTGATATTGAAATTTTCATTAAACAAGTAACTTTATTAATGGAAGCAAATAGAGATAATAAATTAATTTCTCTGTTTGAAGAAGTAATTTATATAAATGACCTTGATATCAAGCAATTCATTAGAGAAGGTAATTTCAAAACATTGAACTGGGTGTATACACGATTTTTAGACATTTTTGGTAGTGATAAAAAAGTTTTTTTATTAGATAGTGCCATTATGTTTTTAGGTATTATTCACCATAATGTGAGATACTATGACCTTGCCAAGGATATCAATACTAGTATGGATCAAGTTGTCCGTTATAGTGTTAAACGTATAATTAAGATCGTTAAAGATGTTGAGGAATCTGGAGAACAATTATTTAATTTGGAGCTTTTAGATAGATGGTTACCAGTAAGAAAGACTGAAGAAAATCTTCAACAAAAGCTTTGTAGTATTATTTGCATTATGAAAAAGTCTGCGCTAAATAGTGATGAACAACAAAAGTACAATGAGTTACTAGACTTTTTACAAAATGAATTGTTGCAGTCAAAAACACCACGTAAATATTTAATTGAAAGTGCTCTAGTATCTTTAAATGACGGAAAAATGTTATTAGGGGAACAAGAATTACAAAGGCTGAACGAACTGATTGACATTAATTTTATTCAAAAAGTTAAGTAGTCAATTTAATATGAATGAAAACCATCTTGGCTTTTAAATGCTAAGGTGGTTTTTTATGTAAGTTTACAATCGCTGCAAGTTGTATTTTCACTTGAAATTCCCTAATTAGTAAAGTTCAATATAACTTTCGTCCACTTTTTTGTAGAATAGATAGGTTAAAATCAGTAAAAATGTCGTTTTTATACTTTTTTTACCATTAATTGACAAAAAATTCTGAATTGATGATATACTTTCAGTTATAAATGAAGAAGGAGGTTCTTGTTAGTGAAATCTTTAAAATCAATCATAGTTTGGGGATTAATTTCGATACTTGGGGCTTTCTGTTTTTCTGTATTAGCTTTAAAGAGAGGGGAGACAATTAATGCGATTTGGCTCCTCACAGCAGCTGTTTGTACATATGCGGTAGCTTACCGTTTTTACAGTAAGTTTATTGCCGAAAAAGTTTTTAAACTTGATGAAGACCGTAAAACACCAGCAGAAATAAACAATGATGGGAAAGACTTTGTACCAACAAACAAATGGGTATTATTTGGTCACCATTTTGCAGCTATTGCTGGGGCTGGACCACTAGTTGGACCAATTTTAGCTGCGCAAATGGGCTACTTACCTGGTACGATTTGGATTATTGTAGGAGTTGTATTTGCAGGGGCAGTACAGGATTTTGTTATTTTAGCAGCTTCGACGCGTAGAAATGGTAAATCGCTCGGAGAAATGATTAAAGAAGAGATTGGCCCAATAACCGGGGTCATTGCATTAATAGGCATTTTAGGCATTATGGTTATTCTATTGGCTGTATTAGCACTAGTAGTTGTAAAAGCGCTTGCGGGTAGTCCGTGGGGAATGTTTACAATTGCAGCAACTATTCCAATCGCACTTTTCATGGGCATTTATATGCGATACATCCGTCCAGGTCGAGTAGGGGAAGGATCATTTATTGGTGTGATTTTACTACTACTTTCTTTAGTTGCTGGACAATATGTTGCAGAAAGTCCAACGCTAGCAGCGATGTTTACATTCAAAGGTGAAACAATTGCGCTAATGTTAATTGGCTATGGATTTATAGCATCGGTTTTACCAGTATGGCTTTTATTAGCTCCACGAGATTATTTAAGTACGTTTTTGAAGGTTGGTACGATTTTAGCTTTAGCGGTTGGAATTATTTTTGTGGCACCAGATTTACAAATGCCAGCTGTTACAAAATTTATTGATGGCTCAGGTCCTGTATTCGCCGGAAATCTATTTCCATTTTTATTTATAACAATTGCATGTGGATCTGTTTCTGGATTTCACGCATTAGTTGCATCTGGCACTACACCGAAAATGATGGAGCGTGAAACGCATGCCCGTGTCATTGGATATGGTGCTATGTTAACAGAGTCATTCGTTGCAGTAATGGCAATGATTGCGGCGTGTTTATTAACGCCAGGAGCATACTTTGCTATAAATAGTCCACCTGCGATTATTGGAACCGATGTAAATCAAGTGGCTCAAGTAGTTTCGAGTTGGGGATTTACAATAACGCCTCACGAACTGTCTACGCTAGCAAAAGATGTTGGAGAGCAAACAATCCTTTCACGTACTGGCGGTGCGCCAACTTTAGCAATAGGTATGGCAGCACTCTTTTCTAAAGTAATCGGCGGAAAAGCATTAATGGCTTTTTGGTATCATTTTGCCATTCTATTTGAAGCATTATTTATCTTAACAACAATTGATGCAGGTACTCGTATTGGGCGATATATGACGCAGGATATCCTGGGTAATGTGTACAAGCCATTTGGCAAAACAGATTCCCTTCCTGCTAATCTAATTGCAACCGCTATTTGTGTGTTCGGATGGGGCTATTTCCTTTACCAAGGAGTTATTGACCCACTTGGAGGAATCAATACTTTATGGCCTTTATTCGGTATTGCGAATCAAATGCTTGCGGCAATTGCATTATTACTCGGTACAACGATTTTGTTGAAAATGGGGAAAAAAGCTTATGCATGGATTACGCTAGTGCCGACAATTTGGATATTAGTAGTTACAATGACTGCAGGGTGGCAAAAGATATTTCATCCAGCACCAAAAATAGGATTCTTAGCACATGCTAAAATTTTTAAAGATGTAGATGCTGGTACTATTCTCGCTCCTGCAACTAGTCATGCACAAATGAATCAAATTATTTTAAATGACTATATAGATGCAACGATTTGTGGATTATTTATGCTCATCGTACTCCTAGTTCTAATTGCTTCGATACGAAATTGGATAAATATATTGTCTAATAAACCAATAAAATTACATGAAACTCCTTATATAAAACGAGAAGAAAGCGATTCTAAAAATTATGCATTATAAAATAAAGGAGTTCAAAAAATATTATAAACAGTTCATTAGTCTACTTGTTGGCGTACCAAGCTATGAGAAATACGTAGAACATATGAAAACTCACCATCCTGAGCAACCAGTTCAAACGAGAAAAGAGTTCTTTATCGAAGCACAAGAATCCCGCTTTAATTCGAAAGGTGGAAAAGTAACTCGTTGCTGCTAAAGAAAAAAAGCTCGGTCAGAATATCTGACTGAGCTTTTCAGTGTATACGCAATTATTTATGATCTCTACGATATAAATCCAGCGTTTTATACCCTGCACCTAATACCACTTTCATTTCTTCACGCCTTTTTGCTTTTGTTGCTTCTTGCTTAGCGCTATATATATGGCGAGCCCAATCTTTTCGATACCCAGGAGTAAGAGATTGATAGATCGTAAGCAGTTCAGGCGTTTCCTCTAAATCCTTTTCAACGTTTGGAATGAGGTCAATATAATCATCTACACATTGACTAGCTTTTGAAGAGTTTGCCGCTTTTGTTTTCGAATCATCCTTTAATCCAACTACTGTAAAAATATCATCCAGTCCCACCATACGAGCAAATTTAATGGTGCTTGAACCGACGTAGCCACTCTCGTCTGCACCTAATCCTTCAAATAAATCGTCGCGATGAATATATGTAGGATAAACTTTATTACCCTTTTTAGGATAGGCTATAAAAATATAACCATTTTTATTTAAGTAGTTATTATCTATAATCTTTGACATGAGCTCTTTAAGTGAGTCCATATTAAGTACGAAAGCAAATATTAGATCGTAAGGAGAATTCAATAGATCTGTTTCAAAATGGGGTAAATCTGTAAAATAATTTGTATTACTTGGTTGAAATAAAACTGTCGCTTTTTTATATTTTATTAAGTTTAGCTTTTCAACGATTGTTTTTGTCATCTTGATTCACCTTTAAAGTAGTTTTTATATAGCTATTATAAATCAAAAGAAATAAAAAAATAATAGAAGCTCAAATCGAACTTCTATCATTTAGTAGGTATTTTCTGATTTTTAAAGAGCTTCTTTAATCACTTTTTTATAATAAAGAACGGATAATATACCAAATACAGAGTATAGAACGGCATATAAAACCATGACGATAATCATTGGTGTCCAAACTTCAGTACCAAATAAGAACCATCCAGATTGGACAGCAAAATAGCTATGAACTAGTCCAATTACGAGTGGAATCCCGAAATTAAACAACTGTTTAGATCGAATTCCTCTTAATAAATCACTATGAGAAAAACCAAGCTTACGTAAAATTGTATAGTTAGGCTTTTCATCAACACTCTCATCCATTTGTTTAAAATATAAAATACATCCAGATGTCATTAAGAATGTTAATCCTAAAAATCCGACGATGAACATAATAAGCCCCATATTTGCTTTCTGACTATTAACGATTTCAAGTCGAGAATCATTAGGATAATTTTTATCCAATTGATGATCCATATAGATGTCATTTGCCTTTTCAATTAAATTCTCATCACTTATATTAATGCCGTTATATTCAGTAGATTTTTTTTGAAGAGATGAATCGAGATTCTGTTTTATACTTTTATAAACTTGATCATCTACAATAACTGTAGGAAATCCTCCATTTGTGAAGTATGAAGGGATAATTTTATCACGTTTTAAACCTAAATAGTTTAGCTTAAATGTTTTCTTTGTACTAGATATTTCAAGATTTCCTGAATCCTTCAATGTCATAAATTTTTGAAGCATATCGTCATAACCGGTAAATAGTACTTCATTTGAAGCAAGATTCACTTTAGCCGCTTTTTCGTTTACGACCGCTAGAGGGAACTTATCTGCATCCTTCATCATTCCTTCTAACTCTTTATCTAGTATATTCTTTATATTTGCATTAACTTGAAGAACTTCGATGTGTTTTTCTGTATATTTAATGCCACTTTTATCTAAAGCGGATGTGAAAGTTTGTAAATCCTTCTGATTGCCTAAGAAAAAATCAGAAGGGACATGGCTCTCCGCCGTTTTTTCAGCAGAATAGTAAGATATATAACTTAAAGATAATAAGCCAATAGCAAGACCTGATACAGTTGTAATAATCGTTAATAATAAAGCATTAGACTTCATTCTAAACATGATTGAAGATAATGATAGGACATCGTTTATATTTAAATAGCCATTTTTCTTTTTGCGAATGATGTTTAAAATAAAACGAACTGAACTTTTATATACTAAATAAGTTCCAATAATAACTGACGCTAAAATGTAGATCATTGCTGAAAATAGCTCAGTCATCGTAGTAAAATCACCATCAAATAGTTTTGATGATAAAAAATAACCTGAGATGATTAATAAAATACCTAAAACTCCAATAGAAATCTCAAATACAGACATTTTTTTAAGTTTTCCTTCAGTCGATGAGACCACTCGGAATAATGATAAAATAGTTTGTCTTTTAATAAAAACGTAATTCATTAACATAATGAATACATAAATCACAACAAAAACAATAATTGTCTGAACTAATGCTTGTGTTGAAAAATGCAAACTAGCAATTGCTTTAACCCCTGTGATTTTATATAAAATCATAATGATTAGTCTTGAAATTGAAAAACCTAATAAGATCCCAAAAACCAATGAACTAAAATAAAGAATAAAGTTTTCAACTGTTAGAATTCGAAAAATCCTATCTTTCGTCATTCCAATTAATTGAAACAAACCAATTTCTTTACTTCTTCTTTTAATAAAAATCATATTTGCATATAAAAGGAAAATCGACACAATTGCAACAAGTAAAATTGACGCTGAGCGAATTGCAGCTCCACCTTTAATTGAACCCTTTGTGGCGTCCATGGATGGATCGTACTGTAGGGTAACAAACGAGAAGTATAATGCAGCACTAAAAACTAAAGCAAAAATATAAAGATAATAATTCTTTATATTCTTTTTTAAATTTCGGAAAATCAAGTGATTAATGCTCATGGTGAACACCACCTAATACACCCTGGGTTTTCATGATATCTTTAAAGAAATTCTGTCTTGTTTCATCGCCTTTGTGAAGTTGTGAATAAATTTGTCCATCTTTAATAAAGATAACGCGATTACAAAAGCTTGCTGCTACTGGATCATGTGTAACCATTATAATTGTGGCATTTCTTTTTTCATTTAATTCGCTTAATTTATTTAATAAATCTGATGCAGACTTTGAATCTAAAGCACCTGTTGGCTCATCCGCGAAAATGATACTAGGTTCATGAATAAATGCTCTAGCAGCCGAAGTACGTTGTTTTTGACCCCCAGAGATTTCATTCGGATATTTATCTTTTAATTCAAAAATACCAAGCTCTTTAGCAATAACATCAAATTTTTGATTTGCTTCACTAGGTGACGTTTTAGTAATTGATAAGGGAAGAAGAATATTTTCTTTTACTGTTAATGTGTCTAGTAAATTGTATTCTTGGAAGATAAAACCCAAATAGTTTTTACGAAATTCTGCTAACTGCTTTTCTTTCATATCCGTAATATCCTTACCTTCAATTGCGATCATGCCAGTATTAATCTTATCAATCGACGAAAGAACATTTAATAAAGTTGTTTTACCCGATCCAGATGCACCCATAATACTAACGAATTCACCTTTTTCGATGTTTATATCTATTCCACTTAAAACTTCTTGTTTATTAAATTTATTTCCGTAACTTTTATGAATTTTCTTTGCTTCTAAAATATTCATTTCCGTACACCCCTTTATTTTCATTTGATAAAGTAAGTATAAAAGGTTCCTTCTATTGTTTCCTTTGATTAACCGAACAATAAACAAAAGCATGTGACAATTTTGTCACATGCTTGTTATTTTTACAAATTCATTCCTTTTCGGGAAAATCAACGTGAAAATTGAGCCTTTATCTAGTTCTGATTTTACTTGAAACGTAATATGTAAGGAAAGTGCAGCCTTTTTTGCTAAATATAAGCCCATGCCTGTTGAGGCGTTATCTTGATGTTGGGTGGTAGAAGTAAAGCCTTTTTCAAAAATGCGCGGTAAATCTTTTGAATGTATGCCGCGACCAAAGTCTTCAATTTCAAGAATAACTTGCCCATTTCTTTGTTTACTTGTAATTTGTATGTCAGAGGAGGTACAGTATTTTACTGCATTTGTTAAAAGCTGTCTTATGATATACGAAAGCCATTTTGCATCACTATAAACTTCTAACTCCTCAAGTTCAATATCAAAACCGATTCCTTTATGTATGCACCATGACTGTAACGTTTTAATTTCCGGAAATAGTACATCTTCAAGTTGAATTTTTTCGATATAAAGATCGTTTTCAATAAAAGGTATTCTTTTTTGATGGAGTTGCTGATCTAGTAATAAGTGGATACGCAACCATTCGAATGTTAAGTTTGACTTTAACCTCTCATCCTTCATTCGATCAATCATTAAGTTCATTGCAGTTAAAGGCGTTTTCACTTCATGAATCCAAGATAGAAGATCGTCCTTTTCTTCTTCTAAATGGGTTTGATTTTGAACCGCTACTTTTTTTAATAAGATTGTTTGATTTGTTAAACTGTTTTCAACTATTTCTTCAAATGGACTATTAGAATCTACAACTCCTGTCAAATCAAGATCATCTTCACGATCGATCAAACTCTTATAGAATCTAGTTTCTTTTGGATACCGAACGACTAAAAAAATGATAAACAATAATAGTGATAAAAAGACAATATAAAGGAGTGAAGTTAAAGGTATAGAAGAATCAATAAAAGAAACAAATAAAATGAATACCTGTGATAGTAGAAAAAAAAGAATCCAACTAATTCGCTCAATTAGAAAGGTTTTAATCATCAGAATTCCTCTTCTAGAGCAACGTATCCTTGCCCTACTTTAGTTTCAATAAATTGTCCTAATCCAATTTCATCAAGTCTTTTTCGTAAACGATTTACATTTACCGTTAAAGTATTATCACTAATAAAACGCTTATCTTCCCAAAGTCCATTTATTAATTCCTCTCGACTAACAATTTTATTCTTTTGTTCAATTAACAGTTTTAAAATATAAATCTCATTTTTTGTGAGTTCAATTGCTCCGCTTTCATTTGAAACAGTATTTTTTTCATAGTCGACGGTGGCACCACACCAAGTTTTAAGTGCGATTTTCTCAGTATTATAGTTATAAACTCGACGTAAAGTAGCTTGAATCTTGGCGATAAGAACGTCAAAATGGAACGGCTTTTGAACAAAGTCATCTGCGCCAAGCTGCATCGACATGACCATATCTGAAGGGTGGTCTCTTGAAGATAAAAAGATAATTGGGACATTTGAATGGGAACGAATCATGCGACACCAATGAAAACCATCGTATTTTGGAAGTTGGATATCAATGATGACTAAGTCTGGTTTAATCTCAGTAAATTCTTGAATTACTTTACTAAAGTCTGTTATCCCAAATACCTCATAGGACCATCCAGTTAGGCGATCTTCAATTTCAGAGAATAGAGAAGAATCATCCTCAATGAGTAATAGTTTAAACAAATCTATTCACCACTCTTTTTAATTCTTTTTCATCATTGTAAATTATAATCATATTGTGCGCTACAAACGAAAAATTTTACTAAAATGATAGTGAAAAAGTAATAGTAGGAAAGTACGACAAAAATACCCTAATCATAATTGAAAAGGGTTTAAAGTTTATTTTCGATAAATTACATTTCAAACACAAAATGAGTAAATTAAATTCGAGGAAACCACAATTCCCAAAGAGGTTGATAAGTTGGCCAAAGTTGAGTTGTTACTTTATCAAAACCACGATAATGACGTATATAACCAGCCAGATAAGCAAATGAAGAGGCATGCAGACCAGAGAAGTGGGGTGCACTAATACAGACAAGCCAGTCAACCAATGCCTGCTCTTCTAAGCTTAAATCATTTAACTGTTTTAGTAGATCAGGCTGGCTTTTCAGAACATCTAGTTTATTTAAAATAAATAAGTTAGGTAGTTTATGACTAAATATCTGAGCAATTTTATTAAATTTTTCCTTTTTAATACCTGCTGCAATATAGACTGCTGATAAGTCTGGTGTATTAATCATATCAATAGCTTGTAATAATTGATTTTCGATATAACCATCAAAATCTGTTGTGGAATCTGAATGGAAATTCACTAATTCATCTTCAATTCTTAAATGAATTGCCTTCCAATTTGAATATGATGACATTGAGTCAATTATGGTATTTGAGATCGTTAATACTTTTTTTGCAAATGGGAAATGATTTGCTATAAAAGCTCCATTTTCTTTGTTCTCTTCTGTTGTAATAATTCTATTTAAAAATCGACTACAGAAAACAATATCCTGCTTAGTACTATCAATATTTTCTGGTAGATTAACTAAAATATTTTTTTTTGATAATAATTGAGTAAGCTCTTTTAAATCAACAAAGGCGTCAAAACTAATCTTAGAAAAATTAATGTCGAAATCAACGATATCACTTGAATTTCTTGTTTGAAAATCATTTATAATAATGCCGACTTTATTCCCTTGTTTAGAAAAGTATAATGACTCACCAATTACTCTAAAAAAGGCCATTAGCTGGTTACATAATCCTTCATTATTTTCTGGACTATACTTAAAATACAGAATTAGTGACACATCCAATCTATAAAAATTTCAGCAAAGACAAGTTCAACTTGTTTTTACTACGATATGTACACACTGTGGAGATGGTTCCTCAAGTAGTTTTTTCTCTATGTAATAACCTCTTTACAAAATTAAATTAGTGGTATAATATTAAAAAAACCGACCGGACGGTATGTTGGTTGGAATGGAAAGGTAGAGAATATGGTAAATACAAGAGAGCACATCATCAATACGGCTTTAACGCTGTTTTTGCAGAAAAGCTTTAAAGAGGTAACGATGAGTGAATTAGTTAAGCAGAGTGGAATGTCTAAAGGGGCATTTTATCATTATTTTGATAGCAAAGAAGGGCTATTCCGTGAAGTAGTGAACACGGCTGCTGAAATTAGTCATATTAATTTTGACCAAATCCAACAGACAACATTAAAGCAATTTTATGAAAATTATTTGTCACTAATTAAGGAGACTAAGTCGGAATCCACATTTATGAGAATTATCGGTAATTCTCCAACAAATCGCATAAAATTCACAACACTGCTAACCGAGGCTAACAGACTATTTCCTGAATTTACAGATGTCCTTCTCAAATTGCATGAAAATGAGTTAAATGGATGGATTAAGATTGTTGAGCGAGCTATTGAGATTGGGGAAATTCGAACAAAAATGCCCGCTCAACATATTGCGGAAATTTTCGTAAATATATCCAATGGAATAACGAAGAGAAGTAGATTATATAATAGTCAAATTGAAATTGCTTCGAGAACAAAAGTTTTGTGGGATAGTTTTTATGAGGAGTTAAGAACTTAACAAGGTTTGAATATAAAACAAAAATAATTAGGGGATGTGCTTATTATGCAAATTAAATGGTTTGGTCAATCTGCCTTTTTGGTAACTACAGAAGCTGGGAAAAAGATTCTAATCGATCCATTTGATCGCTTCCTTGGATATAAAATGCCTAAGCCCATCGAAACTGATATTGTTGCAGTCACACATGATCATGGAGACCACAATAAAATTCATGTTGCAACTGGAAATTATGAACTTGTCAATGAAGCAAAAGAGTACAATTGCAGTGACGTACAGATAAGTGGATTCAAGACGTACCATGATAAAGTAAATGGCAAAAAGAGGGGCGAAAATATTCTATTCAGGTTTAAAGTGGATGGTTTGACGATCTGCCATTGTGGAGACTTAGGCCATCTTTTGACGGAGGACCTTATTAAAGACATTGGTAAGGTGGACGTTCTAATGATCCCAGTCGGCGGCAAAATGACGTTAAATGGTGAAGAGGCCACAAAAGTGGTGCAACAGCTAAATCCCACAATTACCATTCCCATGCATTACCGGACGAAGGCATTATCAATCATAGGGATGTTGCTATTCGAAAAAGCAGATAAATTCATTAAAGCTACAGGTCAGAGATCAACTGAAGTAGGAATATTAGACATTAACTCAGAGAACTTATCGCAATATTCTGGTGTTGTTACTATGCAATATCAGTAAACTATTATATTGGAAATAAACTAATATTTTAATGCGAGCTTGTTAAAATTTTAAAAATATAGCCTCCGTGTATAGAACACGGAGGCTATAAGTATTAGGTCATCATGAAAATGACAAGTATCAATTCTTAACGATTATCAATCTTTTCAGGATATAAATCGTGATTCATCATACGATGTTCAGCCATCTTTTCGTATTTTGTACCTGGACGGCCATAGTTACAATATGGATCGATTGAAATACCGCCACGTGGAGTGAATTTACCCCAAACTTCAATATAACGAGGATCCATTAATTTGATTAAATCATCCATAATGATATTCATGCAATCCTCATGGAAGTCTCCGTGATTACGGAAGCTAAAGAAGTAAAGCTTTAATGATTTACTTTCAACCATTTTTTGCTCTGGAATATAGCTAATATAAATTGTCGCAAAGTCAGGCTGACCAGTTTTTGGACAAAGTGAAGTAAACTCAGGGAAATTAAATTTTACGAAATAATCACGATCAGGATGAGTATTATCAAATGTTTCTAAAATTCCTGGGTCATATTCAAATAAATATTTTGTGTTGTTGCTGCCAAGTAATGATACTTCTTCAAGTGAACCTTTTGATCTTCCTACCATTTTGATTAAACTCCTCTCTTATTTCCCCATACAAATGCATGTAATTGAGGTAAAACTTTTACGTTTTTAAAGATTTTTGATTTCATTGCTTCATCTATAAGCCATTCATAACGTTTTAGCATGTATTGTAATAAAGTTCCATCATCCGCATTTAACCAGCTATTTCCGACTTGTAAAAAGAACGGAACATGTGGGAATTTTTGATGAACGTTTTCTGCATAAGCTAAGTCTTTTTCATCAAAAATAACAACCTTTAAGCAAAACTTTGGGTGATTTTCTAAATTTTGAATAATGCTTCCTAACATATCGAAGTCAGTATTCATGCCACTACTAGGTGGTTTAGGTGATAAGGTTACTTCATCTATAGAAGGTAACCATGATTGCCACCTACTACCTTGGGTTTCAAGAGCTAAAGTCATATTTTTTTCTTTTAATAACTCTACTACAGGTCCTAATGAAGGAAGTAGGGCCGGATTTCCACCAGAAATTGTTATATGTGAGAATGTATCGCCACCTAAGGTCACTAAATTCTCCAAAACTTCTTCTGCGGTCATCCATTTAATATTTTCTTTTTCACTACCATCCCATGTGAAAGAAGAATCGCACCAACTACAAGAATAATCACAACCTGCAGTACGAATAAACATCGTTTTTTGACCGATTGCCATACCTTCACCTTGTACAGTAGGTCCAAATATTTCAAGTACAGGAATTTTACTCATTAATCATCCACTCCCTACGAGCTTCAGCGTAGCAAGTAGGCGTTTCAAATAAACGAACAAACTCTACACGAATATCTTGCGCCGGATTTGTATGAGCTTTAAGTGCATTTTCCATTTGCTCATAAATCCAAACAACCATATTTTCCGCTGTTGTATTCATTGGAGGTAGCATCTCATTTAAATAACGGTGATCTAAATAGATTTCAATTTTTTCCTTCCAAATCTGTTTAATATCACCGAAATCAATGACTAAGCCGATCTCATCAACAAAACCACTAATTCCAAACATGACTTTATATGTGTGTCCATGTAAATTTTTACATTTACCTTCATAGCAATGTAAGTGATGTGCAGCATCAAAAGTAAATTCTTTATTCACTAGAACACGTTTATGGTGGTATTTTAAGTCTTCTTTTTTGATGTGCTCATCAATCTTATGAAGTCGATCTACGATGCGAAAATCAAACATGCTTTGCGGCTCCTTTCGATTGTAGATAACGATCTAAACCAGCTTGACGAAGCTCACATGCAGGACATTCTCCACAACCGTCAGAAATAATACCATTATAGCAAGTTAACGTTTTATTTTTAACGAATTCAAATGCATTCAAATCATCAGCTAACTTCCAAGTGTCAGCTTTATCAATCCACATAAGTGGAGTATGAATAACAAATGGATAATCCATTGATAGATTAAGAGTTACGTTTAATGATTTAACAAAGATATCTCGGCAGTCAGGATATCCGCTAAAGTCAGTTTCGCAAACACCAGTAATAATGTGTTTCGCGCCTTTTTGTTTAGCAAGTACTGCTGCAAAAGATAAGAATAATAAATTACGTCCATCGACGAATGTAGAAGGTAATTCACCTTCTTCATGAGTAATCTCAATGTCTGTTCTTGTTAAAGCATTTGGAGCAAGTTGATTTAACAAGGACATATCAAGTATATGGTGGGGAATATTTAATTCCTTACAAATATCTGCAGCTACATCTAATTCTAGTTTATGACGTTGATTGTAGTTGAACGTAACAGCCTCAACCTCACCAAATTGTTGCATAGCCCAGAATAAACAAGTAGTACTATCTTGGCCACCGCTAAATACAACGATTGCTTTTTCATTTTTCATATTTCTTCTCTCCTTTACGTGTTTAAAAAGAAGAGGGCATCCCGAATAACAAAAATAAAAACAATATGACAATATTGTTTTTGCCTTATTTTTTTGTAGAGGGGGGTTTGCGACCTCTACCATAAGCAATCTAACTTATGGATTTTTTTATTAAATTTTCTTTCTATCTAATTGTACTAGGAAAGTACAATCATAATTCCCATTATAATCGTTTCATCTTAAAAGAACAAAAACTTTTGTAGGAAAGTAAAAATTTTCATATTTGAGTAGTAAACCGCTGTTGAAAAAGAACTTGTCAATTAATTAATAATTTTTTCCATGTAAAGGAAGCGGTATGTGGTTGATTTCCACTACAGGATTCTCGCTTTCCATGGGGCGAGACCTAAGCCTTCCCGCATTTCCCATGGGAGTCGAGAACCCTTCCGTTCCAACCAACTTCTTCAAAATAAAAAAGCATGTAATACAGCACCTTATTAATCCCTTTTAGTTCGAGAAAACATAAATTAGATACTCAGTAATTTTGCGAATTTCTGTAAATCTTTTACTTATTAATAAATAATTAAATTCGTTCATCAAACAATTAATATCACAGTAATTTATATTCTGAAAAAGGGCTATTACTAAAGGTTGTTTGTATTTCACAAGCAATTTCTGACTAGGAGTAGCAGGGATCAAATCTGATGTTTATTTAAATAGAAAGCTCTGATTAATTGCGTAGAATTTAATTCATTTTCTGTTAGTAAACAACAAAGTTTTATTTCAAACGACAAATTACGAGTCAGATTTTTTGTTTTGTTGATAACTTAGCCTTTGGTTTTGCAATTATAAATTATCCACAAGCTGATTATCTTTTTTAGCTATCCACAAGTTGAGAGGTGGGAGCGATTTATCTACAGATTAATTTTTAATAATTGTAGTTTTTAAGTGAGTTGTACACATTCCTGTTTACAAGTATACGTTTTGTAAACAGTTGTACACATATTTGTACACAAGTTTACAAGAAGTAAACATTTTGTATACGGAAAAGTATACTTGTACACAAAGTTGTACACATGTTTATGTGTTTACTGTTTTGTATACAAGATGACAATTTAATTACATTTTTATGATAGTTCAGTGCTGAACATTGACCAAAAGGCTAAATTTAAGTTAATCTATTATCAGAATTATCTATTAATACGTAAACTTTTTAACCTATTAATGAAAGGGATGATTTTGATGGTAAAGGCACGTATTGCGGCAATTGATGTAGGAAACGATTCACTCAAAGGGATTTTTGGGAAGATGGAAAATGAAATTAATATTCCTAATATTATTGCTAGGGATACGGAGGATCGTCCAATTATAGGGGTAGAGGAATTAGACAACCAAGAGCCGGTTGATGGTATTCATATTCGAGTACACTCTCCTACTTTAAAAGAAAATAATTCAATCTATCGTGTGGGACATTTGGCAACAAAAAGCAGCAATGCGTCAGAATTAGATCCAGGAAGCAATAAATCTGAAGAAGATCAAACACTAATTATGTTGTTTGCCGCTTTAGCATTAGACGCAGCACGAGAGGAAAATACACATAATAAGAATTCAAATAATGTTATTGATGCTACATATATTTTAGGGACAGGTCTTCCACTTAGAGAAGTTAAAGAAGGTAAGGATGTAGGGTATCGTTCAAGATTGCTAAGCTCTGTGCACCAAGTCGAGTTTTTAGTAACACCTAAATACCAAGGGGTAAAGGTAAATATTAAGTTTGAAGAAGTTAAAGTGTACCCAGAAGGATTTGCCGCATTCATTAATCTTGTTATGGATAATGATTTAAACATTATTAATAAGGCGCTTATTGATAAAAGAATCTTAATCCAAGATATAGGTGGCTTATCTACTGATGTAGCAGTTATTAAAAATAGAAAAGTTGATGATGATAAAGCACAAGGCTTCAACCTAGGTGTATCAGAATCACTTGAAGCTATTCGTGAAGAAATCCGTTCAAGACATGGGATTGAATTAGATAGCCGCAGGGATGTAGTTGAAATAATTACTAAGAAAAGTGATCGTAACCATATCATGGTAAAAGGAAGTAGGACAAGCGTTCATGATATTGTTGATCGAATCCTTCTTGAGTTAGCAAAAAAACAATATCGCCATTTGCGTAATATTTGGCAAAAAAACTCACAAACAGAAATATGCTATTTCATTGGTGGAGGATCTCTTATCTTAAAGGATTATATTAAAACGCTTAATAATAATCTAGACGGATATAATATCGATTTCTTTGAAGATGAAAAAGAAAGCATTTGGATGATGGCTAATGCATATTACAAACTAGTTGCAGATTTTTATAGAAGAACTCAAAAGGAAAAGCAACCTGAAGAACAAAAATTAGCTAAAACAAAATAAGGTGATTTTATGAATGAAAAAGAACTGATGAGAGGGCAACCCATAACCTTCCGTATCCCATCAGATACGCCTGATCAGATTGTTAAACAATTACGACATCTGAAGGAAACTGAAAGGAGAAACTTTTCTAGTAAGATTGCCGAATTTGTAATGGATGGGGTAAATAATTCTCTATCAAAGCAAAAACAAACAATAACAATTCCACTTCCTAAAAGTTTAAGTAAAGCCCAAAAAGATTGGTTAAAACATGAACATTCGGAGGCATTATTAGGAAATATTGTCTACCAATTATTAATGAATCCAATTAGAACCGCATCACTTCTAACTTCAATTAATAGTAATTCGCTAGAAATTGATGAGGCACTTTATTTAAATGAAGAAGTTGCGGCCGTAAATGAAATAATGGATGAGACTAATTATAAGGAACAGACTAGGGAAGCTGAAACAAGCGTCAATCATGATGACCTTGATCTGGAGAACTTTGATTGGACAACTGCCAGCAAGAATGAAATAACAACAAATGATGACGATGAAAAAGAAGAAGATATGGATGATCTTCTTGGAGAATTTCTTGCTCAAATGAATAAATGAAAAATGGAAAAGGGACCGAAAATTATGGATCGGTCCCTTTCTTAGTTTCCTAATTATTTTTTATGAAAATTGAACCGACGACTTTCTTCTAAGGAATTCAGGTAAAATAATACCAATTAATATTAATATAATACCAAAATATTGTGGCGTTCCAATTGTTTCCTTTAATACAATTGCTGACATTAATGTAGCAGTTGGCAACTCCGCAGCTCCTAATATAGAAGCTAGACCTGATCCAGTTAAAGGAACTCCTTTAGAAAACATTAAAGTTGAGAAAAACGGACCAAGAAAGCCAAGAATTAAACCATATTTTGTTAAGAGCTCCACGAATAAACGTCCATTTGTAAAAAATGTAGGTGGTAAAAAGATGGCACAAATGATAAAGCCACCAGTTATCATTAACGCAGTTTTTGTCATCGGATTCGTCTTTAAAGCAACTCTACCGCTAAGGAGGATAAAGGTGCTATATGAAACTGCAGATAATAACCCGAATAAAACTCCCATCCAATTCATCGAACCAATTCCACCGGTTAAAACATTAGTAGCAAAAAGTGTCCCGATTACAAGAGGAATTAATGAGAGTAACTTACTTTTTTCAGGAAGTCTACGATTGAATACTGATTCTAATAACACACCGATCCAGGTGAACTGGAACATCAAGACAATAGCTAATGATGCAGTGATATATTGTAAAGCCAAGTAGTAAAACATACCCGTTAAGCCTGTAGTAGATCCCAGCACAATAAGTGATAATACATTCTTCTTTGTAGGCTTTAAATATTGCTGTGTTTTTAATTTTGATGACTTAGTTTTATTAAATATGACAACAGACCATAGGAATATTGCACCTACAAACATTTGTATACCGACTACATCATTTACAATAAAACCATCACCATAAGCCAATTTTACAAAGGTAGACAAGACGCCATAACTAACAGAACCTATAATGATATAAAGCATACCTTTCAAAATAACACCCCACTTATCTAAATAAAAAGAAGTAAAGAGGATGAACCTCTTTACTTACGAATATTTCATATTTTCCGGACTAGCTAAGCTAGATATTTCTCCGGTAATATTACATTTCTTCTAAAATGCCCTTAACCAAATTAACGAATTTCGATCTAACCATGCTTGCCACTTCGATTACTTCCTCATGGTTTAATGGTTGATCTAGAATTCCACATGCCATGTTTGTTAGGCAAGAAATCCCTAATACCTTCATACTTCCGTGAACAGCAACGATTGCTTCAGGTACTGTTGACATTCCTACAGAATCTGCACCAAGTGTACGGATCATGCGGATTTCAGCAGGTGTTTCGTATGATGGACCACTCCACCAAGCATATACACCTTGTTGTAATTTAATCTCTTGTTTTGCGGCAACATTTAGAGCAAGGCTGCGTAATTCTTTATTATATACTTCAGAAACATCAGGGAAACGAGTTCCTAATTCTGGGTTATTTGGACCAATTAAAGGATTTGTTCCTACTAAGTTAATATGATCAGTAATCAGCATTAAATCGCCTGGGTTAAAGCTTGTATTAACAGCACCACATGCATTTGTTACGATTAACTTTTCTACACCAAGTGCTTTCATTACTCGAACAGGGAATGTTACTTCATCTAAAGTAAAGCCTTCATAATAATGAAAGCGACCTTTCATCGCTACTACAGCTTGTCCTTTTAATTCACCGATTACTAATTCATTTGCATGTCCTACTGCTTCAGATTTTGCAAAATGGGGAATATCACTGTAAGGGATTACAACAGAGTTTTCGATTTCATCTGCAAGTGTACCTAAACCAGAACCTAAAATTAGTCCAACTGTTGGACGGTAGCTTGTTTTATTTAATATAAAATCTCTTGTTTCTAAAATATGTTCAGTTTTATGCATTTATTTTTTCCTCCTAAAATGAGCAATAAGTTCGTAATAAGAAATCTAGTAAAATAATCATGCGTTCAACTTAAGTCTAATGGAAAATTACCTACTTGTAAATAAACTTAAATTCATTTTGGTAAAAAGTTTAGTGGTTTTATGAAAAAGACTGTAAAAAGAGCATATAAATAGCTATACTTAATTCATAAAATATAAAAAGTTGAGTAAACACGTTGAAATTAGATTTCAATATTGGAGGAACTAATGATCAGGCAATTTGTAGGCTATCAGTCGCCTAAAGTAAAAAGTTTAAAGCTTTTATATAGCTTAATACGGAAATTAGGACCAATAAAAGTAAGTTCACTAACTGAAACTACAGGGTATAAGCACACTACTTGTGTTCGGTTATTAGACGAATTAGTACAAGAGGGACTTATTTACGATACCGGATTAGGGGTTTCAAGTGGAGGGAGAAGACCAGCCATGTATGAGATTAATCCAACCGCCTACTACCTAGTTGGTGTCGAAATTACGAATTTATTTACGACGGTACTTCTGCTTGACTTAAACCTAACAATTATAAAATCAAAAAAATTGAAAATGAGCAGTGAAAGTACTGGAGAATATACACTAAATTTTGTGACGAAAAGTGTGGATGAACTATTAGAGCACAATAATATTGATAGGGAACAGTTATTAGGAATTGGTGTGGGAGTCTTGGACCCAATAGAACAAGAAAATGTCATTAATACAGATTCATTTTTAGCTGATGGATGGGAAAACCTAAATATTGTTAATTATTTAGAAGAAGCTAATAATTGCCCGGTAC
Source organism: Gottfriedia sp. NPDC056225 (assembly GCF_042267765.1). Taxonomy (NCBI): domain Bacteria; kingdom Bacillati; phylum Bacillota; class Bacilli; order Caryophanales; family Bacillaceae; genus Gottfriedia; species Gottfriedia sp. NPDC056225. The sequence goes on along the minus strand of NZ_JBHJTJ010000001.1, from coordinate 363,453 downwards.
TATTAAATAATGGCACCAACTTAGCTGCTTTAGCAGAGTACCGACTAAACTATCGTAAAGAAAATGAAAATATCGTATTTGTCTCGAGTGATATGGGAATACGATGTGGAATCATTCAGCAAGGCAAATTAATAAATAATAAGAACGAAATGGATGACGCTTTTGGTCATATGATTATCGACATTCATGGAAAACGCTGTTCATGTGGCTCATATGGTTGTCTCCAAGCGTACAGTAGTTTGCCAGCAATTCGGGAAGAGGTCATTAAACGGATGAAGCGAGGAGAAACTACTTCTTTAAAGGAATCAATAAAGGATGTAGAAAAAATAAGCTATCATCAAATTCTTGAAGCACTAGAAAACGAGGATCCACTTTGTTTAGAAGTAATCAAAGAGGCTGCTAATTATTTTGGGATTGGACTAACCAATCTAATTTATCTATTGCGTCCCGATGTTGTAATATGTGGAGGTACATTAGTACCAAAACCATTATTCTTTGAATTAGCTTCCGATGTAGCACAAAAAAAAATGGAAAAATACTCTAGTAGTCCTGTTAATATTATTAAATCAACAACGCCTTATAATATTGTTGCTCAAGGTGCAGGGTGTATCGTATTTGATTATTTTACCGAGGAAATGATGTAATAGTAGAAAAAACCGTTAATACTCTATTGAGAACAAATAGAGGCTAACGGTTTCTTTTATTGTATGAATGCTAATTTTTCTTTGTTTCAAATAAATGAAATTTAAGTCCATAAGGATCAGAAATCATAACGCTTTTATCGTGATAAACTTTTGTTATATGACAACCGGCATCTATTAATTTGCCAATTATATTATCGAAATGATCTACCGCAAACTCAAAATAAACATTTTTATCCGGATTATTTGCAATAAAAAAATAAGTGCCATTTAAGGAGAATTTAGTTTCATTCTCGTATTTCTTTTCAAGTTTCATACCGATTGTGTTTTCATAAAATTTAATTGCATTTTCATAATGAGCTACTTCAAAAGCAATATAGTTAGTAAGCTGATAGGGTGTTTGGTTATTAAGTTTTTTTGCCGGTTGAAAATTCACCGAGCCGGTAGGTAGCAAATCCAGTAGATGCCATACGGAACAATAATCGTCTCCAGGACCAAAGCGGGCTTTTGCAACTTGATAAATCGAACCGTCTAAGTCTTTCCGAAATGTTGTAACACCTGGTTGACAATTACCATCTACCTCGAAGCCCATATCTATTTTAAAAGTAGTATCCTTCGTCGAAACAATCGGAAAAACCCAACCACGTTCTGCTGCAAGATCCTCTTGAACACCCGGTGCATCTGGTGTCGAAAGGACAAAAGCGGCTTTATTACGAATATGGTGATAAACGCCGTTAAACTCGTCTGCCCACATTGTGCAGTAAGAACAACCTCTGCCCATATTATGGATTACGATTAGTTCATCTTTTTCCCCAAAAAGTTTTAGTAAACTTGTTGGCTCTCCATTTGAAGTAACGAACGGATAATTTTCAACCTTCTGCTCCGGTATGGCTTTCCGTAAAGCGGTTAGCTGTCTCTTTTTTTCTAAAATCTCATTTTCTAGCAAATCGATTTCAAATTGCAAATCTTGAATTTTCACTTTGTGCACCTCCAAAAGTAATATATATATAGTTCAATAATAAGCAGCGATATCCTCTCAGTGAAGCAACTACTTACTAACAAAATATAAAAAAAGGACTGTCCGTAAAGTTAGAGTAGTAGAAACGGAATAGTTGAAGAAGGATTGGTTATTAAATGAAAATTAGCTGCTGGTAAATGTAGTAATTTGTTGGTTAATTTTTAGAGGTTGAATAATTTTGCTGTTTTAAAATTCCTATCAATTTTCATTATAATTGGTGTATATAAAATTTACATAACTAAACACCCGCGTTGGCCATCCGTGCATCATTTGAGGATGAATGAAAATAGCAATTTTCAGGATAGATGAAAAATTTGATCGGCTGATTAGTCGGTTTTTTTTATTAGGGTAGATGACAAGATTACTGAACAAGAGTTAAAAAGAGGTGCCCCGTTATACTACTGGGGCACCTTTAGTGGTTTGAAAACAATGGGGAAATTTTATACTTTTCGTTAATTATTGTAACTTTCCAGTACTTCTTAAATCCTCAAATAAACTATAGTCAGCTAAAACTTGATTATAGTAGTTTTCACTTAATTGAAGGACGGTTGTTTTAAATTGTGGCCAAGCATTAATTGCATCTATTACTCCTTGCTCAAAATTATAGTTTACATATGTTGTGTTATAGTCCTTATCAGCTCTTGCATGAGCGTATGCTAAAGCTTTTGCGGAGTACTTTAAAAAGTCTTGGACATCTGATTTACTTTTAAAGTCAGCCGCATCAAATGTTTCATCCCATGGTGAAATTCGTTGAACGCGATAAGACTTATTATTAAAATTGATTTCTCCTAAATGATTATCCACTTTAATTCCATCTGCTAATTCTCCTGTTTTTGACCGGTTAGCATGCGTTGGGAACCATGAATTGTACTGAGCTTGCGACAAGCTGCCTTCTAAAAACATGGATGGGTTCCGTTGCTCTTTTACTTCCAAGATCACATCATCACTTTGTGAGGTCGTATCACCTTCAATTAATACATAAAACTTGTCTACGCCTAAGCTTCCAAGTCCTGAGTGTAAACGTCGAGCTATATCTTTGATCGTAAAGTATGTACTTGGCTTTGAAGAAACAAAACTAGAAATGCTAGCTTTATAATTTGTCCAATTGTTAACAATGTTTGATCTTTCCGTAGATGTTACAGCCTTTAAATTACTATTTGAAAAATTAAATAGTCTCGTTCCAGATGTGGTTGTGGTCCATTTATTTAATAGCTTAGCTACACTATCGGAGCTTTTTATATCTCGCATTTCATCTTGGACGAATCCACCTGTTAATGTTCCTTCATCCAGTTGCGTTGTAGTTTCACCGCTATTTCCATTTACTGCTGTTAAAGTATCTTGATATGTAGTTAAAAAGCTTGTTACTAAATCACGTCTATCTTGCATTGATAAAGATACATTTGGGGCTTCATTTGCCATAAGGAAAACGCTAGTAGAAAAACGAATTAGATCCCAATAAAATGGTGCAACATATGATTCATCTGAATCATTTAAATCAAAAACGACCTCGCCCTTACTATTATCAAAATAACCAATATTTTGAGTATGTGCATCTCCTTGAATCCACGTTTTAATATTTGCAGTCGTTTTCCAAGTGCTAGGTATAGGAATGACACCAGTTCCTAGGTCTGCATAGAAAAGTGGATTAGTCGCACGGTAAAAAGCAAAAGGAGACTCCTCCATGCTTATATATTTTTCTTGTCGAACGGTCGAATCGGTAATAAATGAATTCACGGTTGTTAGTTGTGATTGGATGTATGATTCTCTCGATGATGATTGATCTGCAGCATAAGAAGTTGAAACAGGTAGGATTGATAAACAAGCAGTTAATGTCAAAATAGTTCGCTTCATAATATTCCTCCAAATTAAAATGGCTTACTTTTTTGATTTTAGATTGTGATTATATAGTCAGTGATAATACCGTGTAAATTTTTAGTTAATTTAATTGAGCAGATTGAAGCCTATCGTTACATGGCAGGTAAGTATTAGGATTTCCGCGGAAATTAAGAGGAGTGAGAACGTTTCCAAAAAAACTCTTGCAATCCTGTACGTACAAGAATATACTAATCCTGTACGTACAGGATGAAATTAAATATATTAAAATACATAATAGATTGGTAGAGGAGGGTTACCATGAGCCGATTTAGTGATGAAGCAAAACAACTACTGCAACATATTGGTGGTAAAGAAAATATAGCAACAGTATCACACTGCGCGACTCGCATGCGCTTTGTATTAAAGGATGTTAAAAAAGCTGATGAAAAAAAGATTCAAGAGATCAAAATTGTGAAAGGTACTTTTACGCAGGCTGGACAATTTCAAGTCATCATCGGAAATGAGGTATCTACATTTTATAATGAGTTCGTTAAACTAGCTGGAGTGGACGAAACGTCAAAAGATGCTGCTAAAATAGCTGCAAGGCAAAATATGACATGGCTTCAAAGACTGCTTGCTCACTTAGCAGAAATCTTTTCTCCATTAATTCCGGCGATTGTTGTAGGTGGTCTTATTTTAGGTTTCCGTAACATTATAGGGGATATTAAATTATTGGATGATGGTACGAAAACACTTGTCGAAACCTCTCAATTTTGGGCGGGAACACATTCGTTTTTATGGTTAATCGGTGAAGCGATTTTTAATTTCTTACCAGTTGGTATTACGTGGTCGATTACGAAGAAGATGGGCACAACCCAAATTCTAGGGATTGTTTTAGGGATTACACTTGTTTCGCCTCAGCTGCTTAATGCATACTCAGTGGCCGGCGGAGCGGTACCTCCAGTTTGGGATTTCGGTTTTGCTAAAATTGATATGATTGGTTACCAAGCACAAGTAATTCCAGCTATTTTAGCAGGTTTCACTTTATCTATTTTAGAAATAAATATTCGAAAAATCGTTCCAAATGCAATTTCAATGATAGTTGTGCCGTTCTTTGCGTTAGTACCAACAGTGTTAATCGCACATGTAGTGCTAGGTCCAATCGGTTGGAAAATTGGCTCAGTTATCTCACATTTAGTTTACTCAGGATTAACATCTTCATTTGGATGGCTGTTTGCATTAGTATTTGGATTCTTCTATGCCCCATTAGTTATAACTGGATTGCATCATATGACGAACGCGATTGATCTTCAATTAATGAGTCAACTCCACGGTACAAATCTGTGGCCGATGATTGCGTTATCGAATATAGCTCAAGGCTCAGCGGTTTTAGCCATTATTTACTTAAATAGAAAGAATGAAGAAGAAAAGCAAATTTCAATTCCAGCTGCTATCTCTTGTTTCTTAGGCGTAACGGAACCGGCAATGTTTGGGATTAATCTAAAGTATGCTTATCCTTTCTTGGCTGCTATGATTGGGTCCGGGATTGCCGCTATTGTTTCGGTTGGTTCTGGCGTAATGGCGAACTCGATTGGAGTAGGAGGTCTTCCTGCAATCTTATCTATTCAGCCAAAGTACTTCGGAATGTTTTCAATTGCTATGTTAGTTGCAATCATTATTCCATTCATTTTAACGATTATTTTTAACAAGAAAAAACTGCTAGTGAAAAACTCATAATTATTTAAGAGGAAGGAAATTTCATTTTTCCTTCCTTCATTTTTTAAATCAAGGAGATTATCGAAATGAAGGATTTTAAGAATAGCGTCGTATACCAAATTTATCCCAAGTCTTTTTATGATTCGAATGGTGATGGCATTGGAGACTTAAAAGGAGTTACCAAAAAGCTTGATTATCTAAATGAATTAGGTGTTGACTACATTTGGCTAACCCCGTTTTATGTATCTCCTCAAAACGATAATGGTTATGATGTAGCAGATTATCGAAATATAGATCCTACATATGGAACGATGGAAGATTTTGAAGAATTAGTAAGTGCTGCAAAAAGTCATGATATTGAAATCATGTTAGATATGGTTTTTAATCATACATCATCAGAGCATGAGTGGTTTAAGAAAGCACTTAGTGGAGATGAAAAATACAAAAATTATTATCTATTTAAGGAAGATAAGGATGGAAAGGAACCGACAAATTGGATTTCAAAATTTGGTGGTTCAACTTGGGAAAAGGTAGAGAACTCTAATGATTACTATCTTCATTTATTCGATAAGTCGCAACCGGATTTGAACTGGGCGAATGTAGAAGTACAAAATGAACTATTCGATATCGTAAATTTCTGGGTTGATAAAGGCGTGAAAGGATTTCGTTTAGATGTTATTAATCTTATTTCTAAGCCGGACGTCTTTATTGATGATGAGACGGGCGATGGTAGAAAGTTCTACACAGATGGACCTAGAATCCATGAATACTTAAAAAAACTCAATATGGAGACATTTGGCAAGCGAGAGGATATTATTACTGTTGGTGAAATGTCTTCAACTTCAATTGAACATTGTATTCAGTACTCGAATCCATCCGAGAAAGAGTTATCAATGGTGTTTAGTTTCCATCATTTAAAGATTGACTATAAGGATGGACAAAAATGGTCTTTAATGGATTTTGATTTTATAGCACTTAAATCAATTTTGGATCAATGGCAAAAAGGGATGCAATCAGGAAATGGCTGGAATGCATTATTTTGGTGTAATCATGACCAACCTCGTATTGTTTCTCGAATTGGAAATGACGGGAAGTATCATAAGGAATCAGCGAAAATGCTAGCTACTTCTATGCATTTATTAAGAGGGACTCCATATATTTACCAGGGTGAAGAAATAGGAATGCCTAACCCTAATTTCGATCAGATTGAAGACTATCGTGATGTTGAAAGCTTGAACTATTATAAAATATTAAAAGAATCTGGAGTATCTGAAATCGAAATACTAGCTATTTTAAAAAGTAAATCACGAGACAATTCTCGTACTCCAATGCAATGGAATAACTCAGAGCATGCCGGTTTCACAATGGGAACACCTTGGATTTCGACAGGGGAGAGTTACGGGCAAATAAATGTCGAAAAAGCTCTCAAAGACGAAGAATCGGTGTTTCATCACTATAAAAAACTAATCAATTTAAGAAAAGAACTCGAAATTATTTCGTCTGGAACTTATGATGCAATACTAATTGAACATGAACAAATCTTTGCATACACTCGTACACTTAATAATCAAATGCTATTAGTAGTAAATAATTTTTATGACGAGGATACGGTGTTTAAGTTGCCTGAAAATCTTGATATTAAAGGATATGATAGGAGAATATTAATTTCCAATTATAGCGACTCCAGTCAGAATATTGAAGAATTTACTTTGCGACCTTATGAGTCTGTTTGTTATCATCTTGAGAAAAATGTTGGAATATAATAAAATTTTTCTAGGTGATGAAAATGAACGCAAAGTATATTTCGATCTACCATAAGTTAGTTGAGCAGATCGAAAAAGGTGTTTTTTCTGTTGGGAGTAAAATACCTTCAGAAAAGTCTTTAATGGAGCAATTCGACGTTTCTAGAGATACAATTAGAAAATCATTACAAATGCTTGAACAAAATGGATATATAAATAAAGTCAAAGGTAAAGGTTCGTTTATTTTAGACACAACAAAACTAAATTTTCCGGTATCCGGTTTAATTAGCTTTAAAGAGTTGTCAAATCAAATTGGCAGAGAAGCAGAAACAATTGTCGAAATCCTCGAAAAGAAAAGACCTAGTAAATTTATAAGAGAACAACTAGAAATCGATGATAAAACGGCGATTTGGAAAGTAGTTAGAGCTAGAAAAATCGATGGAAAGAAAATTATTTTAGACAAAGAATATTATAATAGTAAATATGTCGAAAAACTTTCAAAGTCAATCTGCGAAGGATCAATTTTTGATTATATAGAAAACACATTACAGCTAAATATTGGTTTTGCAAAAAAAGAAATTGTAGTACAGGCTTGTACTGAAGACGATCAAAAATATTTAGACTTAGATGGCTACGACATGGTAGCAGTAGTAAATACTTTTGTATATTTAGACGACGGTTCACTATTACAATACGGTCAATCTAGACATCGACCTGATAAATTCAAATTTGTCGATTTTGCAAGAAGAATTCAGCAAGTTAATGAATGATTATAAGACCTTATTCAATTGGATAAGGTTTTTTGTATTACACATTAACAAAGTATTAATTCTTAAGTATGAGGACGATTCCAATTTTAATTACTAGGTGTCTTCTCCAATCGGCGATGTAGGTTATAAATTGCTATTAGTTTAAGTGTATACTATGCTTAATCAAGCTAATAAAGGAAAAATTAAAAGACTCATTATTAATATAAGATGACGAGTGAAAAGCCTTAAGAAAAGGTTTAATTTTACTCAAAACCGGCAATTTTTTCTGTCAGGTTACACTATAATAATTCTTTATGGAAATAATGAGTAAAAAACAAAATGAATGGATGGACTTATGGATAGAGAAATGATTATAAAAATTAAACAAAAATTTGTAAAAGACTATAAAACTGGGTATCCATTAATTTCAAAAGAATCGATAGTGAATAATAAAGACTTAATAAATGAAGGAGCACTTATTAAACTAGTGGATGAACGTAATGGCTTTATTGGAACGGGCTATTACGGAAAGCAAAATAAGGGAGTCGGTTGGATTCTTAGCCTGAACGAACATGAAAAGATTAGTCCGAGGTTCTTTGAAGATAAAATTAAACAAGCAATTAATGGACGCCAACAATTTTATAACTGCTCTGATACAACAGCCTTTAGGGTATTTAACGGAGAAGGTGATGGAATTGGTGGCTTCACGATTGATTTTTTTGACGGATATTATTTAATTAGTTGGTATAGCGAAGGAATCTTTCAGTTCAAAGATTGGGTTATACAAGCAATAAAAAGTACTGTCGAATTTAAAGGCATTTATCAGAAAAAGCGTTTCGACACAAAGGGTCAGTACATTGAAGAAGACGACTTTGTAATGGGTGAAAGAGGTCAATTTCCTATTTTAGTAAAGGAAAATGGAGTTAATTTTGCAATTTATTTAAATGACGGAGCGATGGTAGGTGTATTTTTAGATCAACGAGAAGTTAGAAAACTAATTCGCGATAAATATGCTTACGAGAAAACAGTTTTAAATACTTTTTCTTATACTGGCGCATTCTCTGTTTTTGCAGCAGTTGGAGGAGCAAGTAAAACAACCAGCGTTGACTTAGCAAATCGAAGCTTAGAAAAAACAAAAGAACAATTTCAAATTAATAAAATTGATCCTGCTACCCAAAGCATAATCGTTGAGGATGTTTTTCATTACTTTAAATACGCAGTTAAAAAAAATCTTTTATTCGACATGGTTATACTAGACCCACCAAGCTTTGCAAGATCTAAAAAACACACATTTAGTGCCGAAAAGGATTATAAAAATCTGTTGAAAGAAGCAATTGCAATCACCGAAATTGACGGTGTAATTGTTGCATCGACGAATTGTAGCACTTTTGGAATGAAAAAATTTAAAGGCTTTATTGACACAGCGTTTAAAGAAATGGACGGACAATATAAATTAATGGAAGAATTCAGCCTTCCATCTGATTTTCAAATAAATAAACAGTTTAAAGAAGGCAACTATTTAAAGGTTGTATTTATTCGTAAAATTAAGTAATCGAAGAGAGGATGTCCCATTTTAAGGGGCATCCTCTTTTATATATATAGGAAATATTTAAAAGAAGAGTAGGTGAAATAATGGTCGAAGTGCAAAGTAGAATGTTGGAAGTGCAAATAAAATTAACAAAACTGCAATTAAATTCGCTAGAGTCCCAAATTTACAAGATAATACCCATACCGGTTGGGGTATCATAACTACATAATTAGTTAAAAGTAGATGAACAGTTATGCAATATTAACAAAATTACGCTAATTCTTTCTAAATCGACTAAAACTGTGAAGAATTCTACTAAAAATCTACAAATAGTGAACACAAAACCAATTCTAATAGAAAACCATACTAGGATACCCTCATTTTAGATTAACAATCAATAGGGGCCGCCTATGCTGACACTTAGGACGGCCCCTCAAATTGCCTGGAAAATACGTGTAATCAGTCTAAAATTTAATTTTTTGCCTTTTGCTCATATAATTTGATCACTTCGATCATTACACTCGTTGCTGTAATCATATTGTCGATTGAGATGTATTCAAATTTACCGTGGTAGTTTTCTCCTCCTGTAAAAATATTCGGAGTAGGTAAGCCCATATATGAAAGCTGTGATCCATCTGTACCGCCGCGAATGGGTTCTACAATCGGTTTAATTTCTAAGTTCGTCATCGCCTCATATGCGATATCAACTACCTCTTTAACAGGTAAGATTTTCTCTCCCATGTTATAATACTGGTCTTTTAATTCTAAAGTAATACTATTTTCACCATGCGTTTCCTTTAATTGACTTACAATATTCGTTAATGTCTCTTTTCGGTTAGCAAATTTTTCTTTGTCGTGGTCTCTTATTATGTAATGCATTTTTGTTAATTCTACATCACCTTCAATTGATACTAGATGATAAAAGCCTTCGTATCCTTCAGTTGATTCTGGCGCTTCTTCAACAGGTAATAAATTATTTATTTCCATGGCAATTTTCATAGAATTGATCATTTTATTTTTAGCAGTACCTGGGTGTACATTTTTACCTTTAACTGTAATCATTGCACCCGCTGCATTAAAGCTCTCATATTGAAGTTCGCCAAGTGGACCACCATCCATTGTATAAGCATATTTAGCGTCAAACGCTTTTACATCAAATTTATGTGGGCCTCTGCCAATCTCTTCATCTGGCGTGAAAGCTACTCTAATCTTACCGTGCTTGATTTCTGGGTGTTGAACTAAATATTCCATTGCAGTCATAATTTCAGCAATACCAGCCTTATTATCTGCACCTAATAACGTCGTTCCATCAGTTGTCATTAATGTATGACCGATATATTTACTTAACTCTGGTGAATGACTTGGAGATAATACAACATTTAAACTTTCATTTAAAACAATATCTTTTCCGTCATAATTTTCAACTAGCTGAGGATTTACATTTTTTCCTGTAAAATCTGTCGCTGTGTCTAAATGTGCTAAAAATCCAATTGTCGGAATTTCTTTGTCGGAATTTGCCGGAAGTGTAGCCATTACATATCCGTTGTCATCCATCGTTACGTCAACTAATCCAACTTTGTTTAATTCTTCAACTAGCATACGACCTAATGTAAGTTGACCCGGTGTAGAAGGGCATGTTTCACTACTAGCGTTCGATTGTGTATCAATTTTTGCATAACTAGTTAAGCGGTTAATTAACTCATTTTTCATGTGAAAATCTCCTTTTTACATTTTATAATTTGTAGATAATACGCTTTCATTTGTAAATTCTAGTGAAAAGAGGCCACAATTATATTTTAGTTCGTTTATTATTTGAATGTAAAATATTACGCAGTTCACTTCCTATTTAAAATGCTTTTAGCAATTAAAAACTGTGCAGTGTAATAGGTAATCATAATTAACTCATGACCATACTTAACGCTTTCTACAAATAAGTCCCACGATAAAATCGAATCGGAAATGATGAATAATAAGCTTCCAAAAATAGCCCATTTATTACCAGTCATTATGGCTGTAAATACCATCATTGAAATTGCTACTGAATAGGCAATAACAGGAATAACTAACGTATCTTGTCCGCTGTCATTTAATGAATTTACTAAATTTGAACATAGAATAAACGCATAAATTGCAATCGGAATGATCGATAACATACGGTAAATTGAAAATTTCCATCCTGAAATAAAACCAGTTGCATAAAACAAATGTCCAATTAGGAAAGCACTTAAGCCAATCACAAACCATATTAGCGTTCCATCACCAATCATACAAAAAATAAGTCCTAAAAGTATGAGGGTACGATATTTAGATGAGTGATGAGGGTTTTGTGATAAAGCATAGAAAATAATCAACACCATTGGAATTAACTTAAATAAGATTTTTATGCTTACAGGCTCTGAAGGTATAAAAAAGATATAAAGAATACCAAATAGCAAAGTCAGTATAGGCAAATACTTCTTCAAAATAAAATTACCCCTTTCTAACTATTTCCTTTTTACTAAATATTATCAGTGAAAAATGCAAAGAATGCTATTAGAAATATGAAAGGTTAATCTATTAAACTATAAAAAAAGCAAACCAGAATTGGTTTGCTTTTAAAAGATGGCCATACCATATGAGTGAGCTATTTGCCCATTTGAATTCGAAGTATTTGCAATAATAACAGTTGTTCCAACGTTTAATTGATCGAATAACCATTCAACTTCACTATTGTGCATTCGGATACAACCGTGACTAACTGATTTTCCAATTGAACTCTCGTTAGCATTTCCGTGAATCCCGTAAGAGTTCCCAGGGGAGCTTCCCATACTTAAGCCCATCCATCTTTTACCTAGCGGATTATTTGGAGCTCCTCCAGGGATATTTTCCTTATACCAAGGTCTATTTTTAATTTTATTTAAGATTTTAAACTTTCCAGTAGGTGTAGGGGAGGATGCTTTTCCCGTTGCTACACTAAATGTTTTTACTAGTTTTCCTTTATTGTAATAAGATAGTTTATTTGTCATTGTATTAACAATAACTAGTTGCCCACTTGAAAGTGGTTTAGAGCTTTTAGCTTCGGTATACGAAGTTTTACTTTGGTTTCCAGCTGCATCGACAGCTTGTACTTTAATAGGAGTAAAGGCTTTTAATTTACTAACTTTAAATGTATAACTACCGGACTTAGATGCGGTTGTTTTAGCTACGTATTTATTCTTCAAATACAATTTAACGGAAGCACTTGCTTCTGTTTTTCCACTAATTACAGTAGCGTTTTCTTTTACCGTTTGAATGGTAGGAGCAGAAGGTGCAGTGCGATCTAACACGCGAATTGAAACAGGTTTACTTTGATTTTTACTCTTATCAATCGCAACAACTTGAAGGACCGAATTCGCTTTTTGCTTAGCCATTTTTATATTAAACTTTCCTGCAGTATTAACTTTACCTTTTACTAGTAATTTCTTATTCAAATAAATGATGATATCAGCATTAGGCTCTGACTTGCCTGATATATATTGAGAATGATCTGAGATTGAAGGGATTGATGTGACTGAAGGTGCGATTACGTCGGCAACGGTTGATGTAGCGGTTTTACTTTTCAATCCAATTGAAACACCAACTACATTTATTTTAGTAAATTCTTTTAGAGGTTTTGTTTTGAGTTGATAGTTTCCGTTTGTGTCAGTTTGAACAGTACTTACTTGTTTATTATTGACATAAATTTGGACGCTACTTTTAGTTAAAAACGTTCCTGAAATAGCAGTAGATTTATTTGTAATTGAGTTAATTTTTGGGGTTGGTAAATCTTTAATTAAAAATTTAACCTTCTGGTCAGATACAGACAATGTTTGACCATCTAGTGTAAGTGAACTTAATGAGTAAGTTCCTTTAGTAAATGAGCTAGTAATACCTATTTTTCCAGAATAATAAAGATCTGATGAAGATAGGTTTTTTAGTAATACTTCTGTCATGTTAGAGCCATTTTTAAAAGTCAAAGCGACATTGTCGAAATGTTTTTTAGTCGTTAATCCAATTTCAATTGATTGTCCGAAAGTGGCTTCAGTAGTATTTAAATTTAGATTATCTATATAATTCGATAACTCATCATCACTAAAACCTTGAGAAAAAGAAGTCGCGTTAGCAGTGGGTAAAAAGAATAAAGATACCCCTAAAATAACAGATATTATTTTATTAATCATTGTACCTCTCCTTACTATATGGAATTAATTAGTTAAATTTGCCATATAAGAGATGGAATCCTTTGTTTTTTTAGTAAAATAAAACGTCATTTTTCTGCAAAAAAGTAAACTAAGTCGAATGATCAATTATTGTGATTCCATGTGAGAGTTATGAGTGCAATTGCAATGAAGGCTATTGGAGAGGCTAAAAAGAGAGACAATCCAAATGCACTTAATCCCATACAAACCACCAATTACAATGCCAAGAAAGAATATAAACACACCAATAATTGAAATTCCAATGGGACAGTAAATCGAAAGTGTGGACTTTTTCTAATTAGAAAAGTAGAAACAAAAATAAGAATACAACTTAAAATAAGTGTAAGCAGTAAATAGGAAGTCATATTAATAAATGTTCCTTTCTCATTAAGTAAATAGAATTTTTTGTAAAACTTTTCATTATTTTGTCTTATTATATAAGCTAGAAACATGTAGTTTAGTTACCAAATGTGACCAATTTTCGAAAGATAATATGATGATGAAAAGAGTCATTAAATCAAAGTTAGTTAGATTTTGTTTAAATAATTAGAAGTGTTAAAGTTAGATATAAGGAAATTGTAAAAATATTAAGGAGTATGATATGAGTAAAATTGTAGTATTAGCAGAAAAACCTTCAGTCGCTAGAGATATAGCGAAAGTGCTGGGTTGCAATCAAAAGGGTAACGGTTTTTTAGAAGGAAAAAAATATATTGTAACCTGGGCATTAGGACATCTTGTAACTTTAGCTGATCCAGAAGGTTATGATAATAAGTATAAATCATGGAATTTAGAAGATTTACCGATGATTCCAGATAAATTAAAGCTAGTTGTTATTAAAAAGACTGGCAAGCAATTCCAAGCTGTTAAGACACAATTATTAAGAAAAGATGTTTCAGAAATTATTATTGCAACGGATGCAGGTAGAGAAGGTGAGCTTGTTGCTAGATGGATCCTTCAAATGGCGAAGGTGAACAAACCTATTAAAAGGTTATGGATTTCCTCTGCAACAGATAAGGCTGTAAAAAAAGGCTTTGAAAACTTACGTAGCGGTAAGGAATATGAAAATTTATATCTTTCTGCTGTGGCAAGAGCCGAGGCAGACTGGATTGTGGGAATTAATGCGACAAGAGCACTTACTTGTAGGCATAATGCTCAACTTTCATGTGGTAGAGTTCAAACTCCAACATTGTCGATGATTTTAGAGCGTGAAAAAGAAATAAGAGAGTTTAAACAACAAACTTATTATGGGCTTCAAGTAGTAGCAAATAATGTAGTTTTCACGTGGCAGGATCGTAAATCGAATCTTTCAAGAATTAATACATCCGAAGAATTACAAAAAATTGTTGGAGCTATAAAAGGAAAGCGATTGAAGATTAGAGAAGTTTCAACAGCTGAAAAGAAATCATTTGCTCCACAGCTTTATGATTTAACAGAGCTTCAAAGAGAGGCTAATAAAAGATTCAATTTTTCACCTAAAGAAACTTTATCGATTATGCAAAAGCTTTATGAGCAGCATAAAATTGTTACGTATCCACGAACTGATTCTAGATATTTATCATCGGACTTAGTTGATACATTAAAGGAACGATTATTAGCGTGTAACATTAAACCTTATGGCAAAATCATTATGAAGCTAACAAATCAACCGGTTAAAGCTAATAAATCATTTGTCGATGATAATAAGGTAACGGATCACCATGCGATTATACCGACAGAACAGGCACCAATCATTAGTGAACTTTCTTCAAAAGAAATTAAAATATATGAATTAATCGTTAGAAGATTTTTAGCAGTGCTACTACCTCCTTACGTATACGAACAAGAAAAGGTTGTCGCAGAAATTGATAATGAGGTATTTGTTGCTAAAGGAAAAAGGGTTATCTCTCTAGGGTGGAAAGAAGTCTTTAAAGACGAAGAAGAAAATGATAGTACGGAAGATCAAAGGCTGCCAATCATTAATGAAAATGAAAATTTCCAGGTTACAAAAGTAACTGAGACAAAAGGATACACGAAGCCGCCGGCATATTTTAATGAAGCCACGCTTTTAAGTGCGATGGAAAACCCAGTACAGTATATGTCTGGAAATAGTAATGATTTGAAGAAAACGATTGGTGAGACGGGCGGTTTAGGAACCGTTGCGACAAGAGCGGATATCATTGAAAAACTTTTCAGTAGCTTTTTAATTGAAAAAAAGGGAAAAGATATTTTCATAACAAATAAGGGAAAACAGTTATTAAACCTTGTGCCGGAAGCTTTGAAATCACCAGCTTTAACGGCTAAGTGGGAGCAAAAGCTTCAAGCTATTTCTAAAGGGAATTTAGCTAAGTCTACATTTATGAATGAAATGATTAAATTTTCTTCAGATGCAGTTCGAGAAATAAAACAAACTGAACAAAAGTTTAAGCATGATAATATGACGAGTACTAAATGTCCTGAATGTGGAAAACTGATGCTTGAGGTAAACGGTAAACGAGGAAAAATGTTAGTTTGTCAGGACAGAGAATGTGGTCATCGTAAAACAATCTCACAGTCTACAAATGCTAGATGCCCTAAATGCTTCAAGCGCTTAGAGCTTAGAGGCGAGGGAGAAGGTCAAATTTTTGCATGTTCATGTGGGCATAGAGAAAAACTTACTAATTTTAAAGAGAGACGCTCGAAAGAAAAAAATAGTAAAGTTTCTAAACGTGATGTTCAAAAATATTTAAATAAACAAAACAAGCAAGAAGATGAGCCATTTAATAATCCATTTGCAGAAGCATTAGCAAAGCTTAAAAAACAGTAACAATATGTAAGGAAAGTAGATGGAAAATCTTTCAACTGCTTTAGTCCTGCTCATTATTCCAGCCATTTGAAATTAATCAATGGCTGGTTTTTTTCGCTCGATCGCATATTCGTTTACAATTTCGCTATAATGATCCTCGAAATAATTTTCTAATTCCTTTTTTATCTTTTTGGAAAGAACTGGACTTTTACCTGATGTTGAGACTGAAACGACGAGGTCACCTCTACGCACCACGGCAGGAGTATGAAAATCACTATTACTTTGATCACTAACATCATTAAACCATTGGAAGTCTGTCATACAATCTTTAATAAATTTATTTGTGTTTTTATCATTTGTCGCTGCAATAACAATATGAGCGTCCTTTATGTCATCTTTTTCAAAATACTTATTCATTAGCTTAATAGTAGGTAAATTTACTAATTCCTCGCATATTTGAGGACTTATAATAGTAATTGTTGCGCCACTTTTCAAAAATGCTTTTGCCTTTCGAAAAGCAATTTGCCCTCCACCGATAATCTTTACCCTTTTATTTTCTAAAGTGAATAATAGTGGAACCATTTCAGTCATATTATCGCTCCTAAATAGTAATTGTACATTGTCATTTTATCAAATATTGTTATTTTGTAGAAACTAGCTGGAAAGTAAGAAAATGAAGGGATTTCATGACTTTTATTGAAGACAAAATACAATTTTATTAATATTTCAATAAAATTTCACTTTTTATTAGGCAAAAAAGTGTTTTTTCTGTTAGGATAATTAGTATTATTTTCTATGAAAAGATAATGATAAGATTGGAATCTATTTTAAAGAAAAGGTGAGTTTTATGTTTAACAAACTAAAGAAAATGTTCGGTTTAGAGGAAGAACAGCAAGACGGTACTACTCAAGCATCTGCTCCTGCAGCTAAACAAGTTGCAATTAAAGCGCCATTAACTGGAGAAGTACACCCACTATCTGATGTACCAGATCCGGTATTTGCTGAAAAAATGATGGGTGATGGGTTCGCTATTACACCTTCAGAAGGTGTTGTTGTTGCTCCTTTTGACGGAGAAATTGTACAAGTATTCCATACAAAACATGCGATTGGAATTCGTTCAAAAGATGGCGTAGAGATTTTAATTCATGTTGGATTAGAGACAGTTAAACTTAACGGTGAAGGTTTCGACGCACATGTAACTGAAGGACAAAATGTTAATGCTGGAGATCACCTATTAACATTCAACATTGATTACATAAAAGAAAACGCAAAGAGTACAATTACTCCGGTGATCTTTACAAATGGAGATGTACTAGAAAATATTAATATTACAGCTTCAGGCTCAGTTCAAAAAGGTACTGATGCAGCTGTTGTTACTTTAAAATAAAAAAAATAGCCCTCGGGCTATTTTTTTTATGCTGTTCTTACTTTTAAATTTTGCTTACGCTTTACATTTAAACCAATAAAGAACGGCTTTATCGTAGGCTGAGATTCAATAATAAATTTCTTAGTCAACATAGGAACGGCTAAACCAATGACTGTGTACAATAACGGACCATAATCGAAAAACTGTGAAATAACAGCATTCGCAAAAATATGGATGTACATAATTGTTAGTGATTCTTTACCAAAGATTGTGCATGGTTGTACGAATTGTAGCTTCGCGAGCTTTTGGCATAAAAATAACACTGCAATGGTCATCGTAATTGGAATTAACGCATCTAAAAATAAATGATCGTATCTTAAATATTTAAGACTTAAATGATAGTCTAATTTATTCATTTTATATAATGTCATATATAAAATGCTTAGCGAGATACATGAAATACCAATGAAGCTAGAAATAGATGCAATAAATTTTTTTGCAAAGAAACCTAGTCCTAAAAAGAATATCGCTAGTAAAGCCACATCCATATTCCATGGAATCGAAATTTGATTAAAGGTGTTTTTACCGATATGTGGAATTAATTTAATTGTTTCAAAATGCGCAATTAAATAGCAAGCGATCACAATGGAAAGGCGAACAATATTCTTTTTAAAATATAAACAGATTAACGCAAACAGTATTTGTGTAATAAATAAACATGTTATATACCAGAATACGCCATGCACTCCTGTAATAAATCTACCACCGATTAATAATGAAATGACTTCATTTGATAAGTTTGAAGCACTAATCGTACCTCTAAGCACCTCTGTTGTAATGTCATATAAGCTAAATAGTACTAAATACGTACAATAAGGTACCAGCAATCTACAAGTTAGTTTTTTAATAAAAAATTTCAGTTCACTGACAGAATTAACTGGTTTAAATAAATAGCCACTAATAATAAAAAATAGGGGCATATGGAACCAGTAAATAAAAGTAATAGAATTCGGACCTTCTGTAGAATGACCATAAACAACCAAAAAGATACCGATCATTTTGGCAACATCCAACCATTTTTCACGTTCTATTCTCATTTTTATCACCTTGTTTTTATGGCCGTGTAAAAGATACCAACACAAAAAACATAGCCATTTTATTTGTTTTATGTCCAACATATTGTAAACGATGAGTATTACAGAGTGACAACATGGACGTTACAATAAAGTTATAAAATGTAAATGATTATTACATAAATGGTACTAATTGTTTTAGAAGTCTTGTATAGTATGGAATAAGAATAGATGGAAAAAAATGTAATTTTATCATTAAAAATTATTAATGTTTATCTTTTTCGACAAATAAATTAAATTTTGCATTATATACTTAGCAGGCTGATTAAAAAAAGAAATTTCATTCTTTTTAATAGTTAATTAGACGAGGTGAAGATAAAACAATGAGTTCAATTATTGAAGTTGAAAACCTTAAAAAGCGTTATGGAAATTTTTATGCAGTAGATGGAATTAGTTTTGAAGTTGAAAAAGGTGAAGTTTTTGGATTGCTTGGCCCAAATGGAGCAGGCAAATCTACAACAATGGAAATGCTTGTAGGCTTAAGAAAGCCAGATGAAGGAGCTGCTACGATTGCAGGGCATAAGATTGGGAAGGACTCAAATAAAATAAAACAAGAGATTGGTATACAGCTTCAGTCGACATCTTTGTTCGATTTGTTAAAAGTAAAAGAAATCATTGAGATGTATGCTAGCTTCTATCCAAGTCATATCCCAATTCAACCATTGATTGATGAAATGCTATTAACCGAAAAGCAAAATAGTCTAGTAAAAGGACTATCTGGAGGGCAAAAGCAGCGATTAGCGATCGCGTTAGCGTTGATTCATGACCCTCAAATTATATTCTTAGATGAGCCAACTACAGGACTTGACCCACAAGCTCGCAGAACATTATGGGACATCATTTTAAAGCTAAAAGAACGCGGTAAAACAGTTGTATTATCAACTCACTACATGGATGAGGCTCATGTATTAGCCGATCGAATCGGCATTATGGATAAAGGAAAATTAATTGCCCTTGATACACCAAATAATTTAGTTAGTTCAATCTCGGCTGAAAGTGCGATTGAATTTAAAACTAAATCGCCAGAGCAAGAAGATAAGTTTACACATTTAGATAGTGTAATGAATGTTGTCATAAATCATGATTTCGTTACATTGTATACGCGTAATCTTCAAGCTACTTTAATGGCTTTATTAGAGTATACAAAACAAGAAGATATGACGATTTCTGATTTATCAACAAGAACCGCTACTCTTGAGGATGTATTCCTACATATGACTGGAAGGGGGTTGCGTGAAGAATGAAGGCTTATTATCAATTGACTTTAGCACAACTTCGAATTTATGTGCGTAATCGTCAAGCCTTAGTCTGGACACTACTGTTTCCATTTTTCTTTATGATTATTTTCGGACTAATATTTAACGATGGGAATACAACTAGCTATTCAGTAAATTTAATTGACTATGACAAATCTCAAGCAAGTAAACAGATCACTGCAGTTTTGGATAGCCAGAAATCGCTAAAAATTCATAAAAAAACGAATGAATTAAAATCAAAAAAATTATTATCTGACGGAAAAACAGACTTTGTTATCGTCATTAACAAAGGCTTTCAAGACCAGGTGAAGTCTAAACAACAAACTGCACCTGCACAATTAAAAGTACTTTATAACGAAAGTAATTCGGCCCAGCTCCAAGGGGGAATTGCTACAATTACAGCGAATGTGGATGCCGCAAGTAAACAAATGGCAGGATACACGCCAAAAATTGTTACAAACTTTAAAGGTGTAGCCGGGATTACACTTTCTTACTTAGATTTTTTAGTACCTGGAATTATTGCAATGCAAATCATGAATAACAATATGAATGGTGTCGCAGGCCAAATTGCATCGTGGAGAGAGCGAGGCGTTTTAAGAAGGATGCAAGGCACTACATTAAGGGCCTCTACATTTATTGCAGCACAAATAACAGCTAGACTAATATTAAATAGCTTACAAGCAATTTTAACGCTATTAATTGGCTATTTTGGGTTCGATGTCAGTATTCGAGGGTCATTTTTATTAGTTGTATTGTTTGTAATATTAGGCACATTAACGTTTATGAGTATTGGTTTTATTATTGCAAGTCTAGCAAAAAGTCCAGAAAGTGCTGGGCCAATTGCAGGTTTCTTATCGTTCCCGCTTATGTTTTTAGGTGGAGTATTTTTCCCAATCAATAATATGCCGGAATATTTACAGCCAATTATAAAAACAATTCCGATTACGCATTTATCAACAGCGATGCGAGATATTATGAATGTCGGAGCAACCTTTGGAGATCTACTCCCTGACTTCGGCTGGTTATGCGTCTGGATGGTTGTAAGCTTCTTAATCGCTGCTCGTACGTTTAGATGGGAGTAGACTTAAGATAAGGACCTATTTAGAAGACTTTCGCTAATTTAAAGCGAAGGTCTTTTTTTATTAAGCTATTTTTGATTTCTCCTATCCTTGCTTCCTAGAATAGTTATGAATTTTTTATTGCATACTATATGAAATTAATTTTTTTTCTAAACCAAGGCAGGAAGAAAAGAAGAACAATAAGGAAAGAATGTGGAGATTGTTTTGGTTTTTTTTAAATCTTTTCCTAGCCAAACTCCTTCATTCTAAGTACTTTCAAAACTTTATTTAAGATTAGGTGAGTTATAGATGAATTCAATTTTTGAAATTTATTTTCGTGATGTGAAACGAATTGTGACTAATTGGGCAGCTTTAATGATTATCGCTGGCTTAATTATCATGCCTTCAATGTATGCGTGGTTTAATATAAAGTCTTCGTGGAATCCGTATGGAAATACGAAGGGCTTAAAGATTGCTGTCGTAAATGAGGACAGTGGTGCAACTGTTTTAAATAATAAGATAAATATCGGAAATGAAGTAATTAATTCATTAAAAGAAAGTCCTACGCTTGGCTGGCGATTTACAAGCAGGGATAAGGCAAATGAAGGGGTCAAACAAGGAAAATATTATGCTAGCATTATGATTCCGAAAGATTTTTCCGAGAAAATTAGTACGGTATTAACAGATAATCCCAAAAAACCTGAACTTATTTATCAAGTAAATGAAAAGCTTAATATTATTGCTCCTAAATATACAGAGAAAGGTGCAACGGGTATTGCGAGCGAGATTACAAAGAAATTTGAAAAGACCGTCAGTAAAGAAGTACTACAGGAATTTAATATAATAGGAATTGATTTGCAAACGAACTTACCTGAAATAAAACAATTTGAGCGAATGGTTTTTAA
This sequence comes from Gottfriedia sp. NPDC056225, assembly GCF_042267765.1. Classification (NCBI taxonomy): domain Bacteria; kingdom Bacillati; phylum Bacillota; class Bacilli; order Caryophanales; family Bacillaceae; genus Gottfriedia; species Gottfriedia sp. NPDC056225. The sequence goes on along the minus strand of NZ_JBHJTJ010000001.1, from coordinate 341,569 downwards.
GCTAGAAAAAGACTTGCCTGAAATAAAATCTGAGGTAAATAAGGCATTAAATGATTACAGTAAAGTACAAGGAGTCATTCAAACAGCTAATAAAGATATTGAATTGATCAATCAGATCGTTTCAAACGGTGAGAAGCTGACTGGTAGTTTAAATGGATTTTTTAATCAAGTTAATCAATCGATACATAATGCAATTCCATTTTTTAAACAGACTCTTAATCTACTCCATGGCCAATCAGCTGTCATTCAAAGCACTTTATCACAAATACAGAATCAGGGTATTAATCATGATGAGTCAACAAGGCTATCAGATGAAATGGGACAAATTATTCCAAATTCAAGAAATATAATCCCTTCTTTAATTCAAGTGCTTCAATCGTTTAATAGTCTAAATACTACAGTAAATTTCAATAAAGATATTAACTCACTAAAACAATTGGATGCAGACCTAGCGACAATTCAAAGTGAAAATGATCAAATAAAAAGGGAAATTCAAAACGGGGGCAATGTGCCTACAGATTTACTTCAGAAAATGAGTGAACGTGCAAATAATATAAATAATACGTTAGCGAGTTTAAATTCAAATTTTGACCAAGATTTTGTGCCAAAGCTAAATGAGGCATCGAGATTAGTGAATGAATCCATTAAAAATAGCCAGACGATATTGACTGATGCTAAAAAAAATATACCGACCATTAAAGGGGTACTTGCTGATACATCCCATTTATTAGAGACAAAAAAGGGTGATATACAGCAATTAATTAATGAATTCCCTCTGATTGAAACAAAAATTAAAAAATTAGCTAATGAGATTAGAAAAGCCGAAGAAAAAGGAAGTATCGAGGATTTAATAAATTTTCTTCGGACAGATATCGAAAAGGTAAGTGACTTTTATTCAAGTCCAATTGAAATAAAGAAAGAGCGGATGTTCCCAATACCGAATTATGGTACAGGAATGACACCATTTTATACTACTTTGTCATTATGGGTAGGCGCATTATTAATGGTTTCTTTATTAACCACAGAAGTTCATGAAGAGAAATCTTATAAAAGTAGAGAAATTTACTTTGGGAGATTATTAACTTTCATTTCGATTGGTATATTTCAAACACTAGTCGTAACTACTGGCAATTTCCTAATTTTAGGAACATATGCAGCAAGTAAAGGTTATTTTATTTTCTTCGCACTATTGATTAGCATCGTATTTACATTGATTGTTTATACGCTTGTTTCGGTCTTTGGTAACGTTGGGAAAGGCATCGGTATAATCTTCCTAGTTCTTCAAATATCTGGTGCTGGGGGAGTCTACCCAATTCAAGTAACTCCGCCATTTTTCCAAAAAATCAACCCATTTTTACCGTTTACTTATGCACTAAGCTTGTTAAGAGAGGCTACCGGTGGAATCATTTGGAATACTGTTCAAAGGGATCTTCTGACACTATCTCTATTTGTCATTATTGCAATTATAATAGGTGTAGTTTTTAAAGCGCCAATTAATAAAAGAGCTAGTAAAATAGTGGATCTTTCTAAAAAAAGTAAACTCATTCATTAGTTTCCAAAAAATACAAATTGGAATGAAAATGATTGAACTGTTTCGCCAAGTGCTATAACATAGATAAAAGTTATCATTTCATAGCTTTTAGGAGAAGTAGGTGTTTAGTTTGAAAATATCAGTTGTAGTTTATTGTTATAACAGTGGAGAAAATTTAGAAAGATTTCACGTTAACTTATCAAATACATTAAAATTACTTAAAGACGATTATGAAATTATATATATAAACGATGGAAGTGAAGATGATACATTATTAGCACTTCAAGTTGTTGCAAACCATAGCAATCATTTGAAATATATCTCGTTTACTCGTCACTTTGGAAGAGAAGGTGCACTGTACGCTGGTCTTGAACACTCGAAAGGTGAGGTAGTCGTGTTAATGGATGGAAGCTTTATACATCCACCAAACGTTATTCTTGAGATGATGGATGAATACCAAAAGGGTAATAACCATGTACTTGCTTCAAAAAAATTAGAGAATTCAGTTCTAAAAAAAGCGAAAAAAGGCATTGTTGAGAAATTCATTAGAAAATTTGTTGATCCTGACATTTTGCAAAATGAATCTGACTTTCGTTTGTTAAGCAGAAAAGTAGTTAATGCAATTTTAAGTATGCCTGAATCAAATCGTTATTCAAAAGGTATGTTTAATTGGATTGGATTTAAAATAAAAGAAATCGAGTATGAAATCACGTCAAGAATAATTAATAAAGAGTCAGAAGTAAAGAAGCTTGATTCTATGAAAAGGTCCATTGAGTATATTCTTTGTTTTAATACGAGGCCATTGAGATTGTTAACTAAAATTGGTTTACTATTAATTGGCATTAGTCTTGTGATCTTTATTATGATGAGTTTTAAAGTACTTTTGGTAGGGATTAGAATACCTGGCTTATATACAATTTCCAATTTCATTATGTTATTTGGAGGAGTCCAACTATTGATGATTGGTGTATTAGGCGAATATTTAGGAAAGACATATTATGAAGCAAAAAGAAGACCTCAGTACATTGTAGAATCTTCAAGCTACAATGAAGAGTGAATTTTTTATATGATAAATTTGGAAATTCGGCAAGAATATTGTCGAATTTCTTTTTTCGTTACATAATAATGAAAGATAGAATTAAATATTATATTGAAAACTTGGAGATTATTATGGGGATTGTTTTGAAGATTATTCCAGGGTTAGTTATTTGTCTTATTATCGCGCTTGTTAGTCAATCACTTTCTTATATATTGCCAATTGGAGCAGCTACATTTTCAATTCTAATAGGGCTTTTAATCGGTAATACTGTTCACTTAAAGTCTTATTTTGAAGGCGGTAGAAAGTTTGCAGAAAGTAAATTATTGGAGATATCAATTTTTTTATTAGGAGCAACTATAAGTGTTCAAATGATTAGCTTATTGGGTTTAAAAGGCATTATTTTAATCGTAACTCAAATGTGTTTTGTGATCATTTTTACGATTTGGATCGGCGAAAAATTAGGTTTTGGATTGAACTTTAGTTATTTAATGGCAAGTGGAAATGCAGTATGTGGCTCATCAGCAATTGGTGCTACAGCTCCTGCAATTCATGCTACTCAAGAAGAAAAAGGCTTGGCTGTGACACTTGTAAATATGATGGGAACAGTCTTGATGTTTATCCTGCCTGTTATCGCTTCTGTTTTATATCACTCGCAAACTTTGCCGACTTCTGCGTTAATCGGGAGCACCTTACAATCAGTTGGTCAAGTTGTTGCCAGCGGTAGTTTGGTGAACGATGAGGTAAAAAATTATGCGACTTTATTTAAATTAATTCGTGTAGTTTTTCTTGTTTTTGTAGTGTTCAGTTTATCGAATATAAAGAGAAGAAACTTATCTACTGAGGACTCAAGTGAAAAAGTAAGAATCCAATTTCCTTGGTATGTAATTGGTTTTGTGATCCTGTGTGTTTTATATAGTTTAGGAGTGCTACCAAGTTGGGCTGCAACTATTTCTAATAATACAAGTCACTTGCTTGAAATTATTGCACTGGCTGCTATAGGATTGAACGTAAATTTAAAACGAATTATTAAACAAGGGAAATTACTATCTCTATACGCACTGAGTATTGTAGGCTTTCAAATACTATTAGCAATTTTATTAATTCAACTATTCTATTGAGCTGAGGACAACGACAATAAACAACAAATAAAGACTATTTCTCGGGAAATTTCGTCAGGAAAGGTGGTATTTCATTGCTTCAACTATCGTCACAGTGGAGAGAAAAATTAAAATTAGAATTTGACAAACCATATTTTAAAGATTTAATGCGTTTTCTAGAAGAAGAATATAAGAATCAAACTATTTATCCTGAGAAAGATCATTTATTTCAAGCGTTAAATGAATGTTCATATGAAGATTGTAAAGTAGTCATCTTAGGACAAGATCCGTACCATCAACCAGGTCAAGCGCATGGATTAAGCTTTTCTGTATTACCAGGAGTAAAAATACCACCTTCTTTAAGAAATATTTATAAAGAACTAAACAGTGATTTAGGCATAGACATCCCAACAAGTGGCTATTTAAATAATTGGGCAAACCAAGGCATCTTGTTATTGAATACAGTTCTAACAGTTCGCGAAGGTGAACCCAACTCGCATAAAAATAAAGGGTGGGAAGTATTTACAAATACAATCTTATCTGAACTAAATAAACACGAACGTCCGATTATTTTCGTTCTATGGGGAAAACACGCCCAAGCAAAAGAAGAATTAATTACAAGTAGCCGTCATGCAATATTAAAAGCCCACCATCCGAGCCCATTATCTGCTAGTAGAGGATTCTTTGGAAGTAAACCATTTTCACAAATTAATCAAAAATTAGAAGAGTTCAAAATGGAAGCAATTGATTGGGCAGTAAAATAGATATATCAATATCAAGAAAGATGCTGTCTTATGAGGCAGCTTCTTTTGATTCCGCATGGAACGCGAACACTTTGTGTATTTTGTTGATAAACCTGTGAACTTTATTGATAAAGTAGTTATTTTTGTTGATAAAATAGAAAGTTTTATCGATAAAACCATAATATTTGTTGATAAGATGCTTGTACTTGTGTAGGAGAGGGGTGTTCACACTAATAATTAAGCGGGTATCTCATGAGTATACGAAATATCAACGAGATTTGACCATATATCAACGGGATTAAACACTATATCAACGAGATCTAGCCATATATCAACGAGGTTCACAACTTTATCAATATTGTTCACCTAGTGTTCGCGTTAACAAGATGATAAACACTCAAAATTTCAGTACATAAAAAAAGATAACCCATCATTCTTGCGGGTTATCATACGTTTACTATGATCACATCATTATTGATTATTCAGTATAAACTTCTCAACAACTTGTGCCACACCATCTTCATTATTAGTGGCAGTTACATAGTCTGCTTGTTGCTTAATTTCTTCAGGAGCATTCCCCATCGCTACACCTAGACCTGCGAATTTAATCATCGGAAGGTCATTATATCCGTCACCTACAGCGATGACTTCATCTTGGCGAATTCCTAGGATTTGAATTAAATGATTAAGGCTTTTTCCTTTATCTACTTCAATATTCGTTAGTTCTAAGAAGAATGGTTTCGAACGCATGACGCTGATTTTACCTTCGAGCTCTTTTTGGAGAATTTTTTCAACTTGAGCCAGTTTTTCTGGGTCTTCTAACATTAATAATTTTACTACGTCTTTTTGCACATGGCCGGTGAAGCTACTTACTTCTTTAATAGGCATACCTGTAAGCTCGCCTTCAATATCAGTGTATTGATTGCCTTGTTCAGTAATAATATCATTTTCAATATATGTATGAACGAACACATTATGTTTTTTACTAATTTCGTAAAGTTCATGGGCTTGGTCTTTTGTTAATGCGCATTCATAAACATTATTTTTAGTTCGATAGTCAGTAATAATTCCACCATTAAATGATAAAACATAACTACCATAATCATGAAGTAATAGCTCTTCTGCCAACTTATGCATTGCAAATGTTGGTCTACCAGAAGCTAATACTACTTTAACACCTATATCTTGTGCTTTTAGTAAAGCTTCTTTAGTTCGTGGAGAAATCACATGATGATCTGTCAAAAGTGTGTCATCGATGTCTAATACAATCATTTTATAGTCCAAAATAATACCTCCTAAAATTAACCTTTTTAGTATACCACCGTTCCACTAAAATAGTGCTTAATTAGGTTGTTATTCGCTTTCATAAAAAAGCCATAGTATAATATGGTTTATTGGATTGTGTTAAAAAAGTTTGGTGGTGATTTATCTGAATATCAGTGTAGAAAAAGTAATCCAGCAAATTGAAAATGAGTTACAAAAGGCGAAAGTAAATACACAAATGCCAGGTCAATTTCGAGAAAGAATAGCGAGTATTCGTTCTTTATGCGAGCTACTTCTTGAAGATGAGAGTAGTGTAGAGGTTATCAAAAGTGTAATAACTAGTAATGTTATTCAATCAATACCAAGTCAGCCTTTTATGTCTCAGCCGTCTGTTATGCCTAAAATGGATGATTCGGAACAAGGCGGATCATTATTAGATTTTTAAGATATAGGGGGAGAAGAAGTGAAATTATTTTTCTTGTTTGGTAGTATTTTTGCATTTTTATCTATCGCATTAGGTGCCTTTGGAGCACATGGACTTGAGGGGAAAATTTCTGAAAAATCACTAGAAGTTTGGCATAAAGCTGTTCAATATCAAATGTTCCAAACAGGTGGATTATTTATTATTGCATTTTTAATTGATAAATATGGATCATCAACTCAATTAATGTGGGCGGGATGGTTATCGGTAATAGGAATAATCTTATTCTCTGGAAGCTTGTACATATTAAGTGTATCTGGCATTAAAATACTAGGTGCAATTACTCCGTTAGGAGGATTAGCATTTTTAGTTGCTTGGATCTTAGTAGGAATTTCAGTTATGAAATAAAAAAAGTGTTCAATAGTAGTGCGATTTTGCACTGTATTGAACACTTTTTTTCTAAAGCTGATAAGGGAGAGCTATTTCTTCGTCAAATGTGACGTAGTCTAGGTAAATTGTCAGTAATACGAAAGTTTTCGTTGAATTTACATCTCTGAGTACAATATGATCACGTCCTGCTCCCATAATATACCCGACGAATACTTGTTGTTGGTGACCAGTGAATGTCATATAAACAGTAGCAATTTTCCCACGATTAGCTCTAAGTATATTTTCTACATAGGATTGTTCAAAAAGACCAGCCGGGGTGGTAACTTGACCCTGCTGAGTGATCATGCCACCTGATGGAGCTGCAAATCCTTGCCCTTGCCCAGTTTGTTGCCCTTGTCCCTGGGTAGGTTGAGCCGCACGATAAATATTTTGATAATATTCGAAAGGATTACTCAAAGAAAAAACCTCCCTTAGTTAAATCATTTTAAACACTGTAAACTTTCGGACAATCTTGAGAAGTTGGTTGGTAAAAGCAATGTGACTTATATCTTCCTGCTAGTTTTTGGTTAAACCAAGTTCCTGGGCATGAGCCTGCCGGGCGGAAGAACCATAGGCCATAAGTTGCAGGCCAAAAACGTTGTCCTGCTATTACTTTTCTAGAAAGTTCAATATCTTGATCGCGTGCACGTTGATAAAAGTATGATTTTTGCACGGCTTCAAAACCACCAGGATTCTGATAAACCATATCTGTTAGACTCCGAATATCTCTAAAATCTAAGCAGTCACATAAAACCCTGTTAACACAGACATTTCCAACCATTAACATACCTTCTTTACCTTCGCCTTCAGCTTCAGCACGCATTAATCTTGCAAGCAATGAAACTTCAGCTTCGGTATAACGAATTACAGCCATAAAAAAGCCTCCTCATCCGAATTAAATACTCTGCACGAATCCCAAAAGGTGATCGGAAAGCGAGGACTAATTAGTTCGTTCACTACTGTAACTATATTAAAATTGAAAGAAACATATGACACCTTTTCCAAAAGGGAAATAAAAAAACTTCTCAAAAAGAGAAGTCTTTTAATTTATATACTATGACTGATCGTATATAGAGGATACCCTAAGTATTCAATTATACGTAAAGATATTTTGAGAATGCGTCTTCTTTTAAGATCGTTCCAACAAAGAATGAACCAAATACACCATAACGTGCACTTACTTCATCAAAGCGCATTTCATAAATTAATTTTTTGAACTGAAGTACATCTTCAGCAAATAGTGTAACGCCCCACTCGTAATCATCAAATCCAACTGAACCAGTAATGATTTGTTTAACTTTTCCAGCGTAACCTCGTCCAATTTTTCCGTGGCTGTACATCATTTCTTTACGAGCTCCTGAAGGAAGCATGTACCAGTTATCTTCACCTTCACGCTTTTTATCCATTGGATAGAAGCATACATACTGAGATTTTGGTAATGCAGGGTAAAGTCTAGAGCGAACATGAGGATTTTGATATGGATCACCATCTTCTTCGCTTAAGTAATTACTTAATTCAACTACAGAAACGTATGAATAAGTAGGAATCATAAATTGAGACAGTGTAGTTTTGTTTATTTCTGTTTCAATATGTAGTAATTCATCCATAGTAGGTCGTAAAACCATAAACATCATATCTGCCTTTTGACCTAAAATGTTGTAAATAGCATGGCTACCTTCACCAGCATCGGCAACTTGATTCCATTTTGAGAATACTTGTTGGAATTCTGTGATCGCTAATTGACGCTCATCACTGCTTAATTGTTTAAAAGCATGCCAATCCATACTTCTAAAGTCATGTAAACAATACCAACCATCTAAAGTTTTTGCAGCTTCACTCATTTTAAATCCCCCAAACGTTATCGTATTGATTTTCATTTATATAGCATACTACAATTAAAAGTATTTTGTAAAAACATACAAAATTATACAGTAACCTAATTTATTTAGAAAATTAGGAATTAATTTACTTTAAATGATAGCGCTTTATTAAATATATTATATTTTTCATTACTCTAAAAAGGTTTTATTCTAATTATATACAAATAAAATAATTTTAAATATGTTGGAGGCTATTATGAGTAATCTATTTGAAAGCATTAAGCAAAAAGTATCAGGTAAAGGTATTTCAATTGTTTTACCAGAAGGTTTAGATGAGAGAATCTTAACAGCAGCTGATAGACTAGCAAAAGAAGAAGTACTAAAACCAATTTTAATAGGTAATGTAGAAAGCGTTAAAGAAAAAGCAAGTAGTTTAGGCTTAGAGCTTCAAGGAGTAGAAATTTTAGACCCATCTACTTATGAAAAAATGGAAGAACTAGTTGCTTCTTTTGTTGAGCGTCGCAAAGGAAAAGCAACAGAAGAGCAAGCACGTAAAGCACTATTAGATCCGAACTACTTCGGAACAATGCTAGTTTATGCAAATAAAGCGAATGGGCTAGTTAGTGGTGCAACACATTCAACTGCAGACACAGTACGTCCAGCACTTCAAATTATTAAAACTAAACCAGGTGTTACAAAAACATCAGGTGTATTTATTATGGTTCGTGAAGATGAAAAATACGTATTTGCAGACTGTGCGATTAACATTGCCCCAAATAGCCAAGACTTAGCTGAAATTGCTATTGAAAGTGCAAAAACAGCAAAATTATTTGATATTGAACCAAAAATTGCAATGTTAAGCTTTTCAACAAAAGGTTCAGCAAAATCACCTGAAACTGAAAAAGTTGCTGAAGCGGTTAAAATTGCAAAAGAACTTGCACCTGAATTAACTTTAGATGGTGAGTTCCAATTTGATGCTGCGTTTGTACCATCTGTAGCAAAAAGTAAAGCACCAGATTCAGTTATTAAAGGTGATGCTAATACATTCGTATTCCCAAGCTTAGAAGCAGGAAACATTGGTTATAAAATTGCTCAACGATTAGGTAATTTCGAAGCAATCGGACCAATCTTACAAGGACTAAATATGCCTGTTAATGACCTATCTCGTGGTTGTAACAGTGAAGACGTTTATAAATTATCAATTATTACTGCTGCTCAGTCACTGTAAGGGTAGACCTGATATTTTTCTTTGATATATAGAAAGAGTGCTCGGGAGTCATTGGACTTTAGAGCACTCTTTTTTAGTTTGATGGCATGGAGATAGGAACTAAATTTGAACACAAAAAACCACAAGAAAAAGTAATCTTGTGGTTCTTTTACATTCTTATCCTTCTCTTAACATTCTTGCATCGAACTCAATTCCGAGTTACGGTCAATCATTCGCTGCAAATGGTAATTATATAAATCTATTTCATCACCAAATAAAGAGCTAGGAGTTAGTTTAGGGGTTAATTTAATTAGAGATTGTAACAGTCTCTTCATTGTATCTGTAACGGTAATTTCAGCTGATAATAGCTCGCTAAGTGATGCCATTGTATTTGGCATAATGGTAGGGTAGTTAAATGAAGTTTCTTGGTTATTGATCGCTATCTCATAAAAGTCTTTGACAATGGAAGCACGTTTTGAACCACTCTCGTTAACACATAAATATATTTGGACGGCAACGCCTTTACGTATACGGCGTTGAGAAATCCCTGCGAATTTCTTTCCATCGATGCTTAAATCAAAATCTCCGGGACAATAAGATCCAACGATTTCTTTTGCGACTATTTTATCAGTTAAGTCTTTAAACATATCTTGAATTAGTGCATACATCATTTCATAACCGTCATTAATTTGAAGCTTATGCTCAGCCTCTGGAAAGATTATTGAAATATTTAAAACACCTTCATCTAATACAACAGCAAGCCCACCTGAATTTCGTACAATTGCTGTATAACCTTGGCTATTAAGATAATTAACACCATTCACTAAATTCGGTAATCTAGTATCTTGTATACCTAGAACAATAGTATTGTGGTGCACCCATGTTCTGATTGTTGGTGGAGACTCCAGTCTTCCAATTTTTGTACATAATGTGTCATCTAATGCAAAAGATTGTTTTGCTTCAAAGGAAGGACCTAACGTTGAGCCGTCTATAAAGCGTATTTCATCATTTTGTAATCGATTTAAATATTGATTCATTAAATAAAGCCCCTTAGAGTTTATGCGTTTGTTTCCTTATTTTAGCATGATTTTTAACTAAGTAAAAAAACTTCATATTCTAAAAATTAACTATTAATTGACAATACATAAAATACAAATTATAGTAAATTAAGTAATGAAAATGATAATCGTTATCAATTAATTCAAAGTGGATAAATTTTCGTAAAAAGGAGAAACAAATGAAAAAGTTATTATTACCGTTTATTTTAGTTTTTGTATTAATCATAAGTGCATGTAGCAATAATTCTTCAGATCAGAAGGCTAGTACGACAAGTAAAAACGATCACGTAAAAACATTTACATACCAATCTGAAACAGGACCTGTTGATGTACCTACACATCCAAAACGCGTGATTCTACTATCAGGTTTTACTGGTAATGTTATTTCCCTAGGAGTTAATGTCGTTGGGGTAGATGTTTGGTCAAAGAATAATCCAACCTTTAAGAAGGAATTAAAAGACGTAGCGGAAGTATCTGATGATAATCTAGAAAAAATTATTGAATTAAAGCCAGACTTAATTATTGGATTATCAAATATTAAAAATATTGATAAATTGAAAGAGATTGCTCCAACAGTGACTTACACATGGGGTAAATTAGACTATTTATCACAGCATGTAGAAATTGGTAAGCTTTTAAACAAAGAGAAAGAAGCGAAAAGCTGGGTTAATGACTTCAAGCAACGCGCTGAAAAAACTGGAGATGATATTCGCGCTAAAATTGGTCAAGACGCTACAGTATCAGTATTCGAATCATATGATAAGCAGCTTTACGTATTCGGCAATAACTGGGCTCGTGGAACTGAAATACTTTATCAAGCTATGAAATTAAAAATGCCTGAAAAAGTAAAAGAAGTAGCATTAAAGGACGGATATTATACGCTTTCCACAGAAGTACTACCACAGTATGCGGGAGATTATATTATTATAAGTCAGTATGCAAATGCAGATATTTCTTTCAAAAAGACAGACACATTTAAGTCGATACCTGCTGTAAAAAATAATCACGTATATGAAATGCCTGGAAACGGCGCTTCATTTAGTGATCCTGTAACACTCGATAAACAGCTAGCATTCTTTAAAAAGTCATTTTTAGGAAATTAATAGATTATAGGGACTACCCGTAAATATATTTTATAACTAAAAATAGAGAAACGAGTTTTAATTTAAGAACTCGTTTCTCTATTTTTCTACAGATTATGTTATTCTGCAATTTTTTCTAAATTTCCGTTCTTATCCATTCTAAAGGATGTTGCTGCTGGTTTCTCTTCCTCTTCAAACAATACTAATTTTCTAGCGCGATTCATTATTTTCATCATTGTTTCATAGTCTTCTTGAACAGTAGTAGCATCTTTTTCAAGTTTTTCTACTTGTCTCTGTAACTGTGAATTTCGTTCCTGTAATTGCATAAGCTCTCTTTTTAACTGATCATTCTCACGGACTAAGCGATCACTACCAATTTGATTACTAGAAAGGCCTTGTAAAAACTGAATGACATCAAACATTGTAATTGAGCTTTTTCTTGTATTACTTGGTGAAGGTGATGAAGCCTGTGCTTGGTATTGATTTTGTACTAAAGGAATATTTGAAAAGATTTCAGTTTTCGGTTCTTCATCATGTAAAACCTCATCGTCTGTTTCAAATTGATCATTAGTTTCCACAAAAGATCCAAATTCTTGATCAAGTTCAACACCATATTCTAAATCTTGCTCATCATTTAAATAACGATCAAAATTACTAGATACATCTGTTTGTATATAACTAGATTCAGAAGGTGTATATAATAATTTTTTCTTAGCATCCTCGCCTTTAGCGTGTCGAAGCTTTTCTTTGCGGAATTTTTTTGCTAATTGTAGTGCTTTTTCATAATTATAACGAACTACAGCATTCCAACGAAAACCGCATGCGGCAGAAGTACGTTCTAAAACATCGCCAACTTCTTCAAAGGCATTCAACTGAGTGCTTCCTTCGCGCACGTGGCGTAAAACAGTTTCCGCTAAAAGTAAATCATTCTCTTCAGTCCAAGCATCTTGTCTTAATTTCATCATAGAAATTTCCCCTCAACTTTCTTTTATTCAATTGTTAACTCATTTAATTTCTAGCTGAATAATAGAAGTTTGGACAAAAAAATAGAAAACTATACAAAAAATAGTAGAATACTATTTGAGTGTGATTTATTAGGAAAACTTGCATGTCTTTTTGGGAACGAGTAAAATTACTGCTAAGTATGTTCAATAAAGAACAGAAAGGATTGTAAAAGAAAATGTCAAACGAATTTAGAATATGTGATGATTGCCAGGCGACGAATATTAAGACTTTAGTCCCTCGCTTAAAACGAATAGATGAAGATGCAGAGGTTAAAATCGGATGCCAATCTTATTGTGGACCAGGACGAAAAAAATCGTTTTGCTTTGTCAATAACCGTCCATTATCTGCACCAAACGAAGATGATCTAATTGTTAAGATAAAGTCAAAACTAGGTAAGAATTAAACGTTCCTTCATCTTTAGGAGCGTTTTTTTGATATAATAGATTGAAATGTGGAGAAATCTTTCGCAACGATTAGAACAATAAAAAGTGTCGCTTACTATTGATTATAGAAATAAAAGAGACATGTTCAGATAACAAGTAATTTAGCATATAAAGAAATAGTGTACATATTGAAAGGGGGCCAACATATGACATATCGTTTCCAAAAGCTATATGAGGAAAAAGTATTTAAAGATCCAGTACATCGTTATATACACGTAAGAGATCAAGTTATCTGGGATTTAATTGGGACTAAGGAATTTCAGAGACTAAGAAGAATTAAGCAGCTCGGTACTACATATCTTACGTTTCATGGAGCTGAGCATAGTCGATTTACTCATTCGCTTGGCGTTTATGAAATTATAAGGCGAATGGTAGATGATGTATTTTCAGGCCGTCCTGAATGGAATGAGGATGATCGTTTATTAGCTCTTTGTGCTGGGTTGTTGCATGATGTTGGTCACGGACCTTTTTCACATACGTTTGAGAAGATATTTAATTTAGACCATGAAGAGTTAACTAGAGAAATTATAGAGGGTTCAACGGAAATTAATAAAATTTTAAAAAAGGTTGGGGATGACTTTCCTAAGCAGGTTTCGGAAATCATTGAGAAAACTTCGAAAAATAAGCTCGTTACAAGTATGATTTCAAGTCAGATTGATGCAGATCGTATGGACTATCTTCTTAGAGATGCATATTACACTGGAGTAAGCTATGGTAATTTCGATATGGAACGTATATTGAGAATTATGCGTCCTCGTCCTGATGGCGTCGTTATTAAACAATCAGGTATGCATGCCGTTGAGCATTATTTAATCAGTCGATACCAAATGTATTGGCAGGTTTATTTTCATCCAGCGTCTAGAAGTGCTGAAGCAATTTTACTAAAAATATTACAAAGAGCTAAATATTTACATGAGGCAGGTTATCATTTTAATTATGTACCAGTTCATTTCGATCATCTTTTTGAAGGGAAGATTGATTTAGACGAATATATTAAATTAGACGAATCTGTACTCCTGTATTATTTTCAAGTGTGGCAAGAAGAATCCGACGAAATCTTGAGCGATCTATGCCAACGTTTCTTGAATCGAAATTTATTTAAATATGTCGATTTTGACACACAAACTCATACTGAAAAATTTGCTGAACTAAAGAAGCTATTTTTAGAAATAGATATTGATTCAGAATATTATTTAGTCATTGATACGATCTCAGATGAGGCTTATGATTATTTTAGATATGGTGAAGAAGACGGTAAGAAGCCAATATTATTGTTGCAAACGAACGGTGATTTAAAAGAAATCTCCCGTAAATCAGAGCTAGTCGATGGAATAACAGGGAAAGAACTATTCGATTCTAAGTTATTTTTCCCTTACGATTTAATCTATACAAACCCTGATGAGAAGAAAAAGAAAGTAATTGAAATGATTGAAGAAATAGCAGGAGCTAAAAGAAGATAAGCGTATTCGATTGAAGATACTCAAATTGCTTTTTGTAGAGTGGAAAACGATATTAAAAACAGTAAACGGATTTTAGTCCCGTTTACTGTTAATGTATGTAAGAATTTCTATTCGTCACTAAGGCGTTTGCCTGCAACTGCATAATGATTTTTTGTCATCTCTTCGATGAAAACAACAATCTTCTCAGTTGGTGCGCCTGTTGTTTCACTCACAGCAGCAGTAACTTTTTCTACTAAAGCTTTCTTTTGTTCTTCAGAGCGACCTTCTAGCATTTTTACTGTAACGTATGGCATAATATGACCTCCTTAGTTTTGTCATTTTTATTATAACTCAGGAAGTCAGAATAATAACGGTTAAATCATTAACATTGAAGAAATCATCATCAATAATTTAAACTTTTATAATAAACAGTTCAATAATTAGCAGTCACAAAAACAATTATTTCTTGAGAGGAGTCAAGAATGGGATCATTTTTTCAATATCCATTAAAAGATATACCATTAATTTTACTAGTTGTCGCAATTTCTCTATCAGTTCACGAATTTGCACACGCATATGTAGCTTATAAATTTGGGGATGACACGGCAAAAAAACAAGGCAGACTAACTCTTTCTCCATTTAAACATTTAGATATTTTCGGAACTATTGCCATCATTATATTAGGCTTTGGTTGGGCAAGACCAGTTCCGGTGAATCGCCATAACTTTAAAAATCCAAGAATTGCAGGGATTCTAACAACTGCAGCAGGTCCAATAAGTAACTTTATATTGGCAACACTTGGATTAATCGTTTATGCATTACTATTAAAGCATGGATTTTTTCATTCTTTCCCAGAAGCTTTAACGATTACTTTAAATTCGTTCTTTAGTATTTTCATACAAATGAATATTGTGCTATTTGTATTCAATTTAATTCCGCTTCCACCATTAGATGGATATCGGATCATAGAAGATTTAGCACCTAATGATATTCGTGCAAAAATGTCACAATACGAGCAGTATGGAGCATTTGTGTTCTTAGTTTTAGTATTAACTCCTTTAGATAACTATACAATACAACCAATTTTCGAGGTTGCTATACCTTCAGTTTTCCACTGGATTAATTCAATTGTTACAACATTAATTATGTAATTTACTATTAGGAGGCTAACGATGTCTGAACAACCAAAAAAGAAATCACTAGGATTCAATATATTAAAAAATGATTCAACGAGCGGGCATGGCGGTTTTGGTGTTGGGGCGATTAGTTTAGAAAATATCTCTCCTGTCTTTATTGATATACAAGAGAATGATGTTTTTGTAGATATCGGTGCAATGCACGCAAGAAGTTCAGTTGAAAAAGGAATTAAATTCTTAACAAAAGAGGAAGAGGTTCCTAATGGAAAACCATATTGGCTAGTATGGGTAGCAACTGAAAGAACTGAAAGCGGACCTTATTATGCAGGTGTAACTGGTTGCTATATGACAGTTGACCGTGAAGCTAGAAGGGGATATAAACTTCTTCCTGATCATGTAAATAAAATGGATAAAGCGATGAAACGAAAATTAATGGTTGATCATATGGATGAAAAGTCTCGTATATTATTAGCTGATTTTCTTAAGGCACACAATGAAGAGATGTGGAATAATTCATCTGACCAATTAAAAACAGAACTTTTAGGTTAATAAACTTTTAGCATATTTAGAGAGTGTAAATGAGTAGCAGAGAAAAACTTGATGTAGCTTCCAATATTAGGAATTAAGTTGCGTCTTTACATTAGCTAAAAAAGCGATCCAATCGGTAAGTTTTCTTTGCGAAAATTATAAAAAAAAAATGAAGAAAACGTCGAATAATCTTTTTACATTTATCACCAAATAAAGTAAACTAATATTAGCTTGGACAAAGCTAGGACTAGGACAAACAAAAGACCTTACCAATTTGGTGAGGTCTTTTGTTTTTAAGGTAAGTACTGGCTATACCAAGGTGTGTTATCCTGTTTTTCTTTTTTATGTTTCTTTGTCTTTTTTTTATTAATACAAGGTTTTGTAGGTTGTGTTCCTTTACGAAAATATAGGGAAACCTTTTCGCCACAACCTTCCTTATACAAAAGGCCAGTCTTTTCATCTACAGCAACTTTTACGATGTCTTTAGGTATTTTTGAATCTACTTTCTTATCTGATAGATTTGTAATAACCGATGCCCAAACCTTCTTTGCTAATGAAGTTTCTTCTGCAGATAAATTTGTTGAATGATCATAGCCTACCCATACTCCTACAACAAGATTGGAATGGAATCCTACCATCCAGCTATCCGTTTTCGTAGTTCCAGTTTTTCCATAATAATCCTTTGAAAGTTCAGGAATAATGCTTGTTCCCGTTACTGGTAAGTAGCTGGAGAAATTTGTATTGAACATTCCATTCATTAATTGTTTAAGAATAACCGTTTGATCTTTTTCTAATCTTTGTTTATGGTCAACCTTTCTTTTAAAGATTGATTTTCCAGATTGGGTTTTAATCTCACTTACAAAGTGTGGAGTCACATCTTTACCATTATTGGCGATTAATGCATACGCTCTTGTCATATCAAGTAAGGAAGCATCCTGCGTACCGAGTGCCATTGAAGGAAGCTTATTTTTAGGTGCGGTTAAATAGAATAGTTTCTGTGCTTTAATAAATTCATCTGCACCAATAGCCTGTTGAGTTTTCACTGCGAATATATTGTCTGAAACAGCAATAGCTTTAGCTAAAGAAATTTGGTCATGTGCATAAAGATGGCCACTATTTTTGGGACTATATGTATCGCCGTCCTCAAAATGAAATGTTGTCGGCTTACTTTGGAGCATTGTGGATGGTGTATATCCATTTTCAAGTGCACTATAATACAAAATTGGCTTTATTGTACTACCTACTTGCCTTTTTGATGCAACTGCGCGATTAAATAAAAATTGTCCTTTCTCACGTCCTCCAGTCATGCCTAAAACATTACCAGTTTGACTATCCAATACAATTACACTTGCTTGCAGATTAGGAAAAGGCTTAATATACTGATCAAATGCTTGGTCAATTTGATTTTGAATAGTTGGATTAAAGGTTGTATAAATTTTACTGCCATTATTATTGACGGATTGACCAATAGACTCTGTAATTTCTTTTTGAACACTTTGTTGAAAATAGGATGTAAAGGAAGAATTTGAAGTATGAATAATTGGCTTTAACTTAATAGACTCATTCATTGCATTTTTAACGGTATTTGAGTTAATTAATTTATTCTTTTCAAGTGCCGATAAAATACGCTGCTGTCTCCTTTTTACAGACGAAAAATGAATATAAGGGTCATAGATTGACGGATTAGCCGGAATGCTTAATAAAAAAGTTGATTCTCCAACGGTCAGTTGTTTCGTTTCCTTTCCTAAAAAGGTGTTTGCTGCGGTTTCGAGGCCATAAATACCGTGCCCAAAATAAATGGTGTTTAAATAAGCTTCTAAAATCTTGCTTTTTTTATAGGAAGACTCTAATTTCATCGTTAAATAAGCTTCTTTTATTTTACGACTAAGCGTTTTTTCTTGTGAAAGATATAAATTTTTAGCAAGTTGTTGAGTGATTGTGCTAGCCCCTTGGGCGTATTGACCTTTTGTTAAATTAACTAAAATAGCAGAACCTAGTCTTTTTAAATCGAAACCATGGTGATGAAAAAAATTCCGGTCCTCAGAAACTAAAACACTATTGATTGCAATCGGAGGTACATCTGCAATTTTTAACGTTTTTCGATTTTGAAGTAGTTGAGTTTTACTAATTATTTTATTATCGTGATCGTAATAGCTTGAATTCGATGCAATAAATAATGAAGGTTTTGTGGAAGTAATAGCCATAAAATAGACACATGATAAAAATAGAGAACCTAAAATTGAAATAACAGTAAGTAAAATGCCAATCTTTTGAAGGGTACGCCAATGAAAAGAGTAGTTGATATGATACAAAAAGTATCCTCCTCTCAATATAATTCTGTATTTTAATACTAGTATGGTAGATTAAGAGAATTTTTATACAAATTAATGTAGTAAAAAATATCAAATAATTTAGCTTTAAAAATCTTGCATTTCAGTGAAATTACTCTATACTTTTCTTTTGTACGGCAAAAAATTGTTGTAACAACACAAATCCGATAGGAATTAGGAAGAGTGGGGATAATACGAAACATAATCAACTAAGTTAATGCTACATTGTTATGTTTCAAACTAAATCTTGATAAAGAAGGGTAGATGCAACAAATGGAATTATGGTTTACTGAAAAACAAACAAAAAACTTTGGAATTACTGCTAAAATTAATAAAACTTTACATACAGAGCAAACTGAGTTTCAAAAGCTTGACATGGTAGAGACAGAAGAGTTCGGTAACATGCTTATTTTAGATGGTATGGTTATGACAACTCAAAAAGATGAGTTCGTATATCATGAGATGGTTGCTCATGTACCTTTATTCACACACCCAAATCCTGAAAACGTATTAGTAGTAGGTGGCGGTGACGGCGGTGTTATTCGCGAAGTATTAAAACACCCAAGTGTAAAGAAAGCAACTCTTGTTGAAATCGATGGAAAAGTAATTGAATACTCTAAAATATACTTACCTGAAATTGCAGGGAAATTAGAAGATCCACGCGTAGAAGTAAAAGTAGATGATGGATTTATGCATATTGCAAATAGTGAAAACGTATATGATGTAATTATGGTAGATTCAACTGAGCCAGTTGGTCCTGCAGTGAACTTATTTACAAAAGGCTTCTATGCTGGTATTTCTAAAGCGTTAAAAGAAGACGGCATTTTCGTAGCTCAAACGGACAACCCTTGGTTTACACCAGAGTTAATTACACAAGTTCAACGTGATGTAAGAGAAATCTTCCCAATCACTCGTTTATACATTGCAAATATTCCAACATATCCAAGTGGTATGTGGACATTTACAATTGGTTCGAAAAAACACGATCCACTTGAAGTAGAAGAGAATCGTTTCTTTGATATTGAGACAAAATATTATACAAAAGAGCTACACAAAGCAGCGTTCGTATTACCAAAATTTGTAGCTGATCTTACTAAATAAGGGGGGCTTAATTATGCGTTTTGATGAAGCATATTCTGGAAATGTATTTATTAAGAGTCATCCAAGCTTTGAAGAAAGTAAAGCTGTTATTTATGGTATGCCTATGGATTGGACTGTAAGCTTCCGTCCAGGTTCTCGTTTCGGTCCAACACGTATTCGTGAGGTTTCAATTGGGTTAGAGGAATATAGTCCATATCAAGATAAAGAACTAGAAGAAGTTAAATATTTTGACGCTGGGGATATCCCATTACCATTCGGTAACGCTCAAAGAAGCCTTGATATGATTGAAGACTATATTGATGGCCTATTAGCGGAAGGAAAATTCCCTCTAGGTATGGGTGGAGAGCATCTTGTATCTTGGCCTGTAATGAAAGCTATGTATAAGAAATACCCAGACTTAGCAATTATTCATTTTGATGCACATACTGATTTACGTGATTCATATGAAGGTGAGCCATTATCTCACTCAACGCCAATTAAAAAAGTTTGTGATTTAATTGGACCAAAAAATGTTTATTCATTCGGAATTCGTTCTGGTATGAAGGAAGAATTTGAATGGGCAAAAGAAGTTGGAATGAATTTATTTAAATTCGAAGTACTTGAGCCGTTAAAGAAAGTACTTCCAACACTTGCGGGTCGTCCAGTATATGTAACGATTGATATCGATGTACTAGACCCAGCGCATGCACCAGGAACGGGTACACTTGAAGCTGGTGGTATTACTTCAAAAGAAATGATTGATAGCATCTTAGCAATTGCTAACAGTGATATTAACGTTGTTGGGGCAGACTTAGTAGAAGTAGCTCCAGTGTATGATCATGCTGAGCAAACTCAAGTTGCAGCAAGTAAATTTATTCGTGAAATCCTATTAGGTTGGGTAAAATAATACGAATTGTGAAAGGCGATTTTTCGTTCATTAGAGCGAGAAATCGTCTTTTTTTTATATAGAATTTTGAATTTGAATAAAAAAATTTACTAAATATATGAAAAATGTTATTGATAATGATAATCATTACCCTTATAATTGAGAACGATTATTATTATCAAATTTTAGGGGAGAAGATGAAAATGAAAAAAGGGGTAAGGAAGTTTATTTTGACACTACATCTCGTGTGCAGTTTAGTTTTTGGACTATTTATTATTGCTGTATGTGCAACGGGTAGTGTTTTAGTGTTTGGAGATCAGATTGAGCATGTTTTAAATCCACAGTATTTTAAGCCTGCAAGTAGTGAAAGAAATATTGGAATTAACGAAGCAGAAAAGATTTTTCTTGACCATTACAAAGGATTTGAAATCTCGAGGATGGATGTTCCTTCAAAGTTATCGAATGTATACCATGCAAATATGTCAAAAGGACATAATGAAATTGATGCTTATGTAGATCCTAGTAATGGTAAGCTATTAGGTAATTTTGATAGAGAAGCATCATTCGTATCTTTTGTTAAAGATTTACATACACATTTATTGTTAGATGATATTGGCGAAACAATTGTAGGGATCGTTGCAATTGCATTTATTATAATTCTAATTACAGGTATTTATTTATGGTATCCAGGTATTAAACGAATGTTTAAAAGCCTAAAAATAAAATGGAATAAAAGCCAGATGGCACGAAATTTATCATTACATAATTTTATTGGGGTAATTACTTTACCATTTTTACTCGTTGTAGCAATTACAGGAATGCTATATCCATTCCAAGAAAAGATTGAAGAGTCTTTGAAATTAAAGTTTACATCGAATTATCCAGAGGAGCTTAAATCAGTTGATAATGGCAAAAATAAAATTGGATTGGACGCTATAACTGCTGAAATTAAAAAGTTACATCCTGAAGGTGAGTTATACAAATTAAGACTTCCATCTGATAAAGAGGGTGTTATAGAGGCCCAATTAAGCGATGGCACTTACGATCCTGAGGGTAAAGGGAATACAAGTGAATTCTTCGATCAATTTACTGGCAAGCATTTAGGATCTTTTTCAAAAAATAATGAAACTGCCTATGATAAATTTTTCGTTTGGAGACAAAGTTTACATAGAGGCACTTATGGTGGGGTATTTGTAAAAACGATTTATGCCTTAGTTGGGATTGCGCCACTTGGACTAGGAATAACTGGTATTACAATGTGGGCATTAAAACGTAGAAACAAAGCTAAAAAAATGAAGAAGTTACAGAAAGCAGCATAAAATATACGAAATTTAATATAGAAGAAAGTGGTACCCGAAAGGTAAATGCTCTAAAAGAGAATTTATCTTTCGGTTTTTTTGCATAGGAAAAACAGTCTGTGATAAAAAGAAATTTTATAGTTTTTAATAGTAAAACAATGATTTTGAAGAAAGATAAAAATAGAAAAAACTACAAAGTTAACGTTGACGTTAACGATACATTAGGAGTAAGATATATTAGTGATGTAAATAACGAATTCTATTAAATATTATTCGAAAGGAGGAAATGATTTGCTTTATAAAATAGATGAAGTAGCAAAAGAGTGCAATTTAACGAAGCGTTCGATTCGATATTACGAGGAAATTGGATTAATTCCTCCACCTGAAAGAAGTGAAGGTGGATTTCGACTTTATTCAGATGAGCATATTGAACGACTAAAGAAAATAATGAATGTTCGAGATGTTCTTGGTTTTTCTTTGCAAGAGGTTCAGGAGTATATGGCAATTAGTGAGGCCTTTGAAGAATTTCGACTGCAATATAGAGAAAACAAGGAAAAGATGAATGAAGATGAAAGAAAGCAAAAGCTTTTAGGGGCAGAGGAAATACTTTCTCAACAATTAAATATGATTGATGAAAAGCTTAAAAAAATGAACGACATAAGAAGTGAAATGAATGAGATGTATCAGAGGGTACGAAGTGCATTAGAATAATAAATAATTATGGGAGAAGGATGGAATATGTCAAATTTGGCAAATAGTAAAAGTCAAAAGACAAATTTAAATCAAAAGCCTAGTCTATTAAATCAACCAAAGGCTATTTGGGCAGTTGGGTTTGCATGTATTATTGCATTTATGGGAATTGGATTAGTTGACCCGATTTTACCAGCAATCGCAGAAAAGATGCATGCTTCAAAAAGTGATGTAACTCTTCTTTTCACAAGTTACAACTTAGTCATGGCAATTGCTATGTTAATTACAGGTTTTATATCTTCACGTATCGGAATAAAATGGACATTACTTTTAGGTATATTAATTATTGCAGTGTTCGCTGGACTTGGAGGAAATTCAAGTGGTATATGGCAATTAGTTTGGTTGCGTGGAGGATGGGGATTAGGTAACGCTCTATTCGTAGCAACAGCTTTATCAGCTATTGTTTCATTATCTAGATCAGGTGTTGCACAATCGATTATTTTATATGAAACTGCAATTGGTCTTGGTATTTCGGTTGGGCCACTTTTAGGTGGAGAATTAGGATCAATCTCTTGGAGAGGTCCATTTTTTGGTGTTGCTTGTTTAATGGTCATTGCATTTTTATCTCTATCAGTTATGATGCCAAAAACACCAATTACACAAAATACAAAAAGAGCGTCATTCTTGGATCCATTCCGCGCTCTTAAACATAGATCTTTATTAACATTAGGGATTACAGCATTTTTATATAACTTTGGATTCTTTACTTTACTGGCTTTTTCACCATTCTATATGGGATTAAAAGAACATGGTTTAGGATTCGTATTTTTAGGTTGGGGACTTCTATTAGCAATAACATCTGTTTTTATGGCTCCAAAGCTACAAAAAAAATTCGGTACGCTTAAATCGATGTATGCAATGTTAACTCTATTTGCGATTACGCTTATTATTATGGGTGTTGGAACAGATACAAATAGCGTTATTATCGTCTGTGTAATTATAGCTGGTGCATTTTTAGGTAATAACAATACATTAATTACAACAGCAGTAATGCAAGCAGCACCAGTTGAGCGCTCAACAGCATCTGCGGCATATAGCTTTTTACGTTTTTTAGGCGGAGCAATAGCACCATATTTAGCAGGTAAGCTTGCTGAATGGTATAATCCACATGTACCTTTCTATGTAGGTGGATGTTTTGTATTAGTATCAGTACTATTCTTATTTATTAATAAAAAGCACTTACTTCATATTGATAAAGCAGAATCTGCACATTAATTAGAAGTTGTTTCAAAAAAATAGTGAAAGCCCGCTGGAATTAAAAATTCCTAGCGGGTTTTTTTGTGTTTTTACAAACAAAAAAACAGCCCTTTACGAGCTGCTTATCATGGTCCGAAATGACCAAAAAGCATCATATAAACGATGAAGCCAATTAGTGCAAGTAATCCAATTAGTGCTGCTGTAAAACTACCGAACATGATCGCTTTTCGTTTGATAAAAAACCACAAGACGATTCCCACAACGAACGGCACTAAAAAGGCGTACAAATATATGAGAAAAATGCTCGATAACGCAAGGATTCCGATGCCTAGTCCGATGAAAAATAATTTGCTAGATGATTGTTGTGCGATTGTTTTCATAAATTTTCATAAAGTCTCCTTCTATTTACCATATGTTCTTTATTGTCTCACAAACCGTTTTCAATTGAAAACAAATATTCTCACAATTTCATGAGAGGGATGTTTTAAAAAAAATCTATTATTTGTGTACAAAGGCACGTCGGTATGAACGAATAATGCTGCTTTACGCAGACGCAGCCATGAACAAAAACCGCTGGAGTTATGCACAAAATCAGGTCGCCGTGAATAAAACGCTATGTTATGCACAAAACCACGTGCGTAATGAACAAAAACAGCTGCTTTAGGCACAAAATCAGGTCGCCATGAACAAAACCGCTGTGTTACGCACAAAACCACGCACAATATGAACAAAAATCCCTTATTTATGCACAAAGTACAAAAAGTGTTCGTGCTTATCAATTATCCACAACGCTAAAGAAGCCGCTTAAACGGTTTTATCAACAAAAATCGGTATTTTATCAACAAAACTAATTATTTTATCTACAAAACAAACTACTTTATCAATAAAGTTCACAGCTTTATCAACAAAATACACAAAGTGTTCGCGTTTTCGAAAGAGACGCCCCTATTTTTTGTTCGTTTTAATGAATATTTTTCACAATTTTTTTCTTACCTATTTTATTTTTTTTATTAGATTATGCTAAAATGGGAAAAGATGATTTTGGATGTGATTCGTTACGTTCATCGGGAGAAAAGGACGTGTAAAAGTGAAAGGACAACAAGGTATACCTGTCTCAATTGAATTTGAGACTTTGATTAAAGATCCACACGGGCGTGATAAAATCAGTTTTCAAGCAAATGGCCTATACTATAAAAAAGAAGATATTTCATATTTATTATTTGAAGAAAAACATGAAGATCGAAAAGTAAAGGCAACAATGAAAATTGGTAAAGGGGAAGTTACTATCATCCGGAATGGTGGAGTTATGATGCGTCATCAGTATCGAGTGAATGAAACGACTGAAGGTACTTTCTCAAATGAATTAGGAGTATTTCAAACGAAAGCATATACAAAAAAGCTACAATTTCTAGTATCAGAGGTACCTTTAAAGGGAGTACTTCAATTAGGGTACAAGTTATTCGTTGGTGATGAAAATGCTGGTTCGTATAACATTACAGTATCAATTAAGGAGGCAACGATATGAATACATTAGAACAAGTAAAGAGTCGTTTAAAAGATGAAATCGAAGCTGCAGTATTAAAAGCAGGTTTAGCAACGGAGGAACAATTACCACAGGTCGTGTTAGAAACTCCAAAAGATAAGACACATGGTGATTTTTCAACAAATATGGCAATGCAATTAGCACGTGTTGCTAAAAAAGCACCGAGAATGATTGCAGAAGAACTAATCAACTCGTTTGATCAAAGCAAAGCTAGTATTCAAAAAGTTGAGATTGCTGGACCTGGTTTCATCAATTTTTATATGGATAATAGCTATCTTACAGATTTAATTCCTTCAATTATTAAATCAGGAACAGAATATGGCCAAACTAACTTTGGTAATGGCGAAAAGATTTTAGTTGAGTTTGTTTCAGCGAATCCTACAGGTGATTTACACTTAGGTCACGCACGTGGAGCTGCGTTTGGAGATTCATTATGTAATGTTTTAAACAAAGCTGGTTATGCAGTGACACGCGAATACTATATCAATGATGCAGGTAATCAAATTAACAATTTAGCATTATCAGTAGAGGCTCGTTATATGCAAGCTCTTGGCATGGAAAAAGAAATGCCTGCAGATGGCTATCATGGTGCGGACATTATTGAGATTGGTAAAACTTTAGCTGGAGAATTCGGTGACCGTTATATGAATGAACCAGAAGAAGATCGTTACAAATTCTTCCGTGAGTACGGTTTAAAATTAGAAATGGAAAAACTACAAAGAGATCTTCGTAATTTTAGAGTAGACTTTGATGTATGGTATTCAGAAACTTCATTATATGAAAATGGTAAAGTGTTAGAGGCACTTGCTGATTTAAATGAACGTGGTGAAACATATGAAGAAGAAGGAGCAACTTGGTTCCGTTCTACAACATATGGAGATGACAAAAACCGTGTACTAATTAAGAGTGACGGCTCTTATACTTACTTAACTCCAGATATCGCTTATCACAGAGACAAGCTAAGTCGTGGAGCAGATAAATTAATTGATATTCTTGGAGCTGATCATCATGGTTATATTCCGCGAATGAAAGCAGCAATTCAAGCTTTAGGATACAATGCAGATACTCTTGAAGTAGAGATTATCCAAATGGTTCAGTTATATCAAGATGGTGAAAAAGTTAAAATGAGTAAACGTACGGGTAAAGCTGTAACGTTACGTGATTTAATGGAAGAAGTAGGAATTGATGCAACTCGTTACTTCTTTGCAATGCGTGGCTGTGATTCACATTTAGACTTTGATATGGATCTTGCTGTTTCTAAATCAAATGAAAATCCAGTGTATTATTCTCAATATGCACATGCTCGAGTATGCAGTATTCTTCGTCAAGGTGAAGAAATGGGGATTGTTTACAGCGGAGAAGCTGATTACAGCCTTGTTTCATCTGAAAAAGAATATGAGTTATTAAAGAAATTAGGGGAATTCCCAGCTGCAGTTTCATTAGCTGCATCAAAACGTACACCACATCATATTACAAACTATGTGTTTGATTTAGCTGGTACGTTCCACAGTTTCTATAATGCTGAAAAAGTATTAGATGCGGAAAATGTTGAAAAATCAAAAGCTAGACTAGCTTTAATGAAAGCTGCTCAAGTTACATTACAAAATGCATTAGCTTTAGTTGGTGTTTCTGCACCTGAAAAAATGTAATTAGTAAAATGTTAAAAGTACCATGCCTTATTTTTAGGGTATGGTACTTTTTTTGTTAGAACTTTATTTTCAAAGAGTATTAATTTGTAATATTTTTGGGTAATATTTTATACAAATTTGTCGGTGGAACGGGAAAAAGAACAAGTTTCACCATTTTTTTATTAATTTTTTAAATTTTTATTTAAACGACCCCCTAAAAAATGATCTTCTCTACGAATAGTTATAGTGAGACTACATAAAGAAACTTTTTTAAAGGGGAAAAAATACATGAAAAAACTTTTAGTACATACAACTGCCACAGCATTATTATTATCTCAATTAGGATTTTCAAGTTCAGTATTTGCTGCTGAAAATGAGTCAGCTTCAAAAACTGATTTAAACCACAAAGAAGAAGCACCTGCATTAGTTAAAGGCGATTTCTTCTATTTTGTAAAAACAACTGTAGAAAAGATTCAACTATTATTAACAACAGACAAAGTAAAAGAAGCAGAACTTTTAGCGGAATTTGCGCAAGAGCGTATTCATGAAGCAAGAGAATTAATTAAAGAAGGTAAAGAAGATCTAGCAAAAGAAACAATTAAAGAAGCTTTAGGTCAGATGGAAAATGCTCAAGGACAGCTTGAAGGTAAGCTTCCAACTATTACTGAGCCAACGACTACAGAAAAAACAACAGCAGAAGATAATGCTACGACGAAACCAGCTGAAGCTTCAACTGAAGTAGAAAAACAAGGAACAGAAAAAGAAGATACAGAAAAACATGAAAAACAAAAATTAACTAAAGAGCAAAAAGAAATTGCAAAAATTCAGCACCACTTAAATAATAATTTACTTGTTTTAGCAGACGTTTTAGATAAAGTGAAAAATCCTAAAGCAAAAGCTGCAATCGCAAAAAATATTGAAAAGAGCTTTAACAAAATTTCTGAAAGACTAGAGAAAGTTTTAAAGCATGAAGAAAAGAATTCAACTGCACTAAAACCAGTTATTACAATTCAATACCCAGATGGATCTACTGAAAATTCAGATACACCAGAAGTTATTACAACTATAACTAAAATTGAAGATGTAAATGATACAGATGTAAAAAACGTTAACGAAGATGTAAAAGATACAGACGTAAAAAATGTTAATGAAGATGATCAAGGTGAAAATGATGACAAAGATGATGCTGCTGAGGTTTCTACAAAGCCTGTAAAAGTAGAGTATAAGGAAGAGCACCATCAACATATATCAAAGAAAGTAAAAGTAGCTAAAGTTAAAAAAGTAAAAGTTGAAAAAGAAGAAAAAGCTGAACGACATGAAGTGAAAAAGCATGAAGCAAAAAAACATGAAGTGAAAAAGCACGAAGTTACAAATCATAGAAATCGTGGTGAACATGAAAACCGTGGAAACCATAAGGGAAATGAAAAGCATGAGTGGAAAAAAAATGAAAATTCAAATGACCAAGGTGAAAACCACGGAAATGGACATGACGAAGATTAATAAGTAATTATTACCATTCACCTTTCAAGAAAATCGCATGAAACATTTCATAAGATGCGATATGCTTAAGTTTAATTGGTAATTAAAATGGTGCCTCTTACATTCATTTGATTATATAATGATGGAGGCGCCTTCTTTAGTCGCCAATCAATCCTCTTTTGAAAGGAGATGGGGTTTTGTTACTTACAATTTTTCAGACACTTTATAAAAGGAAAGAAAAGATTGAAGATATTGTATTAACAATACAACAATCTTCATCAAAGGAACTTGATGATTTTATCATTCAATACTCCCCTTTTATAAGCAAAACTGTTTCTACTATTTGTGGCAGATATATTACAAATCAAGAAGATGAATATAGTATTGGGCTAAGTGCATTTCATGAAGCTATTAAACTATATTCATATAAAAAAGGGGCTTCATTTTTAACTTTCGCCAAATTGATCATAAAACGTGAGTTGATTGATTATTTTCGTAAGGAATCTAAATATCAATTATTGACTTTAGAACAAAATGGGTCGGAGAATATACATAAACAGTACGATGACCATGTTTATAGCTCGTATATTAAAAACTTTGATGAGATCAATCGTAAAGAGGAAATTATTCATTTCAGTGAGATGCTTAAACAATTTGGCATTACTTTAGAAACTTTAGTAGAGGTATCCCCTAAACATGAAGACACAAGGGAACATATTTTTTCAGTTGTAGATATTATTGCTTCTGATGAAGAAATGTTAGCCTTTCTATATAAAAAGAAAAAGTTACCGATGAACAAACTAGAAACTAAAGTTAATATAAGTCGAAAAACGCTAGATAAACATAGGAAATATATAATTGCCATGTGTATTATAAGCGTCAATGACTATATTTATTTACAAAACTACTTAAAAAGGGGGAACTGAAGATGAACAATGGTATTGTATTGGAAGTAAATCATTCTTCCGTAGTTGTATTAACAGCTAACGGTGAGTATTTAAAATGTAAAAAGTTATTGTCATCCTATTCAATTGGTGAAGAAATTCAGTTCCCTAGCAGCGCAATTATTTCAAATAATAAAATAAAAATAAATATCCCCAAATTGATACCTGTCGTAATTGCCAGTGCATTAATTCTAATGTCATTTTTGTTCGTAAATTGGAATAACAAAAAAGCATTGGCAGCAGGGAGAGTCACAATTGATTCAGGGGCAAAGGTATCATTAATTTTAGATAAACAGTTAAATGTTATTGGATTAAAAGGACACAATGAACAAGGTAAAAAAGTGATTGATAAAATAGATAACTGGAAACAGGAGCCTTTACAGTCAGTTATGGATGATTTAGTTGGTGAAATGGAGAAGTCTAAAGTTATTCAACCGGATGATCAAATCAAATTAACTGGTGAGATGAAAAAGGAATTTAAAAATAAACAAAGTGAACTAAATAATGAATTGAAGGATATTCAAGAGACCAATAACCATATTAAAATTCCAAATTCTAAGGATTTAGATCAACCTAAAATTCAACCTAAGATTAAAACTCAACTTCAAACTCAAAATAAGCAAGTAAGTAGTTTTAATTCTCATTCAGCCAAAGTGACAAGAGGCGAAAAGAATGGCAAAGATAAACCTAGTGTTAAGTCACCTAAAGTAGAGAATAACAGAGCGAATAATCATCATTATTCAAAAGAAGATAGGAATAATAGACAACAAAAAGCGCATTGGGGAAATAAGCAAAGTCAGTGGAATAATAGACATCAAGAAGAGCATCGAGATTCGTCGAAACAAAATCAAAATAAGCAAAACAATAAATATGAAAAACACCAAGATAAAAAAAAAAATCAGTATAATTACGAACGGGAGGTAAAAAGAAACAATAATTACCAAAGTAGAAAAGGCCAAAATGATCGATGCCATAGGTGCAGTAATCGTGATAAGGGCAATGAAAACAAAAACAACGAGTACGATCACAGGCACAATAATAGCTGGAATAATAATAATGAAAAAGGCTCAGATTGATTATCTGAGCTTTTTTACAGTCGAAGAGCCAAAGAGCCATGAAAGAAATCGAGTCTTATGCATGGCTACTCAAATGCTCATGAATAACCTTCCAGTCACCAACTGCATCCTTCATAAACACATTTGTAGCCCTACCATGACCTTTTACAAATTTCCCATTCATATAGCCTTCATAATGATATTGATAAGTACAGGAAGCTGAATTCTCATCAGTAGTTAGCCAGTTTACATTTGTAGCTCTATAGACTTCATCTTGAATCAGATTCCAAGCATTTTCAAAGTACTGTTGGATATCAAGTAAATTTGTACATGATTTATTAGAAAACCAATAAGTAGCATCCTTATGTATGTATTTTTTTACTTGGTCAAAATCATGCGTATTTGTTGCTATTATGTATTGTTGTAAAGCATCCTGATAGTTCATTTCCAAGCCACCTTTATATTAGAGTCGAAGTCAGACTTTAGATGAATATCTATAAACCATCATATCACTAACGAGTTCAAATCAGATAAAAAGCTCTTAAAATGTAAAACCACAAGGGAGTAAAGGGTCCCTTGTGGTTTCTATTTCACTTCAATCATTCCGCCGCTTATTCGTTTATAGCCCCTTAATTTCGATAGGTCTTCCATCAATTGCAATAATGCTATGTCCTTCTTTTTTGACTCAATCATTATATCAATATCACTTCCAATTGATCGAGCAATGTCAAAAAAGGGTTTAATAAAATCAAGATCAATTAAGTCTGAGTGAGATCTAAACTCTTTTTCAGACTTTGGAGAGGAAATATGTATTTTAGGTTTCAAATTTGTGTGATCCCAAGTAGAGAAAATGAGTGGTAATAATTCCTCCAATGGTTCTTCACATAAATTGGCCATATGGTGATGATAATCGAATACGAGTGGTATGCCTTCATTTTTACATACCATTAATGTTTCCGATGTATTGTACGTTTTATCGTCGTTTTCTAGTGTCATTTGTTTTTTAATATGAGAAGGGAGTTTTTTTATATTTTCATAAAAACGATTAATAGCAAGATCCTTATTACCATAAGCCCCTCCAATATGGATGTTGATCACACTTTGGTTTGAAACGCCCATTGCTTCAAGTACTTTAAAGTGATATTCCATATCAATTACAGCATTATCAGTGATATGTGGCTTCTCACTTGTAAAAAGCGTGAATTGATTAGGGTGAAAACTAACTCTTAATTCATGCTTTTTAATAAAATCGCCTATTTCTTTGAATTGCTTGTGAAAAATATTAATATAATCAAATTCTACATCTGGATGAGTCGCCAAAGGGACCATTGAAGAGGACATTCTGTATAAGGGAATTTGTTGTCCTACATTATAATGAAGTGCTCTATACGTATTCTCCAAATTTTGTGTTGTAACAGAAATTAGCTTCTCTAAACGTTCATCTTGATCAAGCGTTTTATAACGTGTTAAAGTTAGTGTTTTTGCAGGTGAACAATTATATAAAGATAATGCATGTGATACGTATCCAAATCGAATAATCATATTGTGCTCACCTCAATTACTGTTTTTGGCACTTTAAAAACATTACATTAATGGAGAAAGAAGCTTGGATAAAAGCTTACGACATTTCCATGAGAGAGTTGTCTTTTTATAATGTTGAATAGGGTAGGATTTTGAACGCTCTAAGTCTTTCATAAATATTTTTTTGATTTCCAATATGAAGGATTCACTTGCAAAAATACAGCTCCATTCATCATTTATACAAAGGCTTCTACGATCAAAGTTAACGGACCCTACATCACAGCAGCGATCATCGATTAATAATACTTTGGCATGAAAGAATCCTTTCTGATAATGGAAAACTTCGCCGCCACCTTCAAGGATTAAAAGGAGGTGAGGGAAACTCGCTTCTTTAACTAGCCTGTGGTCTTCTTTTTCAGGAACCATAACACAGATGCGGACACCTCGTTTTTGTGCTGCTAGTAAAGCATCCATAAGCTTTTTAGTTGGTATAAAATATGGAGTGCCAATAAAGATATGTTTTTCTGCTTTATCAATTAATTTTTTATAAAGATTTTCAATACGAATAAAGTCAGATGAATAGAAGTGATGTTCGATTTTTCCCTTAACTAGGTCTTTTTCATCAGTTAAAGTGAAGGATTCACCACCGCTTCTAACCCAGTCTATTAAAAATTGAACATGTAAATCTTTTACACCTTCACCTGTCATACGAATATGATAATCTCTCCAATAACCTAGGTCTTCGTCAAAGCCAATATATTCTTTGCCAATATTGAATCCACCAAAATAACCGGTTTTTTGATCAATCACTGTAATTTTACGATGGTTACGGTGCTGAAACCGATAGAGAGTATACGGAAATCCAGTACGTCGATTAAATAATACTTTTACACCATTTTTTTTTAGTTTTTCGATTCTTTTCCGTTTAAGTCCAAAGCTACCGATCCAATCGACAAGCAAACGTACTTGTAATCCTTCGTGCGCCTTTTTTTCTAGTAGCGACAAAAATTTTTCGGAAGTATCATCATTACGAACGATATAAAAAAGCATGGAAATACTAGAACTTGCCTCATTTATGTCTTTAAGAAGATTTTCGTATAGGACATTACCGTCTGTTATTAACATTGTTTCACTATATCTATTTTTAAATGGGCAAGCCTTATCGTATTTATGAAAAGCTTTGTAACCAAAATAAAGATCTAAGCTAGCAAGGAGTATTAGAATGAGTAGAGCAAATAAGCAAATACAAAGAATCATATAACTAACTCCTTTACCTTTTACGTGTTGATAGTATGACCATTTAAACTGAAGAATATGAAAAAGGGCTAATTAAATATGAAAAAGTATTTGACTGAATAGTCATTCATAATATAATTGAAGTATATATTTTCTGAATATTATTATGGTTATAAATTTTTAAAAAGTAAGCGTTTTATTTATAACCGGGGACATTGGGGGAGGAATACATCATGGATCATGCACTTTTGTATTTGAACGCATTGGGGTTTGTGGCAATTACAGTTTATGCTATTTATTTATTCATTTACCTGATTAAAACAAGACTAGCCTACATCAAGCTAGGCAAAAAGGAAGAGTTTGAAAGAAATTTTAAAGATCGTTTTCAAAAAATTTGGGTGAATGTTTTTGGACAAAAAAAGCTATTGAAGGATAAGAAAAGCGGATTTATTCATTTGCTATTCTTCTACGGATTTATTTTAGTTCAAGCAGGTGCTTTAGATTTTATTTTAAGAGGTCTAGTTCCTGGGGTGCATTTACCACTTGGGCCGTTATATGGTGCATTTACATTTTTTGAAGAAATCGTGGCGTTGTTAATACTGGTAGCAGTTGTTTGGGCTTTCCATAGACGATATATTGAAAAGTTAGTTCGATTAAAAAGAGGTTGGAAAAGCGGTTTAGTTCTAATTTTTATTGGTTTATTAATGTTATCAACTCTTTTTGGAAATGGCATGGGAATCATTTGGAGCGGAGAAGGAACAAGCTTCCATGAGCCAATCGCATCTTTAGTTGCAACAATCTTTGGTGGAATTAGTAAGCCTTTAGCCATTTCATTCTTTTATGTTGCTTGGTGGACTCACTTAATTTCACTTTTAACTTTCTTAGTGTATGTGCCTCAATCAAAGCACGCACATTTACTTGCTGGACCAGCAAACGTGTATTTTAATCGCTTATCGAAAGCAGGAAAATTAGAAAAAATCGATTTTGAAGATGAAACACAGGAAACATTTGGTGTTGGAAAAATTAGTGATTTCCGTCAGTCTCAATTAATTGATTTATATGCTTGTGTTGAATGTGGTCGTTGTACAAATGTTTGTCCTGCTACGGCAACTGGGAAAATGCTGTCACCGATGGATTTAATCTTAAAACTTCGTGACCATTTAACTGAAACTGGAGCTGTTGTAACATCTCGAGCACCATGGGTTCCAACTGTTGCTTTTTCTAAAACAAAAGGTAATCAATTAGCGTTTTCTTCTCAAGGAAGTCAAGAAACAGCAGCAACATTAGAATATAGTCCAAGTTTAATTGGCGATGTCATTACTGAAGAAGAGATTTGGGCATGTACGACTTGTCGTAATTGTGAAGACCAATGTCCAGTAATGAATGAGCATGTTGAAAAGATTATTGATTTACGTCGTTATTTAGTTTTAACGGAAGGTAAAATGCAACCTGATGCTCAACGTGCAATGACGAATATCGAGCGCCAAGGAAATCCTTGGGGATTAAATCGTAAGGATCGTGAAAATTGGAGAGAGCTTGATGAAAGTATCCACATCCCAACTGTAAAAGAAGCTAAAAAAGCTGGGGAAAAAATTGAATACTTATTCTGGGTTGGTTCAATGGGTGCATATGATAACCGTAGCCAAAAAATCGCTCTAGCGTTTGCAAAACTTATGAATGAAGCTGGAATTAAATTTGCAATTTTAGGTAATAAGGAGAAAAACTCTGGTGATACACCTAGACGTTTAGGTCAAGAATTCTTATTCCAGGAATTAGCATCTAATAATATCGCAGAAATCGAAAAAGCAGAAGTAAGCAAATTAGTAACAATTGATCCGCATGCTTATAACACATTTAAAAATGAATATCCTGATTTTGGATTATCAGTTGAAGTTTATCACCATACAGAATTATTATCGCAATGGGTTAAAGAAGGAAGATTAAAGCCAGTTCATCGTGTAGATGAAGTTATTACTTATCATGATTCATGTTATTTAGGTAGATACAATGAAGTTTATGAAGCTCCTAGAGACATTCTACGTGCAATTCCTGGCGTTAAGCTAGTTGAAATGGAGCGTAAACGTGAAACAGGAATGTGCTGTGGAGCGGGTGGTGGATTAATGTGGATGGAAGAGCATGTTGGTAACCGTATTAATGTTACACGTACTGAACAAGCACTTGCAGTTAGTCCGAATGTCATTGGAACAGGATGTCCTTATTGCTTAACAATGTTATCAGATGGAACAAAAGCAAAAGAAGTTGAAGAAAGTGTTAAAACACTCGATATTGCTGAGCTTTTAGTAATTTCAATCTTTGGAGATAAGCAGAGCCAGGCTTCATAAGAGTTCTATTACTTTTCAAGTTTCATAAACTAACAATGAAAGGTGTGCAACTTGTACACCTTTCAGACTGTAGTGAGCGCCTTTTTATTTGCTATTAAAGGAATTTTTTATAGAAGAGAAATTAGTTTCTTAATTTAAGGGGGAAATTGGGATGAGTAAAACAGTTATAGTAAGTGCAGTTCGTACACCATTTGGACGTTTTGGAGGTATGTTAAAAGGTTTTAGTGCTGCTGAGCTAGGTGGTATTGCAATTAAAGAAACATTGAATCGTGTTAACCATCCTTTAGAGTCAATAGATGATGTAATTATGGGAAGCGTTTTACAAGGTGGACAAGGGCAATTACCTTCAAGACAAGCACTACGTAATGCAGGTTTACCTTGGGAAACAAGATCCGAAACAATTAACAAAGTATGTGCATCAGGAATGAGAAGTGTAATGCTTGCTGACTTATTAATTCGTTCTGGTGAAAGTAAACGTATTGTCGCAGGTGGAATGGAATCTATGAGTAATGCACCATATTATCAAACCAATTTAAGATGGGGAAATAAGATGGGACACTCGGAGTTAAAAGACGGATTACTAGTAGATGGTTTAACTTGTTCATTCACTGGAGTTCATATGGGTACGTATGGAAGTGAAGTTGCAAAATTAGAAGATATTTCACGTGAGCAACAAGATGAGTGGGCACTTCGTAGTCAACAACTTGCCGTTGAATCGATTAAAACAGGTAGATTTGAAGAAGAGATTGTTACGATTGAGTCTGTTGGCAAAAAAGGTGTCGTAACAAAAATTGAAGTAGATGAGTGTCCGAGAGAGGATACGACAATTGAAAAATTAGCTAAATTAAATCCTGCATTTGATCGCGACGGAACGATCACTGCAGGAAACGCACCTGGATTAAATGACGGAGCTGCAGCACTTTTAATAATGAGTGAGGAAGAAGCAAAACAAAATGGTTTCACACCATTAGCTACAATTGTTGCTACAGATTCAATGGCTGTAGAAGCAAAGGACTTCCCAAGAACTCCGGGATATGTAATCCAAAAATTATTACAAAAAACAAATAAAAACATTTCAGATATAGACTTATTTGAAATTAACGAGGCATTCGCAGCAGTAGCTTTAGCAAGTGCGAAAATAGCTGATATTCCTTTAGAAAAAATAAATGTAAACGGTGGAGCTATTGCTCTAGGACATCCAATTGGAGCAAGTGGTGCAAGAATTATTGTAACCCTAATTCATGCCCTAAAACAACGAGGTGGAGGTCTAGGGATCGCAGCAATCTGTAGTGGCGGTGGTCAAGGAGACGCTATTTTAGTAGAGGTACATTAAGGGAAAAGTGAATAGTATAGGAAAAACGTGATCGATTAAGGTAAGGAATTTTTAAAGTAGATCATAAAGGGAATGCTGGTCATTGGAAAGAAGGAAAGGAAATTTAATTTCTTTTCCCTTGCCATTGATTCTGCATTCCCTTGTTACTGTCTTTAATTCCATTACGTTTGTTTTTGGGTATTTCCTCTACCTTTTTTTTTCCTTCCTTTCTGCACTAAAATTTTTCTACAAAAAATAACAGGAATTTTCAGTTTTTTGTCTAATAATATTCTTAGTAGACTATCTTTTTAGTCAAAGTACAAATTATTATGTTAACGCTTACAAAATTCGACAAAAAGAACATGGCAGTGATAAGGGAGCAATAAGGTAAAAGGGAATAGGATATATAATAAGTATCTTTAATTAAAACTTTTATTTAATTGTTCATCCTTGTCCTAGCAAAAATCGGGGGAAATGATCTATGCAATTTCGTTTAAGTGAAGAACATGAAATGATCCGTAAAATGGTAAGAGATTTTGCTAGAAATGAGGTTGCTCCATCAGCTGCTGAGCGTGATGAGCATGAAAAATTTGATCGTTCAATCTTTGATCAAATGGCTGAGTTAGGATTAACAGGCATTCCATTCCCAGAAGAGTATGGTGGAATTGGTAGTGATTATTTAGCTTATGTTATTGCGGTAGAAGAGCTTTCTAGAGTTTGTGCTTCAACAGGTGTAACTTTATCTGCACACACTTCATTAGCTAGTTGGCCGATTTATAAATTTGGTACGGAAGAACAAAAACAAAAATTCTTAAAACCATTAGCACAAGGAACAAAAATTGGTGGTTACGGATTAACTGAACCAGGTTCTGGATCAGATGCTGGTGGAATGAGAACAACTGCTAGAAAAGAAGGAAATGAATATATATTAAACGGTTCAAAAATATTTATTACAAATGGTGGAGAAGCTGAAATCTATGTAGTATTTGCAGTGACTGACCCAACAAATAAACATGGCGTTTCTGCTTTTATCGTTGAAAGTGATTCACCAGGTTTTTCAGTTGGTAAGAAGGAAAGTAAATTAGGTATTCGTTCATCTCCAACAACTGAAATAATCTTTGAAGAATGTCGTATCCCTGCTGAAAACCTTTTAGGTGAAGAAGGTAAGGGATTTAAAGTTGCCATGCAAACTCTTGACGGCGGAAGAAATGGAATTGCTGCACAAGCAGTAGGTATTGCACAAGGTGCTCTAGACGCTTCAGTTGATTATGCTAGAGAGCGTGTTCAATTTGGAAAACCAATTATTGCTCAACAAGGTATCTCGTTTAAACTTGCTGACATGGCTACAAGCATTGAAGCATCTCGTCTATTAACTTATCAAGCAGCATGGTTAGAGTCGAATGGGCTACCATATGGTAAAGAATCTGCAATGTCGAAATTATTTGCAGGGGATACTGCAATGAAAGTTACAACAGAAGCAGTACAAGTTTTCGGTGGATATGGATATACAAAGGATTATCCTGTGGAGCGCTTCATGAGGGATGCTAAGATTACTCAAATTTATGAAGGTACACAAGAAATTCAAAAACTAGTAATCTCAAGAATGCTATAAAAACATAGATTAATCTTAATTTTGCATTACGAATGATCAGGATAGCTTGGTATAAGGAATATGGGATACCCTTTGCCAAGTTTTCTTTTACGAAAAAGGCAATTATAATTCCGGGGGATGATTAGTATGGTAGAAAAGTATCAAGCTAAACATAAGATTCGTTTTGTTACTGCTTCAAGCTTATTTGATGGCCATGACGTGTCGATCAATATGATTAGAAGATTATTGCAAGAAAACGGTGTTGAAGTAATTCACTTAGGTCATAACCGTTCTGTTGAAGAAATTATTAACGCAGCTATTCAAGAGGATGTACAAGGTATTTCTATTTCTTCCTACCAAGGTGGACATATGGAGTACTTTAAATATATGTATGATTTACTTCAAGAAAGAGGCGCATCTCACATCAAGTTATTTGGTGGCGGAGGGGGCGTAATCTTGCCTAAAGAGCAAGAGGAGCTTGAAGCATACGGAATTACTAAAATCTATTCACCTGAAGATGGACGTATTATGGGGCTTCAAGGAATGATTAATCATATGCTACAAAGCACAGATTTTCTTCCACCTTTGAAGGACTTAGAAAACGTTCAAAAATTATCCGCAACAAATCATAAAGAGATTGCTAGATTCATTACTCTAGCTGAAAATAAAGGTTCTTTAGATTCAAGTTTAGAAATGGCAGCAACATTAGAAAAATCAGAAACTAGTAAAAGTGTAGTTATTGGTATGACTGGTACTGGTGGAGCTGGTAAAAGTTCATTAACGGATGAACTAGTACGCCGTTTTATTCAAGAGTTTCCTGAAAAAACAATCGGTATTGTTTCGATTGACCCAACGAAGCGAAAAACGGGTGGAGCACTATTAGGTGATCGTATTCGTATGAATTCAATTCACCATCCAAATGTGTATATGAGAAGTTTAGCAACTCGAGACAGCCAATCTGAAATCTCGAATGCTTTAGAGGATACGATCTCAATTTTAAAAACAGCGGATTTTGACGTTATTTTTGTTGAGACAAGTGGAATCGGTCAAGGTGATGCAGCAATTACTCAATACAGTGATATTCATCTGTATGTTATGACGAGCGAATTCGGAGCACCTTCTCAATTAGAAAAAATTGATATGATTGACTTCGCAGATTTAATTGCAATTAATAAATTTGAACGTCAAGGCTCAGAGGATGCATTACGTCTTGTTCAAAAACAATATCAACGTAGTCGTCATCTTTTCCATGATGATATAGCTACAATGCCAGTTTACGGTACGATTGCTAGTCAATTTAATGACGCAGGTACTAATAATTTATTCTTAGCCTTAACTGGGGCAATTGAAAAACATACAGCAAATGAGTGGAACACGACGTATATTAAACCAGGAAACGTTGAAAAACAACATGTCATTATTCCGAGTAATCGTCGTTTTTATTTAAGAGAAATCGCAGAAACGGTAAGAGATTATCATACTAATACCGAAGTTGAAGCAGCAAAAGCTTCAAAGCTATATCAAATTGAAGGAACGCTGGCTGAAATTGAGT
The DNA here is from genome assembly GCF_042267765.1 of Gottfriedia sp. NPDC056225. Lineage (NCBI taxonomy): Bacteria > Bacillati > Bacillota > Bacilli > Caryophanales > Bacillaceae > Gottfriedia > Gottfriedia sp. NPDC056225. The sequence goes on along the minus strand of NZ_JBHJTJ010000001.1, from coordinate 301,584 downwards.
CACAAAACATTGAAGATGGAAAAAGCACTGTAGTAGATTTGAAAAATAAATTTGAAGAATCTCTTGCTCCTTCTACTAAACAAGCTCTAAATCATTTTAAATTGATTAAAGAGGCATATTCAAAAGATCAACTTATACAAAAAATAAGAGATAAAGAAATAAAAGTTGAGTTAACAACAACAACATTATCTGGTACGAAAATACCTAAAGTGTCTGTTCCAACATATCGTGACTATGGTGACTTACTAAGATGGGTTGCAAAAGAAAATGTACCTGGATACTTCCCATTTACAGCTGGGGTGTTCCCATTCAAGCGCCAAGACGAAGATCCAAAGAGACAATTTGCTGGTGAGGGACCACCAAGTAGAACAAATAAACGTTTCCACTATCTGTGTGAGAATGACCCAGCTAAACGCTTAAGTACAGCATTTGATTCAGTAACTTTATACGGCGAAGATCCAGCAATTCGTCCTGATATTTTTGGGAAAATTGGTGAAAGTGGCGTAAACGTATGTACATTAGAAAATATGATTGAGCTTTACAATGGTTTTGACTTATGTAGCCCTTCAACATCAGTTTCGATGACAATTAACGGTCCAGCTCCAATTATTTTAGCCATGTTCTTAAATACAGCTATTCATCAACAAGTTGAGTTAAAAGAAAAAGAACTAGGTCGAATTTTAACAGTTGAAGAGTTTACTGTGGTAAAACAAGCAACGTTACAAAAAGTTCGTGGAACAGTTCAAGCTGATATTTTAAAAGAGGATCAAGGGCAAAATACTTGTATCTTCTCAACAGAATTTGCTTTAAAAATGATGGGAGATATTCAACAGTACTTTATCGATAATAGTGTTCGTAATTATTATTCAGTTTCAATTTCTGGGTATCATATTGCTGAAGCTGGAGCAAATCCAATTTCACAACTTGCATTCACTTTATCAAACGGATTCACTTACGTTGAATATTATTTAAGTCGAGGCATGAAGATTGATGATTTTGCTCATAATTTATCGTTCTTCTTTAGTAATGGTCTAGATGCTGAATACTCAGTAATCGGACGTGTGGCGAGAAGAATTTGGGCTGTTACGATGAAAGATAAATATGGTGCATCTGAGCGTAGTCAAAAACTTAAATACCATGTTCAAACATCAGGTCGTTCTTTACATGCTCAAGAAATGGCATTTAATGATATTCGTACGACATTACAAGCATTATTAGCTTTATATGATAACTGTAACTCACTTCACACAAACGCATATGATGAGGCTGTTACAACTCCTACTGAAGAATCAGTACGCCGTGCAATGGCTATTCAACTTATTATTCAAAAAGAAAATGGTCTATCGAAAAATGAAAATCCAATCCAAGGATCATTTATCATTGAACAGCTTACTGACTTAGTAGAAGAAGCAGTTCTAAAAGAGTTTGAGAGAATTAGTGATCGTGGTGGCGTATTAGGGGCAATGGAACTACAATATCAACGTGGTAAAATTCAAGAAGAGTCACTTTATTACGAAACACTAAAGCATAATGGAGATCTTCCAATCATCGGAGTGAACTCTTATATCAATCCTAATGAGCAAATGGAATCCATTAATACAATGGAAATCGCTAGATCAAGCTATGAAGAAAAACAATCGCAAATTGATCATGTAGAACAATTCCAAGTTAAAAATAAATCTGAAGCTCAAGTCGCATTAGAACAATTGAAACAAGTTGCTCGCAAGAACGGTAATTTATTCGAAGAGCTAATGAATACTGTTCGCGTGGCTAGCTTAGGACAAATTACGCAAGCTTTATATGAAGTTGGCGGACAATACCGTAGAAATATGTAATAAATAATAACGAAAGTCATTTGGTCTGCCTAAAGAGGAGCAAACGACTGGAGCTAGACATCATTAACTACACAATTTATACAAGGGGGAGAGGGAGGTAATTGAAATCCTTTTTATCGACCGATCTACTTCCCCTAAACCCTGCCCTTATTTGAGCGTCTTTTGGACGCTCATTTTACTATTTTCATGAAAAATTAGTCTAATATTGAAAAATATAGACAAGGTGCTAGCATATTTAACTTAGTTTTGTTTATAATGAAAGATATGTATTTTATAACTAACAAGTAAAATTTATACATAATGTTACTAAAATTATGGTGAAAATATTATTTTTAAAGGAGTGCTTACCTTGAGTTTAAAGCATTACTCGGAAGAGCAATTAAAAGAATTATCGCTTATTGAATTAGCATATGAACTTTTTTCTGAAACAAAGGAACCTATTTCTTTTTATGACTTAGTTGACCAAATGGCAACTGTTTTAGGTGTAACTAGAGATGCGCTTATGGAAAAACTTCCTCAATTTTATACAGAATTAAATATTGATGGACGTTTCGTTTGTTTAGGTGAAAATCGCTGGGGATTACGTGCTTGGTATCCATATGACCAAGCAGAAGAAGAAGTATTACCTGTTGCAAAACCTAAGAAGAAACGTAAACAAGTAGAAGAAGATGAAGAGTTTGATGATTACGACACATCTGATGAAGACGAGTTTGAAGAAGAAGACGCTGAGTTAGATGAACTTGATGAAGATCTAGTTGAAGATGACGAAACGGATGAATTCGATGATGAAGAAATCGACGAAGACGATGAAGATATCGACCTAGAGGATGAAGATTTAGAACTAGAAGAAGAAGACGATGAAGAATTAGATGAATTTGAAGAGGAAGAAGAACGATAAGTTCTTGACTTTTTAGGACTGAATGAGTAGAATCTTTATTGGGCTCTTTAAAAAGAACGATATATAATTCGACGCTCCCTATTTTATATAGGGGGCGTCTTTGTTTTTTTAGAAAACTTTATAGTAAAGATATGAACATTGCTATATTCGTATTGAATCAAAAAGTTAAAAATTTGCATGAAAAAAACCCATTTTGGAAGACAATAAAGCATGCATACAAAAAGTTATTAAATTATTTTTTAGAATTTAGCTTTGTAATTTCTAGTAAGAAAAAATAAAATACGAATGCTAAAAATGGAAGGGGCTCAATTATGACAAAGTATATTTTTGTAACAGGTGGCGTAGTTTCATCTCTTGGTAAAGGGATTGTTGCAGCATCTTTAGGACGATTACTAAAAAACAGAGGATTAAATGTAACAATTCAAAAGTTCGATCCTTATATTAACTTAGACCCAGGAACAATGAGTCCTTACCAACACGGTGAAGTCTTCGTAACAGATGATGGCGCAGAAACAGACTTAGACTTAGGTCACTATGAAAGATTTGTTGATATTAATGTTACTAAATTCAACAATATAACTAGTGGTAAAGTTTATTCTACAGTTTTACAAAAAGAACGTCGTGGAGATTACTTAGGTGGAACTGTACAAGTTATCCCACATATTACAAATGAAATTAAAGATAAAGTTTTCCGTGCTGGCCGCGAAACAAATGCGGATGTTGTTATCACTGAGATCGGTGGAACTGTTGGTGATATCGAGTCATTACCATTTATGGAAGCTATTCGTCAAATTAAAGGCGATGTAGGTCGTGACAATGTAATGTATGTTCACTGTACGCTTCTTCCTTATATTAAAGCAGCTGGTGAGTTAAAAACAAAACCAACTCAACACAGTGTAAAAGAACTTCGTAGCATTGGTATTCAACCAAACGTGATCGTTTTACGTTCAGAAACAACTGTACCACAAGAAATGAAAGATAAAATCGCTCAATTCTGTGATGTAGATGCTAAAGACGTAATCGAATGTGTAGACGCTGATACACTTTACGAAATCCCATTAGCTTTACAAGCACAAGGATTAGACAGCATTGCATGTAATCATTTAAAACTACAAACAAATGAAGCAGATATGACAGAATGGACTTCATTAGTAGACAAAGTTAAAAACCTAACGAAATCAACAAAAATTGCTCTTGTTGGTAAATATGTAGAATTACAAGATGCGTATATTTCAGTAGCAGAAGCATTAAAGCACGCAGGATTTGCTTTTGATAGCGAAATTGAAATTAAATGGATTAACGCAGAAGAAGTTACAACAGCTAACGTAAATGAACTTTTAAGCGATGTTGATGGAATTCTTGTACCAGGTGGTTTCGGAGACCGCGGTGTAGAAGGAAAAATTTTAACTGCACAATTCGCTCGTGAAAATAACGTACCATTCTTAGGAATTTGTTTAGGTATGCAAATTGCATCAATCGAATTTGCTAGAAATGTATTAGGATTAAAAGGTGCTCACTCAGCAGAAATCAATCCTACAACTAACTACCCAATTATCGATTTATTACCAGAGCAAAAAGATGTTGAGGATTTAGGTGGTACATTACGTTTAGGTTTATATCCATGTAAATTAGTTGAAGGTTCAAAAGCATATGAAGCATATGGTGATGAAGTAGTTTACGAACGTCATCGTCATCGTTATGAGTTCAACAATGAATACCGTCAACAAATGGAACAAGAAGGATTTATTTTCTCAGGAACTAGCCCTGATGGTCGTTTGGTAGAAATTATTGAGTTACCAAACCACCCATGGTTTGTAGCATCTCAATTCCACCCAGAATTTATTTCTCGTCCAAACAGACCACAACCATTATTTAGAGACTTTGTAGGAGCATCACTTCAAGCTCAGAAATAAGGTAAGGGATGAAAATATAGGTCAAAAGTTTGAGTAGAAGTACTAAGACTTTTAAAAATAAAAAACACCCAACAGAATTTATAAAAAATTTTGTTGGGTGTTTTTTTGTGAGCATGAAAGAAAGTCCATTTTCTTATATACCGCTTAATAGTCTTCTAATATCTCGCTGATCGTTAGCAATAGACAGTGGTAAATAAATAAACCTGTAAGTAAGGTAGGAAAGCAGATTCGGTCTCCTTCGTCAGTTGGAACTAGCTTCCTTGTTAATTCATAGTTAATAAATACATCAGCTAGATCAGATAAATGATCTTCACCGTTTATAGAGGTAGAGACAATCACTAATCCAATATTTGATTCCGCTAGTTTATTTGCAAGGAGAATGGCTTCTTGGTCATCAGTTTGTCTTGTGAATAACAGTACTCGATCTACTGGAGTTAGAGATTGAATTTCGCCGTTTTCAAATAAAGGTTTAAATGCTTCATTTTGCTCAGCACCATCAGTAACCTCTGAAACGATGCCGTAGAATTCTTTTGTGCCGTGGACATAAACATTTCCTTCACCAATAACGGCCTGTGCTAGAAAGCGTGAAGCATCTTCAAAAACTTCCTCTTGTTTAACTACTTTTTGAAAAACTCCATTCAATTGTGTCGAAAAAATTTTTAACATTAAATAATACTCCCTCTTATAAAAGTATGTTCTAACCATTATACTGTAATTTAGGTATATACAAAAAAATTATGAAAAGTAATTTTTTGTAAAGTTTATGAACAAAATGCAGGAAAATGGATTTTTAGGTAGAATGTAAAAATTTAGGGAAGTTTGTATTTTTTTAAGCACGTTATCTGGTTTTGAAAGGTGGTACTATTTTTGGGAAGTAAATTACTTATTGTAGACGACCAGTACGGAATACGTTTACTTTTACATGAAATTTTCAAAAAAGAAGGCTATGAGGTTTTTCAGGCAGCTAATGGTTTTCAAGCGATTGATATTGTAGTGAAGGATTGTCCCGACTTAGTTATTCTTGATATGAAAATACCAGGTATGGACGGAGTAGAGATTTTAAAACGTATTAAAGAAATAAATAAAGATATTAAAGTCATTTTGATGACGGCTTATGGTGAGCTAGATATTATTGAAGAAGCTAAAAAGTTAGGGGCACTACAATATTTTCCAAAACCATTTGATATTGATGAAATTAAGAAGGTTGTTCGAGAGTATACTTCACAACCACAATCTCAGCAGTAAAAAAGCAGATGGGTAGCGGACCATCTGTTTTTATTTTACACCCTCATTTTGAAAGCGTTTTCGGAAATTAGGGATAAAATAGGTAGAAATGCCATTTAATTGTCCAATATGTTACGATAATACGAACATTAGATGATATTTGTTGTGTTTTCATTTCATTTTTTGTATTCTTATGTTGTGATATAAATACCTATTAATTTACATAATAAAGATCGATTTGTAGCATTATATTCTTGTTAGTACAATTATAGGTGCAGATTAATTTTCATAAAAGAGTATAAGGAGGGCTTAAAATGCCTTTAGTATCTATGACTGAAATGCTTAATAAAGCAAAAGAAGGTAAATACGCAGTTGGTCAATACAATATTAATAACTTAGAGTGGACTTTTGCTATTCTTACTGCAGCTGAAAGAGAACAATCACCTGTAATCCTTGGTGTCTCTGAAGGTGCAGCTAAATACATGGGTGGATTTAACACTGTTGTAAAAATGGTTGAAGGTTTACTAATTGATTTAAAAGTGACTGTTCCTGTAGCAATTCACCTTGATCACGGTTCAAGCTATGAAGCTTGTAAAGCTGCAATTGATGCTGGATTTACTTCAGTTATGATTGACGCTTCTCATGATCCATTTGAACAAAATGTTGAAACAACTAAAAAAGTTGTAGACTATGCTCATTCTCATGGCGTGTCTGTTGAAGCTGAATTAGGAACTGTTGGTGGACAAGAAGATCACGTTGTTGGTGACATTATTTATGCTGACCCAGCAGAGTGTAAAGAACTTGTAGAGCGTACTGGCATTGACTGCTTAGCTCCAGCTTTAGGTTCTGTTCATGGACCATACAAAGGTGAACCTAAATTAGGTTTCGACGAAATGGAACAAGTTGGTAAAGAGACTAATGTACCATTAGTTTTACACGGTGGAACAGGAATCCCAACTGAACAAATTCAAAAAGCAATCGCTCGTGGAACTGCAAAAATCAACGTAAACACTGAGAACCAAATTGCTTTCAACAAAGCTGTTCGTGATTTCGTTGCAAATGATGCAAATCAATATGATCCACGTAAAGTACTTGGACCAGGTCGCGAAGCAATTATTGCAACAGTGGCTGGTAAAATCCGTGAGTTCGGTACTAGCAACAAAGCGTAATATTTTAAGTTTTTTAGCTTGAAATATGATATATTATAATAAATTAAGCCGTCTAAATTATGTTTAGACGGTTTTCTTGTTTAACCATGCTGTTAAACGGAATAAATTTATATGTTTTTTCATTTACACTTGAAGATATTGGACAATAATGATTAGAATTAGTAGAGGACTAATTGATTTTTAAAAAAATTATCTTTACTAAATATCTATTTCTACCAATTAAATTTTATTTAAAGGGATTGCTTAATTTTTATGGAATTTGAAGATGTTGTACTAAAAAACGTGTGAGATTTTCCTAAGCAAATGTCTTTACAATAGACTGTTCCTCTCGTATAAACTAAGATTAGGGAAGTAGAAATTTGGAGAAAATAGGTAGAAACTATTTAACAGTTGAGAAGCTGAAAGTTTTACTTCTCTACTATTTTCTTCTGCTCATTTTAGAAGGGAGTATACTATGGAAAAGCTTGTATTAGAAGGCGGTATACCTTTAAAAGGTACTATTCGTGTTAGCGGTGCCAAAAATAGTGCGGTTGCATTAATCCCAGCAACTATACTAGCTAGCTCACCGGTAACACTAGAAGGTGTTCCTAATATTTCAGATGTTCAAACGCTTTGTGACCTACTAGAAGAAATTGGAGGTCAAGTAGAAGTTTCTGATGAAAAAATAATGATTGATCCAACAAATATGGTTGCAATGCCACTTCCAAGTGGAAAAGTAAAGAAATTGCGCGCTTCTTATTATTTAATGGGTGCAATGTTAGGTAGATTTAAGCAAGCGGTTATAGGATTACCAGGTGGATGTTATCTTGGACCAAGACCTATTGATCAACATATAAAAGGTTTTGAAGCATTAGGTGCAAAAGTAACGAATGAGCAAGGTGCAATTTATTTAAGAGCAGAAGAATTAAAAGGTGCACGTATATACCTAGATGTAGTAAGTGTTGGAGCAACGATTAATATCATGTTAGCGGCAGTTTTAGCAAATGGTAGAACAGTTATTGAAAACGCTGCAAAAGAGCCTGAGATTGTTGATGTTGCGACTTTATTAACTAGTATGGGTGCTAAAATTAAAGGTGCTGGTACTGATGTTATTCGAATTGATGGTGTAGAATCTTTATCGGGCTGCACACATACAATTATTCCGGATCGCATTGAAGCAGGGACTTATACAATATTAGCAGCTGCAACTGTGCAAGAAGGGGACAAGGTTATTGTAGATAACGTTATTCCTCATCACTTAGAATCACTTATTGCGAAAATGAGAGAAATGAATATAGATATTGATACGAATGACGATCAAATAATCGTTACAGGATCGAATAGAGAACTGAAATCAGTTGATATTAAAACATTGGTTTATCCAGGCTTTCCAACTGATTTACAGCAGCCGTTTTCTGTATTGCTAACGAAAGCAAATGGGACAGCCGTTATAACTGACACTATTTATGGTGCGAGGTTTAAACATATTGATGAACTTAGAAGAATGAGTGCAACCATTAAAGTAGAGGGAAGTACGGCTATTATTTCTGGTCCATCTGAGTTACAAGGTGGTCGTGTAAAAGCAAGTGATTTACGTGCTGGCGCTGCACTAGTTATAGCAGGTCTAATTGCAGATGGTAAAACAGAGCTAACTGGATTGGAGCATGTTGATCGAGGATACGAGGATTTAGTTGAAAAGCTTTTAGGCTTAGGAGCAAATGTTTGGCGTGTTCAGTTAACTAAACAAGAAGTTGAACAATTAAAAAATGCGTAAATTTGGATGTCTATATACTCCAGTTTAACATAAATAAGATAGTTTTCATTTACATCAAAGGGGGAGTTTTGAATGGAAAGAAGTTTATCAATGGAGTTAGTGCGTGTTACTGAGGCGGCAGCACTTGCATCAGCAAAATGGATGGGTTTAGGCAAAAAGGATGAAGCAGATGATGCTGCTACAACAGCAATGCGTGATGTGTTTGACACGATTCCTATGAAGGGGACTGTTGTAATTGGAGAAGGGGAAATGGATGAGGCTCCAATGCTTTATATCGGCGAGAAACTTGGTAATGGTTATGGTCCAAGAGTAGATGTAGCAGTTGATCCACTTGAAGGAACAAATATCGTAGCATCTGGTGGCTGGAATGCTTTAGCTGTTATTGCTATAGCTGATCATGGAAACTTATTACATGCTCCTGATATGTATATGGAGAAAATCGCAGTAGGACCTGAAGCTGTAGGTAAAGTTGATATAAATGCATCTGTTCTTGAAAACTTAACAGCTGTAGCAGAAGCAAAAGGAAAAAACATAAACGAAGTCGTTGCAACAGTGTTAAATAGAGAGCGTCACGCGAAATTAATTGAAGAAATTCGTTCTGCAGGTGCTCGAATTAAATTAATCAATGATGGTGATGTAGCTGGTGCAATTAATACAGCTTTTGATCACACAGGTGTTGATATTTTATTCGGTAGCGGTGGAGCACCAGAAGGAGTAATCGCTGCAGTAGCTTTAAAATGCTTAGGTGGCGAACTTCAAGGAAAGTTATTACCTCAAAACGAAGAAGAGATCGAACGTTGCAAACATATGGGCATCGAAGATCCAAACCGTGTATTATACATGGACGATTTAGTTAAAGGTGATGACGCAATTTTTGCTGCTACTGGAGTAACTGATGGAGAATTATTAAAAGGTGTTCAATACAAAGGCAATGTAGGAACTACACATTCATTAGTTATGCGTGCTAAATCAGGAACTGTTCGTTTTGTTGATGGACGTCACAGTTTAAACAAAAAACCTAACCTAGTAATTAAATAATTAGAGCAAAAAAGTAGAAGATTCTTATGGTTAATGTTGCATTAACCGATCATCAGAAATCTTCGTCAACAGTCTAAAAAATTTAAATAATAGTGTATTAAAATAATGGCTCTTTCCTTTATTTCCCAAAGGAAAGAGTCATTAAATAGTTCAGTCGAAAAATAGTTGGCATAAAAAACTCTTTCGAATTATAATCTCAATAGATAGTAATCCTATTAATTCTAATTACTTAGAATATTTTTAGGGGAAAAGGTTACACTAAAGAGTAATACTTTATGTAAGTTTCCTTCTTAAAACCTTCTAAATAACCTTCCGAATTAAGAAAAACCCTAATTTGAACGAAAAAAAGTAAAGAGTGGTGTTATATGAGTTTAACAATCTCTGCATTAGAAAGCATGAAATTAAAAGATTTGTATGAACATGCAAAAGTAATGAAAATTTCGTACTACAGTAAATTAACGAAAAAAGAACTTATTTTTGCAATCTTAAAAGCGCAAGCTGAAAAAGATGGATTAATGTTCATGGAAGGTGTACTAGAAATTATCCCTTCAGAAGGATATGGATTCTTACGTCCAATCAATTATTCACCAAGCTCAGAGGATATCTACATTTCTGCATCTCAAATTCGTCGTTTTGATATGCGAAACGGAGATAAAGTTTCTGGTAAAGTACGTCCTCCAAAAGAGAATGAAAGATACTTTGGTCTACTTCAAGTAGAAGCAGTAAATGGAGATGACCCTGAGAATGCGAAAGAACGCGTTCACTTCCCAGGACTTACTGCATTGTATCCTAATCGACAAATGAAGCTTGAAACATCACCTGCTAAGTTTTCAACAAGAATCATCGATATGATTGCTCCAGTAGGATTTGGTCAACGTGGTTTAATTGTAGCCCCTCCAAAAGCAGGTAAAACAGAATTATTAAAAGAAGTTGCAAACAGCATAACAACAAATCACCCAGAAGCAGAACTAATTGTATTACTAATCGACGAGCGACCAGAAGAGGTAACGGATATCGAACGTTCTGTAAAAGGAGATGTTGTTAGTTCAACTTTCGATGAGACTCCAGATAGTCATATTAAAGTTGCTGAATTAGTATTAGAGCGTGCTATGAGACTAGTAGAGCATAAGAAAGATGTCATTATTTTAATGGATAGTATAACTAGACTTGCTCGTGCATACAACTTAGTTATTCCACCGAGCGGTCGTACATTATCAGGTGGTATTGACCCTGCTGCATTCCATAGACCAAAACGATTCTTTGGTGCTGCGCGAAACATTGAAGAAGGCGGTAGCTTAACGATTTTAGCTACAGCTTTAATCGATACAGGTTCTCGTATGGACGATGTTATTTATGAAGAATTCAAAGGAACTGGAAATATGGAGCTTCATCTTGATCGTTCATTAGCTGAACGTCGTATTTTCCCTGCGATTGACATTCGTCGTTCTGGAACACGTAAAGAAGATTTATTAATACCAAAAGATCATCTGGACAAGCTATGGTTAATGAGAAAAACAATGTCAGATATTCCAGACTTTGTTGAACGTTATTTCAGAATGCTTCGTCAAACGAAAACAAATGAAGAGTTCTTCAATACGATGACCGAAGAAAGTAGAAAGACACCTGTCTCTCATAAATAGTTGGAAGATATAAGCAACCTGTAAGAGAAAATAGTGGGTTGCAATCTCCCGGGTTAGTTGCTATAATTTCATTTGTATGTGAAATGTAAATTATGTGGTATACACATAGTTTCTTATAACTCTGATTTCAAGGATTTCAGGGCGGAAGGAGATGAAAAACATGAAAGCGAATATTCATCCTAATTACAAGAAAGTAGTGTTTATGGATATTAACACTGGTTTCAAATTCTTAAGCGGATCAACAAAATATTCTAACGAAACAATCGAGTGGGAAGATGGCGAAACTTACCCTTTAATCAAAGTTGAGGTTTCTTCTGATTCACACCCATTCTACACTGGTCGTCAGAAATTTGCTAACGCTGCAGGACGTGTTGAACGTTTCAACAAAAAATACGGCCTTAAGTAATATTGATGAAAAGCAGGCGAGTTATTGCTACTTTGCCTGCTTTTTTTACGCATTTATAGTCAAATATCATAGAAGTATAATTCAATATAATGAATTTTTATATAGATAGAAAAGATACTTACACAAACAATAATGCTGAATTTTCTAGCGTTTTATAATAGCTTAAAATAAATAAAATAGTCTTTGTACTGATATAGAAAGGTGAGACACATAATGTTCTTTATGATGAAAAAAAATGGTTGGATTGAAATGATTTGCGGAAGTATGTTTTCTGGAAAATCAGAGGAACTAATTCGCCGCGTTCGTCGTACACAATTTGCAAGGCAGAGTTGTGTTACATTCAAACCATCAATTGATAATCGATACAGTGAAGTAGAAGTGGTGTCTCACACGGGTATGAAAGTACCTGCTTACGCAGTAACACACTCATCACACATCCTAAAATACGTAACCGAAGAAGTTGAAGTAGTTGCAATCGACGAGATTCAATTCTTTGATGATGAAATCGTAAATATAGTTCAACAACTTGCGAACTCAGGAAAAAGAGTTATTTGTGCGGGATTAGATCAAGACTTCAGAGGGTTGCCATTCGGAAAGGTACCTGAAATATTATCGATTGCCGAACATGTAACAAAACTAAACGCGGTTTGTGCAACGTGCGGCTCACCAGCAAGTAGAACTCAAAGATTAATAAATGGTAAACCAGCTTTATTTGAAGACCCTATCATTTTAGTAGGTGCGTCTGAATCATACGAACCAAGATGTCGCCATTGCCACGAGGTACCAACTAAAACAATTCAACCTGCTCTTCAAAATCAAAATGATTAATTGGCTGTAGGTTGAAAATTAGCTATTAAGACCATATACTAAGAGTTGTGGATAGACGGCGCAATAACGCATTTATCAGGCAATTAGAATTAAAGAAGCGATTTTGTATCGCTTCTTTCGATATATATTTAGTAAAAATTTAAGACGAAAACGTCGAGGTGAAAATTATGTTTGATCGATTACAAGCAGTAGAGGATCGCTATGATAGATTAAACGATTTACTTAGTGACCCTGAAATATTAAATGACTCAAAAAAATTACGTGAATACTCAAAAGAACAATCTGATATTCAAGAAACGGTTGATGCTTATCGTCAATACAAATCAGTTAAAGAGCAAATCCAAGATGCAAAAGCTATGCTTGAAGAGAAGCTTGATGCTGATATGAAAGAAATGGTAAAAGAAGAGTTAAACGAATTAGAGAACGAATCAAAAGAGCTAGAAGAGCAATTAAAAATCCTTTTAATTCCAAAGGATCCTAATGATGATAAAAACGTTATCGTTGAGATTCGTGGTGCAGCAGGAGGAGACGAGGCTGCATTATTCGCTTCTACTTTATACCGTATGTACAGCCGTTACGCTGAGGTAAATGGATGGAAAACTGAAATCATTGAAGGTAACTATACAGAGCTAGGTGGCTTTAAAGAGGTTATCTTTATGATAAACGGTAAAGGTGCATACTCAAAATTAAAATTTGAAAATGGTGCTCACCGTGTTCAACGTGTTCCCGAAACAGAATCAGGTGGTAGAATTCATACTTCAACTGCAACAGTAGCTGTTTTACCTGAAGCTGAAGAAGTTGAAATTGAAATTCATGACAAAGATATTCGTGTTGATACATTTGCTTCAAGTGGACCTGGTGGACAATCGGTAAATACAACGATGTCTGCTGTTCGTTTAACACATATTCCTACGAATACAGTTGTATCATGTCAGGACGAAAAATCACAGATTAAGAATAAAGAAAAAGCGATGAAGGTTCTTCGCGCTAGGGTTTATGATAAATTCCAAAGAGAAGTTCAAGCTGAATATGATCAAAACCGTAAGCAGGCTGTAGGGACGGGTGACCGCTCTGAACGTATCCGTACTTATAACTTCCCACAAAACCGTGTAACTGACCATCGAATTGGATTAACAATTCAAAAGCTTGATCAAATCGTTGAAGGTAAAATCGACGAAATTATTAATGCATTAATTATGGATGACCAAGCGAAACGAATGGAACAAAGTCAATAATGACGACAAAGATATATGAAGCCCTAAAATGGGCTTCTTCTTTTTTACAAGAACACGGTCGCGATGAAAATGTGGGTGAAATTGCATTAAAACATATATTAGACTGCAATCGAACGGAATTGCTGTTGAATATGAGAGAAGATTTAGAAGACAGTCAGTGGACACAATTTCAGGATTTTATAAATAAGCATATTGAAGGCCAGCCAATACAATATTTGATTGGATATGAGTATTTTTATGGTCGTAAATTCTTCGTTAATGAGGAAGTCCTAATTCCTCGACCGGAAACAGAAGAATTAGTAGAAGGGGTTCTACAACGTATTCAAAAACATTGGAACAATACCGAGCGACTTGAACTAGTTGATGTAGGTACAGGTAGTGGAGCAATTGCAATCTCACTTGCTCTTGAGAGTATTCAACTTAATGTTCACACTGTTGATATTGCAGCTGAATCAATACAAGTAGCTAAACGAAATGCACAAGAGTTACATGCGAAAGTTCATTTTATTCATAATGATTTACTTAATTACTTTATTGAAGAAAATAAGAAGGTTGATATTGTTGTATCAAATCCACCTTATATTCCTCATGAGGATTGGTTAGGATTAGATGATGTTGTTAAAAATCATGAGCCATACCGTGCTTTAGTGGGTGGTGAAGACGGTCTAGATTTTTACCGCCGTTTTGCAAATGACTTACCTAAAGTATTAAAAGAAAAGTCTCTTGTTGCATTTGAGGTTGGTGTAAACCAAGGTGAGCCAGTTGCGGACATCTTAAGAAAAGCTTTTCCGGGTGCGGCTGTTGAAGTTGTTTTCGATATAAATGGCAAAGACCGAATGGTATATATGTTAAATGGCTAAAAAAGAATCGTAATACATTGAACAGTAAAAAATCAATGTATTGCGATTCTTTTTTTATATGATAAAGTTGAAAAAGATAAGGAATTTTAATCAAAAAAACTTAATGAAAGAAGATAGTAGAATGAAAAAGTTTAATGGTTGGATTGTGTTTAATGGTCATATTACAGCTACAAAATTTACTGAACTTTTCGAGTGGTTACGAGATACGGCAACTGCTAAAGGCATTGATGTCACTTTAGTTAAACATTATGAACTCGTTCCAGTAATCGAAAAAGGTCAAGCAATTTTAAAAGGGAAATACGCGAACCAAAAGCCTGATTTTGCTATTTTTTGGGACAAGGATGTTCATTTAGCTAGGCATTTAGAAAATATGGGACTTAAATTATATAATTCCGCTAAGACCATCGAAGTCTGCGATGATAAAGCTTTAACTTTTCAGGAATTATCAAACTTCGATATCCCAATGCCAAAAACGATTACTGCACCACTCTTATTTCCGAATTGTGATTTAACAAATTTTGATTTTTATGAAGAAGTAATCAAGGAACTAGGTTTCCCATTAATAATAAAAGAATCATTTGGTTCATTTGGTAGACAAGTTTATTTAGTTGAGAACAGAGAAGATTTTTTCATAAAGGTAGAAGAGCTTAAACATGTACCTCATATTTACCAAGAATTCATAGAGTCAAGTAGAGGTACTGACATTCGTATTCAAGTAGTAGGAAAACAAGTAGTAACGTCTGTGCTAAGAAAATCAGAATCAGATTTCCGTGCAAACGTTACAAACGGTGGAAAAATGTACAAATATGAGCCAACAGAAGAGCAGATTAACCTAGCGCTAAAATGCTCTGAAATTTTAAAAGCTGATTTTGCTGGGATTGACTTATTATTTGGCGAAGACGGAAAAACATATTTATGTGAAGTGAACTCAAATGCGCATTTTAAAAATATTTATCTATGCACAGATGTGGATACAACCAAATATATAATCGATTATATTATTGAAGACTTGGAGAAAAACGTATGACTGGCTGGCTAATCTATTCAGAAGCGGATGCAGACCGAAATAAATCGTATATCGACTGGTTAATAAGTGGAGCAATGGAAAATGGATTTGAGCTAAAGTTACTTTATACGGAAGATCTTGTAATTGGTATTCGAAATGGTGTGAATGCACTTTTCTACCAAGGTAAAGAAATAAGTAAACCGGCCTTTATTATAATGAGAGCAATATCACAAATGCTATCCTCCCACTTTGAAGAAATGGGAATAAGAGTTTTCAATAACCATGCGATTTCATCAATGGCCAATCACAAGTTTTTAACTCATCAGAAGCTTGCCAACTTGGGAATTCCTATGCTAGACACTCTTTATTGTAAAAAAAGTACAATTGCAAAAGCAATTGACACAATTCAGTTCCCTTGTGTACTTAAAAATTGCACAGGAAGAGGTGGTAGTGAAGTATTTCTTATCAATGACCAAGAAGAACTTTTGGAGACAGTACAGAACTCAAATTTCGATGAATTATTAATTCAAAGTGTTGCAGAGCAATTAGGTAAGGACTTAAGAGTTTTTATTATCGGTAAAGAGATCATAGCAGCTGTTTTAAGATATTCAGAAAAGGACTTTCGAGCTAATTATTCATTAGGTGGAGGTGCAATACTATATGAACTTTCCCAAAATGAAAAAGAACTCATTCAAAAAATAGTAGACCACTTTGATTTCGACTTCGTTGGAATTGACTTCATGTTCGATGCGAACAATCAACTAATCTTAAATGAAATTGAAGATGTAGTAGGTAGTAGAACATTATATACAGTATCTGATATTGATATTGTTTCGCTCTATATGGATTATATAAAGAAAGCTCTTGCTTAAAATACAATGACAGTGGCCATTCAAAGTCTTCTATTTTACGAAATGAGAGAATTCTAGAGTAACGATCGAGTATAGTTCGACTCCTAAGAGGGATGTGGGAACGCTGAGTCCCATGGGAAGTGACCATGCTATAATGGAAATCGTCGGTATACTTATCAACAGAAAAAATAGAATACTAGTGTTTAAGAAACTTATAATTTGTCTACACTGTTCCTAGAGGGATGGTGGAGAGAATGAAAACTAAAAATAAAACAAAACTAACATATAGAATTATTTCTTTATTTATCATATTATTGATCAGCTCATCGGTATTAATGCCACTTCGAGATACAAATGCGAAAGGCAATGAAATGGTCGTAATTCCGAAGAAGGCTGTAAGATTAAGAATACTAGCAAATAGTGATTCTAGTGAAGACCAAGCTCTTAAGCGTAAAGTAAGAGACGAAGTTAATGCTCAAATTAGCACTTGGGTAAAAGATTTAACAAGCTTCGAAGAGGGACAAAAGGTTATTAAAAGCCATATTCCAGACTTACAAAAAACAGTTGCACGCGTTATTAAAGAAGAAGGCTCTAATCAAACATTTACAATTACTTTCTCTAAAAAAGTTAAATTCCCTACAAAACTATACGGAAGTTTCTTATATCCTGCTGGAGATTACGAAGCTGTACTAATTAAACTTGGTGCAGGTCAAGGAGCGAACTGGTGGTGCGTATTGTTCCCGCCTTTATGCTTTCTAGATTTTTCAAATGGTGACGCAACATTAAACAAAGATGCACTTCAAGCTCAACAAAAAGTTGATAAAGAAACGAAAATAGAAGATGAGCCTAAAAACGAACCTACAAAGAATGATGATATAACACGTTTAAGTGATGATGATGGTTCGTTTAAACATAGTAATGATTTACAAATAGAAGATGAAGCTGAATCTAATAGCGGTGAAGCTGTTGCAGCATCTACACTGCCTACTGATGAGCCAAAAAGCGATATAAAAGTTGAAAGCTTCTTCGTACAAATGTTTAAAAACTTATTTTAGTTCTAGCAATCTCCCTATGTGCATAAAGTATTACAAGCATATTAGGGAGGTTTTTTTATGAAAATAAGATCAGCTATTCAAGAAGATTTCGAAACAATTTTTTCATTTCTAGGACAAGCAGGATTATCTACAAACGGGCTAGAGGAACAACAAGAATCTTTTTTCATAATGGAAGATGACTTCGGGAAAGCACAAGCAGTTATTGGGTATGAACAAGATGGAGAAGAAGCATTATTAAGATCACTAGTAGTTGCGCCTACCATTTATTCACAGCATATGGTACTCTTTTTACAAAGTGTTCTTGATAAACTAAAAGAGGAAATGATTAATAAAGTATATTTATTAACAAGGCAGCATGTTGTTCAAGACTTATTCCTTTTACTTGGTTTCGGGCAGGTGGACAGGGATGATGTGTCGGACAGTATTAAAGAAATGAATCATTATCAAACTACTATTACAAATGAAGAAGTGTTAGTTTACCAAAAAGAACTATACACAAAGTTATCCACAAATTAGCAAGTTTTGTCCACAATTTGTGGATAAAACTTGCTTTTCATTCTTTGGATCATGTCTAAATTTGTAAAATATACACTATTATTCACTCTAAAGAGAGGTGCTACGGATGGAAACTAAAATATGGTATGTGGATAATCCTGTGAATAAAGTAGAAGTTTACCCACAGATTGTGGATGCAGCTAAAAATTTACAGTTAGGACAAGTTGTCGCATTTCCGACAGAAACAGTTTATGGACTAGGAGCGAATGCTCTATCAGATGAAGCAGTCCAACGAATTTTCGAGGCTAAAGGTAGACCAAGTGACAATCCACTTATTGTACACATTGCTAACGAAGAACAATTAGACAGTCTAGTAGAAGACATTCCAGCAGATGCAAAAAAATTAATGGATGCTTTTTGGCCAGGACCATTAACTTTAATATTAAAAAGCAAAAAAAATGTCTCAAAATATGTAACGGCAGGTTTATCCACAGTTGGTGTAAGAATGCCAGATCACCCAGTCGCTTTAGCATTAATTGAATCATGTAATTTACCAATAGCTGCACCAAGTGCAAATACATCAGGAAAACCTAGTCCTACTTCTGCAAAACACGTATTTGAAGATTTAAACGGACGAATCGTAGGAATCGTCGATGGTGGTAGTACAGGAGTAGGGGTAGAATCAACTGTGATCGACTGCTCTCAAGAGATATTTACAATATTAAGACCAGGCAGCGTTACTCCAGAAATGATTAAAGAAATCATATCAACAGTAGAAGTAGATCCATCAACTATGAAAGAAAACGAAGCACCAAAATCTCCGGGAATGAAATATAAGCACTATGCCCCAGACGCTCAAATGCATCTTGTAAACGGAAGCATTGAGTTTATGCACAAACTTATACACAATTCCAAAAAAGAAGGAAAAAGAGTCGGGATCTTAACAACGGAAGAAAACGTAACACAATATGAAGCCGACGTTGTACTCGCGTGCGGAAAGCGTAATGATCTATCAACCGTAGCAGCATCGCTATACGATTGCATTCGTAAATTTAACGATGAACATGTAGATATTATTTACTGCGAGACCTTCCCGTACGAAGGAATCGGAATTGCAATCATGAATCGATTGTGGAAAGCTTGTGGACATTCGATAGTGCAGGAAAAATAATAGAAGCTCCTTGGGGGCTTCTATTATTTTTTTTTGCTGTCAGAGGAAGTGCAAATAAAAATGTTGAAACTGCAAATGAATTTTAGTAAGTGCAAATAAAAAAGTCAAAACTGCAATAAAAATCAAGAAAACTGCAAATAAGAGCAAGAATCATGAAGAAATCGGGTGAAAGAATAAAAGAATAGAAGAAAAACCAATAAAATTGATTGAAAAACAACCGAATGCAAAAATTTAGTCTAGTAAAACCATAAATAACACAAAAAAACCATCAGTGTTAAGTCTAGAGAAGGATTTGAATACTATATCAAAGAAGTTCGCCACGAAATCAACGAGATTCAACAATATATCAACAAAGTTCGTTACGATATCAACGAGATTTACCATTATATCAACAAAAATCATCACTATATCAACAAAGTTCACAACTATATCAACAAAGTCCACATTTTGCTCGCCTTTTTCGAAATTGAACCCCACACCACTATTATTAAAATTTATTAATTTCCCTCATATGATTTGTAGGACGTGCATATCTTTTAATAGCAAGTCCTAGGGGGGAAAGCATGAGTAGCTCATTAATCGATGAAATGATTACATTAACAATTATGGGATCTGCGCTAGGTTTAGATGCATTCTCAGTTGGATTAGGAATGGGTGTCATACAACTTAAATTTAAACAGATCATAAATATTGGTATTGTAATCGGGCTGTTTCATGTAGTAATGCCCTTATTAGGAATGATCATAGGTTATGAACTATCAGATAAATTTGGGCGGTATGCTGTATTACTCGGTGGAGTGTTATTACTAGGAATAGGTTTCCATATGATTTATTCTACATTGTTTGGAAAAGAGGAAAATAAGTACTCACCTAGTGGATTCGGTTTACTAATTTTTGCGTTTAGTGTGAGTGTAGACAGCTTTTCAGTCGGAATTAGTTTAGGTACATTCGGCGCTAAAACTTGGCTAACAATTATTTTATTTGGTATTATTAGTACAATTTTAACTTGGGCTGGTTTATTTTTAGGACGAAGAGTAGAGCAAGAACTTGGTAAATTTGGGGAACTATTAGGTGGTTCATTCTTGCTAATTTTCGGTATTAAGCTATTATTTTTTTCTTAATAGATACATAAGTTATAAAACGTTAAGGATGGAGACAATTGCCCCATCCTTTTATTTTTTAGTAAAATGGATTAAATAACACGTTCCGATTAATGAAGGTGAGGTATAGAAATGAAAAATATATTATTTGTTTGTACTGGAAACACATGTAGAAGCCCTATGGCAGAAGCGCTGCTAAGGCATCATGGTAATGAGTTGTTTCAAGTCAAATCTGCAGGTGTATTTGCAATGCCAGGTATTCCTGCTTCTCAAAATGCAATATTGGCGTTAAAGAATAAAGGGATTGATGCGAATCATTCGTCCCAGCAGGTAAATGAAGAACTATTAGAATGGTCTTCGAATGTCCTATCAATGACATCGAGCCATAAACAAATGCTAATTACTAACTTCCCTCAGTATAAGGATAAAATATTTACATTTTATGAATTTATAAATGGTCAGAGTATAGATATTTCTGATCCATACGGAGGATCATTATCAATTTATGAACATACATTGAACGAATTAGAAGAATTAGTAAAACAAATCGTTCAAAATGCAAACTAATCATAATTTATTTGATGAAAGGTTGTTAATTAGATTCCCTCAATATGAACATAATAGTGTAAGATAGAAAATGGAAGACAAGTCATACATAAAAAATTACACAATGATGTCAATATGGGGGTTACCTAATGAAAGTAGCAATAGCATCTGATCACGGTGGAGTAAACATACGCCAAGAAATTATGAATTTAATGGATGAAATGGGCATTCAATACGAAGATTATGGTTGCGAATGTGGTACATCTGTAGACTACCCAGATTACGCATTTCCAGTAGCTCAAAAAGTAGCAAGTGGAGAAGTGGATCGAGGAATTTTAATTTGTGGAACAGGCATTGGAATGTCAATTGCTGCGAATAAAGTAGAAGGAATACGTTGTGCATTGGCACACGATACGTTTAGTGCAAAAGCAACTCGTCAGCATAACAATACAAATATTCTTGCAATGGGAGAACGTGTAATTGGACCTGGCCTAGCAAGAGACATTGCGAAAACTTGGTTATTGACTGAATTTGAAGGCGGACGTCATGAAAACCGAGTAAATAAAATTACAGAATACGAAAAAACTCATAAATTATAAAAAACAAAAAAAGCCGTTAATCCAAAACCGATTGTGAAGATTATCGGTTTTTTTGTAATAATTATAAGTATTTATCAGATCTAGATATAAATGAAAGGAGGAAAAGAAATGAATGAAGAGCAAAATTTAGTAGCTAAGCAAATAAAGTCATTGTTAAATGAACTGAATGATGAAGTAAATTTTACAAGTGAACATGTATTAGTAATTGGTTGTAGTACTAGTGAAGTAAGTGGACAAAGAATTGGTACATCGGGGACAATTGAAGTAGCAGAGGTTTTATTTAATGAAATTAAAGCCTTTCAAGATGAAACAGGTGTACAATTAGCATTTCAATGTTGTGAACATTTAAATAGAGCGCTAGTAGTTCAGAAAAAGACAGCAAAAAGCTTACGTCTAGATGAGGTAACAGTTGTACCAGTCCGTACTGCAGGAGGTGCCCTTGCTTCGTATGCATTTAGACATTTGGAGCATGCAGTCATTGTTGAGCATATTAAGGCAGATGCAGGGATTGATATTGGGGACACATTGATCGGAATGCATTTAAAGCATGTGGCTGTTCCTTTAAGAACGCGTATTAAACAAGTTGGACAAGCACATATTACAGCAGCAAAAACGCGTCCAAAGTTAATCGGTGGAGCACGTGCAGTTTATTCAATAGATGAAGACTTGAAATAATATTTTTTAATAGAATAGAATAGCTAAATGTTAGTAAATTGAAAGATATGTCTTTTATTTTTAATACAAAACATGGTAAAATAGAAAGGAATTCGTTCGTTTTATCGAATAATATAGTAAATTTATACTAATAATGTTCGTGTTTTACAATAAGGGGGATATAGCCGTGGAAAATTTAAAAAAGCAAGATCCATCATTGTATGAAGCAATGCAGTTAGAACTAGGTAGACAACGTACTAAAATCGAATTAATTGCTTCTGAAAACTTTGTAAGCGAAGCAGTAATGGAAGCCCAAGGTTCAGTATTAACAAATAAATATGCTGAAGGTTACCCAAGTAAACGATACTATGGTGGTTGTGAATATGTAGACATCGTAGAAAACATTGCAAGAGACCGTGCAAAAGAAATTTTCGGAGCGGAACATGTTAACGTTCAACCTCATTCAGGTGCTCAAGCAAATATGGCAGTTTATTTCACTATTTTAAAACATGGTGATACAGTATTAGGAATGAATTTATCACATGGTGGTCATTTAACTCACGGAAGTCCAGTAAACTTCAGTGGGGTTCAATATAACTTTGTTGAGTATGGTGTAGATCCAGAATCTCAAGTAATCAACTATGAGGATGTATTAGAAAAAGCTAAATTACACAAGCCAAAATTAATTGTAGCTGGTGCTAGTGCTTATCCAAGAGCAATTGACTTTAAAAAATTCAGAGAGATTGCAGATGAAGTTGGAGCATACTTAATGGTTGATATGGCTCATATTGCTGGTTTAGTAGCGACTGGTCATCACCAAAATCCAGTTCCATTCGCTGATTTCGTGACAACAACGACTCATAAAACTTTACGCGGCCCACGTGGTGGTATGATTTTATGTAAAGAAGAATACGCAAAAGCGATTGATAAATCAATTTTCCCTGGAATTCAAGGTGGACCATTAATGCACGTAATTGCAGCAAAAGCAGTTGCATTTGGTGAAGCTTTACAAGATGATTTTAAAAATTATGCTCAAGCAATCATTGATAACGCTGCGCGTTTAGCAGAAGGATTAAAATCTAACGGGTTAAATTTAGTATCTGGTGGTACGGATAATCATTTAATTCTAATTGACGTTCGTTCATTAGAGTTAACTGGTAAAGTTGCTGAACATGTGTTGGATGAAGTTGGAATTACATGTAACAAAAATACAATTCCGTTCGATCCAGCAAGCCCATTTGTAACAAGTGGTATTCGTATCGGTACAGCGGCTGTAACTTCAAGAGGCTTTACTTTAGAAGATATGGACGAAATCGCATCAATTATTGCTGATACTTTAAAAGATCACGAAAATGAAGAAGTATTAGAAACATCTCGTAAACGAGTTAATGCTTTATCTAGCAAATACGAATTATATCCTACATTTTAATTTATAAAGTAGCTATCTTTAGAACTGCTTATGAGCAGTATACTAAAGATAGCTTTATTTTTGGAAAGTTATGTGAAGTAGTTCACATAAAGTTCATTAAAACATGTGAAATAGTTCACATATGTTAGCTGGAATAGAGTACAATAACTCATGTAAACAACAAAAAATAAACTATACGGAGGCAAAAAAATTATGTTTATTAATTTTTTAAGAACTAATAAAATTGCATCTGGTTTCTTAGCTATTATTCGTCTTTATTTAGGATATGAGTGGATTCATGCAGGCTGGGGTAAATTATCAGCTGGTGGATTTGATGCTTCAGGATTTTTAGGATTTGCAGTAAAAAGCGCGACAGGGGAACATCCAGCAGTACAAGGCTGGTGGGCAGACTTCCTGACAAATTTTGCATTACCAAACATTGATCTATTTAACTTTTTAGTGCCAATCGGAGAATTCGCAATAGGACTTGGACTAATTCTTGGTTGTTTTACAAAATCAGCAATGTTCTTTGGCTTAATGATGAATTTTGCGTTCATGTTTAGTGGTACTACTAGCACAAACCCACAAATGGTTTTATTAGGAATCTTTATTATCATCGCTGGTTCAAATGCAGGACGTCTAGGATTAGATCACTATATTAGCAAATTTATTAATCGAAAAATTTTCTCTTCAAAAGTTTCAACAAATAATTTAAGTAATGCATCTTAATCTTATAAAAAATAAAAACTTCCCTTCCGCTAGATTTTTCATAAGGAAGGGGAGTTTTTTCATGAAAATAGGTAAAAATAGCAACTAGATTAGTAAAAAAAGGAAAATTTTAAGTCGCAATAAAAAAAGATATAAATTAATTCACTTTGATTGTAGATGTGGCTTGAATTATTTAACCGCTTTCGGTATTCTTTTTAAGAATAAGAAATTACTAAGTATTTGCAAGGAGCGATATAAGTGAGTAAAGTATACGTTTTTGATCATCCGTTAATTCAACATAAAGTTTCTTTAATTCGTAAGAAAGATACTGGAACAAAGGAATTTCGCGCACTGGTTGATGAAGTTGCAGGCTTAATGGCATTTGAAATTACACGCGATTTACCATTACAAGAAGTGGAAATTGAAACACCAGTTGCAATTGCAAAATCGAAAGTTATTGCTGGTAAAAAATTAGGGATTGTACCAATTTTACGTGCTGGTTTAGGAATGGTTGATGGTTTCCTTCAATTAGTTCCTGCAGCGAAAGTTGGACACGTTGGATTATACCGTGACCCTGAGACTTTAAAACCGGTTGAATATTATGTTAAACTTCCTACAGATGTTGAAGAACGTGACTTCATTGTGATTGATCCAATGCTAGCAACAGGTGGCTCAGCAGTTGAAGCAATTAATTCTTTAAAAACACGTGGTGCGAAAAATATTAAGTTTATGTGCTTAATTGCTGCTCCAGAAGGTGTTGAAATCCTTCAAAAAGCACACCCTGATGTAGATATTTACATAGCTGCTCTTGATGAAAAATTAAACGATCATGGTTATATTGTACCGGGCCTTGGCGATGCTGGAGATCGTTTATTTGGTACGAAGTAATTACATTTAAAAAGCTTTCCTAATCATAGGAGAGCTTTTTTTAATTAAAAGGGGTATAATAATTAAAATTTGAGCGAGAAAATTGGATCGGTAAGTTAAAGGGGATTTAAAACAATGTCTTTGGAAAAACAAAGGTTAATAATAGATGCAGCAAGATTGTATTATGACTCTGATTTTAGTCAACAAGAGATCGCAACTAAGTTAGGAATCTCTCGTCCAACCGTATCAAGATTGCTCCAACAAGCAAAAGAATTGGGATATGTACGAATTGAAATTATAGATCCTCTTGAAGGTAATCAGGATTTAGCAAGAGAATTAAAAAGAAAATATAATTTAGACTCTGTTGAAGTTTGTTATGCACCAATTGATGACCATAACGAGGTATTGCAATCAATTACGAAAAAAGCTGCAGATGTATTAGTAGATATAGTACATGATGGTGATATTGTAGGAGTAACTTGGGGGACTACTATGTACCATATTGCAACGAAACTAAGCAACAAACCGGTAAAAGGTGTGGAGATTATTCAACTAAACGGTGGAGTAAGTTACTCTAAAACGAATACATATGCAACTGAAACAGTGAATTTATTTGCTGAAGCATTTAATACTGTTCCAAGATATTTACCATTGCCAGTTATATTTGATAATCCACAAGTAAAGCAAATGGTCGAAGGGGATCGTCATATTGGCCGTTTAATCGAATTAGGTAAACGATCTAATGTCGCTATTTTTACAGTTGGAACAGTAAAAAAAGATGCTTTATTATTTAGAGTTGGCTACTTAAATGAAAAAGAAGAAAATGATTTGCAATCATTTGCTGTGGGAGACATTTGCTCTCGCTTTTTTGATAAAGAAGGAAATATTTATTCTAAACTGCTTGATAGCCGAACAATCGGCATAGCGTTAGATGAACTAAGAAGTAAAGAAAAATCGATATTAGTTGCGGGTGGAGAAAGAAAAATCAACGCAATTCACGGTGCGTTGATGGGAAAATATGCAAACGTATTGATAACCGATCAATTTACTGCAAAGCGATTATTAGAGCAAGGATAACGAGAAAGAATTAGTAGAAAACAAATGGAAGCTGAAAAAAGGCTTCTTTTTTTGTACATTAAGAAAGTAAAAATTGGAAATGGGGAAGAGAAAATCAACTAGTTTTCAATTATTAGGTAAAAATGGCTTTGGAAATCGGCGAATATCTTAATATTACAGGAAAAATTATCCTTGAACATAAGTTCAAAATGTGTTTTACAAAATTTCACGCCGGTGTTATAGTAAAGACATATTCTTAGTAAATAAATTTTAACAAATAAAAATTAATCATTAAGGGAGCGAATTTATATGAATTACGCAAGTTTAGTAGATCACACATTATTACGCGCAGATGCAAAAAAAGAAGAGATTGCAACATTAGCTAAAGAAGCGAAAGAATTTAGCTTTGCATCTATCTGTATTAATCCTACTTGGGTTTCATATGCAAGTGAATTATTAAAAGATTCTTCTGTGAAGGTATGTACAGTAATTGGTTTCCCTCTAGGAGCAAATACTCCAGAAGTTAAAGCATTCGAAACAAAAAATGCAATTGAAAATGGTGCTGGAGAAGTTGATATGGTTATCAATATTTCTGCATTAAAAGAAAAAAATGATGAATTAGTTGAAAGAGATATTCGTTCAGTTGTAGAAGCAGCTAATGGTAAAGCTTTAGTAAAAGTAATTATTGAAACTTGTCTTTTAACTGACGAAGAAAAAGTTAGAGCATGTGAATTATCAGTAAAAGCTGGTGCTGACTTTGTAAAAACTTCTACAGGATTTTCAACTGGTGGAGCAACAGTAGAAGATGTTGCTTTAATGCGTAAAACTGTTGGAGCAAACGTAGGTGTTAAAGCTTCTGGTGGTGTTCGTAACTTAAAAGATGTAGAAAACGTAGTGGCTGCTGGTGCTAACCGAATCGGTACAAGTTCAGGTGTTAAAATCGTTCAAGGTGAAGAAGCAAACACAGCTTATTAATTTCTAAATAATTTTAATATAAAAAAAAGTGAGTGAGTTATTGCTCTTTAGCTCTTCCGTTGGTAATATGGTAAAGCGAAGACAAAACTCACACACTTTAATAAATGAATTACCTAACAATTGTTAAAGGGTGATAAATATGAATACACAAACATTAATTAGTGAAGCTTTAAAGGCTCGTGAAAATGCATACGCTCCTTACTCGAAATTTAAAGTAGGTGCAGCGATTTTATTGAATAACCAAACTGTTTACACAGGTTGTAATGTTGAAAATGCCTCTTATGGACTAACAAATTGTGCAGAAAGAACGGCTATCTTTAGTGCAGTAGCTGCTGGAAACACCTCAGCAAAAATTGAATCAATCGCGATCGTAGGAGACACTGAAGGTCCAATTTCACCATGTGGTGCATGTAGACAAGTAATCGCAGAATTTAGCGATGAAAACACAAAAGTATTCTTAACTAACTTAAAAGGCGATATTGCTGAAACAACGGTTAAGGAATTACTTCCAGGATCATTTAGTTCAAAAGATTTAGAAGGCTAATCCTTGTCTGACATCTAACTTCTAAATGATGTCTGACATCCAACAAATATAAAAAGTTGTGTTCGTTTTGAAAGCGCTTATATTAAAAAATAAAATTTATTGGATTTTCGGGGGAGAAACATGAAATATATTATAGCTCTTATTGGACTACTAGTTGTTTTCGGTCTGGCTTTCGTTGCTAGTAGCGATCGTAAAAAGATTAAATATCGTCCATTAGTAATCATGATCGTTATTCAAATCATTTTAGCTTTTGTACTATTAAATACTGAAGTAGGCTTATTCTTAATTAAAGGAATTTCAAACGGCTTTGGAAAGTTATTAGAATATGCTGCAGAAGGTGTGAATTTCGTATTCGGCGGAATGATCAATGCGAACGCTGCTCCTTTCTTCACAGGTGTATTATTACCGATCGTATTTATTTCTGCTTTAATTGGTATTTTACAATATACTAAAATTTTACCGTTCGTAATCAAATATATTGGTTTAATTTTAAGCAAAATCAATGGAATGGGTAAATTAGAGTCTTACAATGCGGTAGCATCTGCAATTTTAGGACAATCTGAAGTATTCATTTCAGTTAAAAAACAACTTGGTCTTTTACCAAAGAATCGTTTATATACACTTTGTGCATCTGCAATGTCAACTGTATCTATGTCAATCGTAGGTGCATATATGACAATGATTGAACCAAAATATGTAGTAACTGCAATTGTCTTAAATTTATTTGGTGGATTTATTATTTCATCAATTATCAATCCTTACACTGTAACACCTGAAGAAGATATCTTAACTGTACAAGAAGAGGAAAAACAAACATTCTTCGAAATGCTAGGCGAGTATATTTTAGATGGATTTAAAGTAGCGATTATCGTTGCAGCAATGTTAATTGGTTTTGTTGCATTAATCGGTGCAATCAATAATATTTTTGATATGATTTTTGGAATCTCATTCCAAGGAATTTTAGGATATGTTTTTGCTCCATTCGCATTTATTATGGGTGTACCATTTAAAGAAGCAGTGGATGCAGGTAGCATTATGGCGACTAAGCTTGTCTCAAATGAGTTCGTAGCGATGATGGATTTAGGGAAAGCAAGTAAACACTTCTCAGCTCGTACATTAGGAATTGTTTCAGTATTCCTTGTATCATTTGCTAACTTCTCATCTATTGGTATTATTGCTGGAGCAGTTAAAGGATTACATGAAAAACAAGGTAATGCGGTAGCTCGTTTCGGTTTAAAATTATTATTTGGTGCAACATTAGTAAGTGTTTTAACAGCTATTATCGTTGGTATCGTTTTAAATTAATTTAATTCAAGCGTTTGACTTCGATCAAGCGCTTGTATTTTTTTTCTAATCTTAATCTAGGAGGGTTGAGTTAAAAAGTTGATCTTGAACAATTTTCTTTTTAACATTTCACTATGGGAACTGTAGGTTTGCTTTTATCTGGCGCAACTCTATTTTTAAATAGTCTTGTTTTATTAAATAAAGCGAATGCCAAAAGTGCAGCTTTATTAAATTTATTTGTTGGTACAATACAGGTTGTTTTTCCTTTTTACCTATTAATGCACTTAGGTGCTGGAAAATGGGAATTATTTAATACTGCGAGTATTTTCTTTTTTGGTATTACTTATTTATATGTTGGATTTACAAACCTAAAAGACTTTAACGGAACGGGTTTAGGATGGTTTTCTCTTTGGGTTTCAATCATGTCTGTTCTGTGGGCATTTGTGAATTTTGTTATGATCCATGATGTTGTCAACGGTCTATTATGGGTTATGTGGGCATATTTATGGTACTTATTCTTTGCTGGATTAGTATTAGGAAAGAAAATTGAACGTTATACAGGAATCGTTGCAATGATTCAATCATGGACTACAATTACTCTTCCTGCATTTTTTATGCTTTTAGGAATTTGGCAAGATGCAATGATTTCAAAAGTTTGGATTGTAGTTTTAAGTGCTGCTATACTGTATTTTGTCATCCATGAAATTAAATCATTTGTGACAAATAAAAGATTTAACTTATTTAACCAACCTGAATTAAAAAATTAATGATTATTCATAAAGAAAAGACTAACTTTGGTGAGCTAATTGCTTCACCTAGAGTTAGTCTTTTTTCGTTTTGAAAAATTTACAGATTCTAGAGAAAATTACCTTTATATACATGATTGGACGATTAGTGAGAAAGCTAAAAAGAAAAATATCTATATAAAGGAGAACCAAACTTGAATGAAAAATTACTTTCTTAAAATAATGATTTGTTTAGTTTTTTTGCTGATACCGTTTAAAAATTATGCTGTAAATGCACATGAAGAGCAAAAACAAGTAGCCTTAATTTCAATTAAAGATGGCATGATCACACAAGCATTAAAATATATTGGGGAACGCTTCCCAAATGTAAAAATAAGACAACAATATACTGAAACTTATTATGGTCTTTCTGTGTCAGGTTCTCTTGAAGAGCTATCACAGTTAGCCAAGTTGCCACTAGTACAAGATATGCATTTTGTAACAATTTATAGAGCTCATTTAGAAGATAGTATCCCTTTTATAGGGGCCGATGAAGCTCAGCTTTATAAGGACAAAAGGGGAAGAAAGATTACTGGCGAGGGTGTTAAAGTAGGGATCATTGATACTGGAGTTGATTACAAACATCCAGATTTGAGATCGAACTACGGTGGGGGATATGACACAATCGACTTAGATAAGGATCCGATGGAAACTAAGCTTGAAGAAAAGAGTACGTTTCACGGTACACATGTGGCCGGCGTAATCGCAGCAAATGGGAAAAGAAAAGGCGTCGCACCAAAAGCGACAATCTATGCTTATCGTGCACTAGGTCCTGGTGGTGTTGGTACTTCTGAGACTGTTATGGCAGCGATTGAGCGAGCAGTGAAGGATAAGGTAGATATTATAAATTTATCATTAGGAAATGATGTAAATGGACCGGATTGGCCTACGAGTATTGCTCTAGATAAAGCTGTAGAAAAAGGTGTACTAGCAATTACTGCTGCTGGTAACTCTGGACCAGGATTATGGACTGTTGGTTCACCCGCTACAGCTTCAAAAGCTTTAACAGTTGGTGCGAGCTATCCACCTGTACTTTTCCCGTCAATCCATGTGAAAAATAAAGAAACGATTATTAGTCCTATGATTGGCTCAGTTAAATGGGGTAAAGGGTTAAATGGCCGATTCGTATTTAAAAAATATGGAGAAAAAAGTGAGCTTAAAAGAGTTAAAGATAAGATCGTCTTATTAGAAAGAGGTAAGCTTACGTTTACTGATAAAGTGAAAAATGCTCAAGATGCCGGAGCGAAGGCTGTAATTGTTTATAACAATGTTGATGGAAATTTCATCGGCCAAATCAAAGGAAAGCTTACGATTCCTTCAGCTACTATTTCAAGAAAAGATGGTTTAATGATTAAAAAAATCATCGAAAAAGGCAAGGTAGAAGCTAAAAGCGGAAGTGAAAAAAAGGTGGATGTTCTAGCAGATTTTAGCTCTAGAGGACCTGTAACTGGTACTTGGCAAATGAAGCCGGATTTGTTAGCACCGGGTGTACAAATAAAAAGTACAATTCCAGGCGGTTATTTAGCACTTCAAGGAACGAGTATGGCAAGTCCACATGTTGCTGGAGCAGCTGCTTTATTAAAACAATTGCATCCTGATTGGAGTATGGATGATTTAAAAAGTGTACTTGTTAATACGGCAACACCATTATATAAGAATAATAAAAAGTTGTATCATGCGTACGAACAAGGAGCTGGAAGATTAGATATAGAAAAAGCTTTAGAGACAGAAACGACTTTATTTCCAATGTCACTATCTTTCGGAGTAACTAAAAAAACAGATGGATTAGTAAAGAAAGATTTTGTCGTAAGAATTTCAAACAAATCAAATGCGCCAAAACAAATTACAACTATAAATAATCAACCGGCAACTGGAATACAATGGGTAATACCAAAGCCTTTTACAATACCAGCTCGCACAAGTAAAAAGATAACTTTAAGCGCTACAGTTAATACAAAGATTTTAAAGGATGGCTTTTACGATGGGGCGATTACATTTAACACAAACGATGAAGAGAAGTTAAGAATGCCGTTTTTATTACTACAAGGAGAACCAAATTTTCCGTCAGTAATGGGATTTCACTTTGGAAGAGTTAAAGGTAAAAATCGTTACAAATATGAATTGTATTTACCAAGTAAGGTTGAGGAATACAAGATCGCCGTTTTCGAATCAGAAACATTTCGTTTATTAGGAGTAATTGATGAACAGAAAAATAGTAAGAGGGGGATTATCAAAAAAGAATTAGTTTTAAAGGAATTTCCTAAAAATGGTATTTATAAGTTTGTAATATTCTATAAACGTAAACAATATGAAAGTGCAACTGAATCATACGTTAATGTCGCGAAGATTTACGTAGAAGACTAAAAATTGGTAAGTAATTTTTAATAGTTTTTTAATTTAGGTAATTGACACTTTTTTGTAACATATTGTATGCTTAACATGAATGTTTAAAAGGGTTTTCATTACATGTAAATACTATGTTATTAAAATTTTTTGAACGTTTTGTGAACAATTTGTGAACGTTTTCAATGTTTAGAGATTTTAGGACACAATTGTTGTAGAATAAACCATGATAAGACTTTTGGCAATTTTTTGAGAATGAAAATTGACATGGAGGGATTTTGTATGAAAAAAAACAATCAACATCCTCTTAAAGCAATGACACTCATGTCTTCAATTTTAGCTCAACTTGTCGGTTCTATTCTCATCGGAATCTTTCTAGGAAGATGGATTGATTCATTTTTTAAATGGCCAGTACCAGTATTTATGATCATATTTTTATTGTTAGGTCTTTTTACTGGCATTTATGGCACGCTCAAAATAGTTAAACAATTTACACCAGGGGACTAGTTATGCAAAAAGAACAATTAAAACGCTTTGTACGAGATATGTTGTATATTATTGCTTTATCCGTTTTAGGTTGGGCTTTTACCGACTATAAAACGATTTTCACAGGTTATATTCTCGGAACCGTAACTAGCTTTTATTGTATATGGATTCTACACAGAAAGATAAATACCTTCTTTGACCGAGTTTTAAAGCAACAAAAAGTTCGATCTTTAGGTACTGTAATTTGTCTTTCAGCGGTGGCTCTAACAATGGTCATCGCGCTTCGGTATGAAAACTTTGTGAGCATACCGGCACTAACTGCGGGACTAATGACAGGACATCTTGTCATTATGATACATTTTGCAATACATCAAACGTCTTTTGCAAGGAAGAGAGGTGAATAAATTGGAACACGAAGCTAAAGGTTTTAATTTTATTGGTTTAGATTTTACGTATACAAATGTTCTAATGACAACCATTGCTGCAGTAATCGTCTTTATCATCGCAGTTACATGCGCTAGAAGTCTACAAATACGTCCGTCAGGAAAACAAAACTTTTTTGAGTGGATTATTGACTTCGTTAAAGGCCTTATCAACAGTACAATGGATTGGGAAACTGGTGGTCGCTTCCTTACACTAGGTGTGACATTACTTATGTACATATTTGTTTCAAATATGTTAGGTCTACCGTTCGATATCTCGATCGATGGAAGCTCAGTTTGGAAATCACCTACATCAGACCCAGTCATTACTTTATCATTAGCAATCTTTATAGTTGGTTTATCACATTATTATGGTATTAAAATGAGAGGCTTTAAGGCTTACGGAAAAGGGTTTTTCCAGCCGATGGGATTCTTGTTTCCATTAAAAATTATTGAAGAATTAGCGAACACATTAACGCTAGGTCTTCGACTTTACGGTAACATTTACGCAGGGGAAGTATTATTAGGTTTACTTGCAACAATGGGTACACATGCATATGCGGATAGTGTAGGTGCAGGTGTGATTTGGACAATCGCGGCAGCAATACCGATGATTGTTTGGCAAGGATTCTCTGTATTTGTTGGTTCAATCCAAGCGTTTATCTTCGTAATGTTAACGATGGTGTACTTGTCACATAAAGTGGCGGACGAGCATTAAACAGCTCACTTGAATTTGGTAGTTAGATTAAAATTATTATAAAAAATATATTTCTTATG
Source organism: Gottfriedia sp. NPDC056225 (assembly GCF_042267765.1). Taxonomy (NCBI): domain Bacteria; kingdom Bacillati; phylum Bacillota; class Bacilli; order Caryophanales; family Bacillaceae; genus Gottfriedia; species Gottfriedia sp. NPDC056225. Next base: position 267,653 of record NZ_JBHJTJ010000001.1, on the reverse strand, counting down.
ATTAAGAAGGAGGAAATTTAAAATGGCTTTAATAGCAGCGGCAATCGCAATAGGTTTAGGTGCACTAGGTGCAGGTATTGGTAACGGTTTAATTGTATCACGTACAGTAGAAGGTGTTGCTCGTCAACCAGAATTACGTTCAACTCTTCAAGCTTTAATGTTCATCGGGGTTGCATTAGTTGAGGCACTTCCAATCATCGCAGTAGTTATCGCATTCATGGCATTTGGTAAAGCTTAAGATCATACAAATTATTAAAAAAATGGCGAAGTTTGTGTTCACATTTACTTCGCCATTCCTTTATGACACTCAGTTTTGAAGGATTCCTTTTGAAAGTTAAGTCCAAGTCGGTAAGAGATTAGGGCTATGTTATAAAAAATAAATAAATACAACCCTTGAAGGGAGTGAAAGCTTGTGTTAAACGGATCACAATTCGTATTAGCTGAGGCAGGACATGGTGTACCTTGGGGCAATGTCGTGTTTCAATTAGTAATATTTCTAATTTTACTTGCTCTTCTGAAAAAGTATGCATTAGGACCTGTAATGGGAATTATGAAACAACGTGAAGATCACATCGCTAATCAATTAGATTCAGCTGAGAAAAACAACGCAGATGCAATGAAACTAGTTGAAGAGCAAAAGCAAGAGTTAGTTGCTGCTCGTACAGAAGCTCGCGAGCTTCTTGAGAAAGCTAGAAAGCAAGCTGATGTACAACGTGAAGAAATCGTTGCAGCAGCAAAAGCAGAAGCTGAAAACTTGAAAGAAAGCGCTAAACGTGAAATTACTCGTGAAAAAGAGCTTGCAGTACAATCAGTTCAACAACAAGTTGCTTCATTATCTGTATTAATTGCTTCTAAAGTACTTGAAAAAGAAGTGAAGTCTGAAGACCAATCTGCTATTTTTGATCAATATCTTAAAGAAGTAGGCGAAGCTAAATGAGTAACGAATTAGTTGCAAAACGCTACGCAAACGCTCTTTTTGAATTAGCTACTGAACAAAATTTAGTAGAAACTGTTGAACATGATTTACAAGTAGTGAAAAAGGAATACGTAGAAAACTTAGAATTAAATAAGTTTTTACAACATCCTGGAATCACAAAAGAAAGCAAAAAGTCTGTCTTAAATGACACATTTGCTTCAATTTCTGAAACGGTATTAAATCTAGTTTGTTTATTAGTTGATCGCCAACGCTTAAGCACTATTTCTAATTTAGTAACTGAGTATGTAAAAATTGCGAATGAAACTCGTAATATTGCAGATGCAACAGTTTACTCTGTAACGGCATTGTCTTCTGAAGAACTAGAGAAAATTGGAGCGTTATTCGCTTCTAAATTAGGTAAAAATTCAATACGTGTGAAAAACGAAATTGACCCATCATTAATCGGTGGTTACAAAGTGCGTGTTGGAAACCGTATTTTTGACGGCAGCTTAAAAAATAAACTTGTTCGAATCGAACGTGAATTAATCGCAAAATAGTTTGTAGATAGGGGTGAAATGCATGAGCATCAAAGCTGAAGAAATCAGTGCGCTGATTAAAAAGCAAATCGAAAATTACCAAACTGAAATAGAAGTTAGTGATGTTGGTACAGTTATCCAAGTTGGTGACGGTATCGCTCGTGCTCATGGTCTTGACCAATGTATGTCTGGAGAGCTAGTTGAGTTCTCTAACGGCGTTATGGGACTAGCACAAAACTTAGAAGAAAACAACGTAGGTATTATCATCTTAGGACCTTACACAGGCATTAAAGAAGGCGACGAAGTTCGTCGTACTGGACGCATCATGCAAGTACCAGTTGGTGAAGCATTAGTAGGACGTGTTGTTAACTCATTAGGTCAACCAGTTGATGGTTTAGGCCCAATCGAAACGACAAAATCTCGTCCAATCGAAAACGCTGCTCCTGGCGTAATGGCACGTAAATCAGTACATGAGCCATTACAAACAGGTATCAAAGCGATCGACGCTCTTGTACCAATCGGACGTGGACAACGTGAGTTAATCATCGGTGACCGTCAAACTGGTAAAACAGCTGTTGCAATCGATACTATCCTTAACCAAGCTGACCAAAACATGATCTGTATCTATGTTGCAATCGGTCAAAAAGAATCAACAGTTCGTGGACTTGTTGAAACTTTACGTAAGCATGGCGCTTTAGATTACACAATCGTTGTAACTGCACCTGCTTCATCTCCAGCTCCAATGTTATACTTAGCTCCTTTCGCTGGTGTAACTATGGGTGAAGAGTTTATGTACAATGGTAAACACGTATTAGTAGTATACGATGATTTATCAAAACAAGCGGTAGCTTACCGTGAGCTTTCATTACTATTAAAACGTCCTCCAGGTCGTGAAGCATATCCAGGGGATGTATTCTACTTACACTCTCGCTTATTAGAGCGTGCAGCTAAGTTAAATGATGAGTTAGGTGGCGGTTCATTAACTGCATTACCATTCATCGAAACTCAAGCTGGTGATATCTCAGCTTATATTCCAACAAACGTAATCTCAATTACTGACGGACAAATCTTCTTACAGTCTGACTTATTCTTCTCTGGCGTACGTCCAGCGATCAATGCAGGTCTTTCTGTATCACGTGTTGGTGGTTCAGCGCAAACTAAGGCGATGAAATCAGTAGCAGGTACGCTACGTCTTGACTTAGCGTCATTCCGTGAGCTTGAAGCATTTGCTGCGTTCGGTTCTGACTTAGATAAAGCAACTCAAGCTAAACTTAACCGTGGTGCTCGTACAGTTGAAATCCTTAAACAAGGTTTACACAAACCTTTAAAAGTAGAAAAACAAGTAACTTCTTTATATGCACTAACACGTGGTCACTTAGACAGCGTAGCAGTTGAAGACATTACTCGTTTTGAAGAAGAAATGTTAGCTTGGATGGACGTTAACGCTAAAGGTCTTTTAGATGCTATTCGTGATACTGGTAAATTACCAAACGAAGCTGACCTTGACGCTGCAATCACAAGCTTTAAAAAGAACTTTATTGCTTCTAAATAAGAAGGCGATTTAAATATCTGGATTTGAAGGATCGGGCTCTAGCTCGTCCTTCATTTAACTGTTTACCAAAAGGTGGTGAAAACCTGTGGCATCATTACGCGATATAAAAACAAAAATTAATTCAACAAAAAAGACAAGCCAAATCACAAAAGCGATGGAGATGGTTTCTGCTGCGAAATTAAACCGTGCTGAACAAAACTCAAAGCAATTTGTTCCTTACATGGACAAAATGCAAGAGGTAGTTGGTAGCGTGGCAAAAGGTGTAAACAGTAGACATCCGATGCTAGTAACTCGTCCAGTTAAAAAGACTGGTTACATTGTCATCACTTCTGACCGTGGTTTAGCTGGTGCATTTAATAGTAACGTATTACGTGCGGTAACTAATACAATTAAAGATCGCCATAAATCGAATGATGAATTTGCAATTATTGTACTAGGTCGAGTTGGACGTGACTACTTTAAGCGTTTAGGTTACCCAATCGTTGAAGAGGTTCTTGGAATTCCAGATCAACCTTCATTCGATGATATTCAAAAATTTGCTAATCGTACAGTTCAAATGTACACTGACGGCATTTTTGATGAGCTTTACTTATCATATAACCATTTCGTAAGTAAAATTTCTCAAGAGGTTTCTGAGAAAAAGCTATTACCTTTAACAGATATTGACACAGGTAAGGCAACAACTAATTACGAATTTGAACCATCTGATGATGAAATCTTAGAAGTTTTACTGCCTCAATATGCAGAAAGCTTAATCTTTGGTGCATTATTAGACAGTAAGGCTAGTGAACACGCTTCACGTATGACAGCGATGAAAAGTGCAACTGATAACGCGAAAGAAGTTATTAGTAAGCTTACTCTTCACTATAACCGTGCGCGTCAAGCAGCAATTACACAAGAAATTACTGAAATCGTCGGTGGAGCAGCAGCACTTGGCTAATCTGCTTACGACGGCTATATAAATTGATCGGCTTTTAATGAAACAATGCTAGGAGGAAAAGCGATGAGCAATGGTATTATTACTCAGGTATTAGGACCGGTTGTAGACGTAAAGTTCGAAAACGGCCAATTACCACAAATATATAATGCGTTACGTGTTCGTAAAGAAGCGGGCGACGCAAACGAAGTAAACATTGATTTAACATTAGAAGTTGCTCTTCACTTAGGTGACGATACTGTTCGTACAGTTGCAATGGCTTCAACTGATGGATTAGTACGTGGAATGGAAGCAGTTAACACAGGTAAACCAATTTCGGTTCCAGTTGGTGACGCTACATTAGGACGCGTATTCAATGTATTAGGTGACAACATTGACTTAAACGAAGAACTTGGAGAAGACGTACGTCGTGACCCAATTCACCGTCAAGCACCTAAATTTGAAGAATTAACTACAAAAGTAGAAATCCTTGAAACTGGTATCAAAGTAGTAGACTTATTAGCTCCTTATATCAAAGGTGGTAAAATCGGTCTATTCGGTGGTGCAGGTGTAGGTAAAACTGTATTAATTCAAGAATTAATTAACAACATCGCACAAGAGCACGGCGGTATCTCAGTATTCGCTGGTGTAGGTGAGCGTACTCGTGAAGGTAACGACTTATACCATGAAATGAGCGATTCTGGCGTTATCAAGAAAACAGCGATGGTATTCGGACAAATGAACGAACCACCTGGTGCACGTCAACGTGTTGCCTTAACTGGTTTAACAATGGCTGAATATTTCCGTGATGAGCAAGGACAAGACGTGTTATTCTTCATCGATAACATCTTCCGTTTCACTCAAGCAGGTTCTGAGGTTTCTGCCCTATTAGGTCGTATGCCTTCTGCGGTAGGTTACCAACCAACTCTTGCTACTGAAATGGGTCAATTACAAGAGCGTATCACTTCAACAAACAAAGGTTCTGTAACTTCGATTCAAGCGATTTACGTTCCTGCCGATGACTATACGGATCCAGCACCAGCTACAGCGTTCGCTCACTTAGATGCAACAACAAACTTAGAGCGTCGTTTATCTGAGATGGGTATTTACCCAGCGGTAGATCCATTAGCATCTACATCTCGTGCATTAAACCCAGAAATCGTTGGTGAAGAGCACTATGAAGTAGCTCGTCAAGTACAATCAACTTTACAACGTTATAGAGAACTTCAAGATATCATCGCAATCTTAGGTATGGATGAGTTATCAGAAGAAGATAAATTAGTCGTAGCTCGTGCTCGTCGTATTCAATTCTTCTTATCTCAAAACTTCCACGTTGCTGAGCAATTCACAGGACAAAAAGGTTCTTACGTGCCAGTTAAAGAAACTGTTAGTGGATTCAAAGAGATCTTAGAAGGTAAATACGATACTCTTCCAGAAGATGCATTCCGTTTAGTTGGACGCATTGAAGAAGTAGTAGAAAAAGCAAAAACATTAGTATAATAATTGTCTAATCGAAAGGCTTGTTCATCATTTATTTGAATGAACTTGATTAGCTCACGAAGCTAGACAGGAGGAGTTCACTATGAAGACAATGAAAGTCAGTATCGTCACTCCTAATGGACCGGCTTATGAAGGCGAAACAGAATTCGTTAGCACGAAAGCAACTAGCGGTGAGCTAGGTATTTTACCTGGACACATTTCAACTGTGGCACCGCTAGCAACAGCACCTGTTAAAGTAAAAACACCAACTGGAACAGATCACGTTGCAGTTAGTGGCGGATTCATTGAAATTCGACCTGAAGCCGTTACAATATTGGCTCAATCTGCTGAAGCATCAACTGAAATCGATGTTGAGCGTGCAGTAGAAGCAAAAAAACGTGCAGAAAAACGTCTACAAGAAAGACGTCCTGACACAGACATCAAACGCGCTGAACTTGCTTTGCACAAAGCAATGAACCGTTTAAACGTAGCACAATATAAGTAATTTGAAAAAGAGCCCTTTTGCGGCTCTTTTTTTGTTGTGGTGTTTTTGTATGCTTGTGGTTAAGTAGTGTTGATTTTGATGTAAGAAGGGGACATCGTAAATAGAAATTATCTTATGTTGTTGTAAGCAATCCAAAAACGATAATAAAAGCGTCTATAAATCAAAGTGAGATTGCTAAAAAAGTTTTTCACTCAGAGTTACTTTATAAAAAGGTTGAAGAACTAGAGTTAAAATTTAAAACAGATCTTTATACACAAAAAGAAATAAGGAAGTTGGCTAAACTATTAATAAAACAACACCAGCTTTTAGATCAAAATATATTAGACAAGTACAATATTAGTAGTGCTGAACTTCTTACTGGAGTAATTTGTACTAATTGTAGTCAGTTCACTATGGAGCGTGATAAAGGAAATTGAATTTGCAACTATTGCCTACATGAATCAAAAGAGGCACATATAGGTGCATTGGTTGATTATCTTTTTTTAATTGGAAACACGATAAAATATAAACAAGCTAGAGACTTTCTTCATATTCCCTCTATCTATAACGCTTCAAGACTCCTATCAAAACTAAACCTCACAACCTCAGGAACAATAAAAGACAAAAGCCACTATTTAGACGAGTTATCTCAACAATCTTCTTATTAAATATTTTCTAGTCCTGCAGTCGGTAAGATTCCGTTTCTTGAGATCTTTAGTAAATACTCTGCCATGTGTTTTTTTGAGTAGGGCATGTCATTTTCAACCCAGAATGAGATTACGCTTAGAGTTGCGCCGGAAATATAACTTACTAGCAGGTCGCTAGGTACTTGGAATTTATTCTTTTTTGGTTGAATGAATTTGATGCCTGTTTCGAATGCTGTTGCTAGTACATCATAAAGTCTTCTTCTAAATAGATTTGGTCCTTGTCTCCTAAGCAGGACTTTGTAGAAGTAGCTGTTTTTTTCGACATGTTCGAATAGATGGTAGTAAGACTGCAGGGTCATCTCTTCAAGATTGTTCTGGTTTCCGTCATACATACTGAAATTAACATTTTTCATTGCTTTGTCTAAATCAACAAGTTTTTCTCTAACAATTTGTCGGACCATTTGGTATTTGTCTTCGTAGTGGCTATAAAAGGTTGCTCTGTTAACGTTTGCCTTTTTTGTGATATCTTGAACGCTGATTGATTCGAAGTCTTTATTATCAGCTAATAGATTAATTAGTGCATCTTGTAAAAGTTGTCTAGTTCGAACGACGCGGGGGTCGAGATTATTTTTTATGGACATTTTAAAACTCCTTTATTAAATAACTTTAATAAAATAAACAATGAATAACTAAAGTGTTGTTTAAACAACAAAATTAGGATTATTAACGGTTGAGTACGTTTCTAAATCAATTATAATTAAAAACTATGAGAAGTAAAACGACAAAGTGTTGTTTTACTTTTGTTACCTATATAGAGAGAAACGATTAAAAATTAGGAGGATTTTATTTATGGGGAACATGAAGAAAATGGTGTTTGTTAACATAATTACTTTAGTCATATTAGTTGCTGGTGGATTTGTCGGTTATTACTATTATGATCAATCTACAAGTTATATAAAAACGGATAATGCAAAAATAGATGGACAACAAATTGTTATTTCATCTCCTGCTGCTGGTAAGCTTGATTCTTGGTCAGGTTCATTTGGTAAAACATTTTCACCAAACCAATCAATCGGTAAAGTTTTAACTGCACCTCAAGCTGCTGGTGACACAGCTCATGAAGTTTCGGTTTCAGTGCCAACGAACGCTACAATTGTTCAAACAAATGCAATTAAAGACCAATTAGTTGCTGCAGGTTCAACACTTGGTTACGCATATAACTTAGATAATCTTTGGGTTACAGCAAATATTAAAGAGACTCAAGTTGAAGATGTGAAAAAAGGCCAAGAAGTTGATGTGTATGTTGATGCATATCCGGATACTACATTAACAGGAACTGTAGAGTCTGTTGGTTTAACTACTGCTAATACATTTAGTTTACTACCTTCTGGAAATTCTAATGCAAATTATACGAAAGTGGAACAGGTTGTCCCAGTAAGAATTTCTTTAGATCATAACAAGTCATTTGAAATTGTTCCAGGAATGAATGCTTCTGTTCGTATCCATAAGTAAGGAGGAATTTCGATGTCTACTGGAATGATCATAGCATATGGAGGGTTTTGCTTAATTGTTTTCTTTATTATTAATCGAATTGCTTTAAGAAATAAAGATAATAATTCAAAAATAGATCAAAGAAAAGAAACAGTTCAAAAAGAAGAATTTACTAAAATAGAAAAAACTGAAGAAGTTAAGAAGAAACCAGTTACAACTGAATCGAATGAAAAGCAAAGCTTTAGTATGGGTAAAGTTTTGACGGTGCTATTACTTGGGATGTTCGTGTCTATTTTAAATCAAACATTAATAAATGTTGCTTTACCGAAGTTGATGGCTGATTTTAATGTTACAACTTCGACTGCGCAATGGCTATCTACTGGATTTATGTTGGTAAACGGTATCTTAATTCCAGTTAGTGCTTATCTAGTTGAAACATTTACTTATCGAAAGTTATTTATCTTTTCAATGATTGCCTTTACGGTTGGTTCAATTATTTGTGCTCTTTCAGGTAATTTCCCAATTATGATGGTTGGGCGCGTAGTACAAGCGGTCGGAGCAGGTATATTAATGCCTCTTGGTATGAATATCTTTATGACGATTTTCCCACCTGAAAAGCGTGGAGCTGCAATGGGATTAATGGGGATCGCAATGATCCTGGCACCAGCTATTGGTCCAACAATAACTGGTTATGTAGTTCAAGATTATTCTTGGCATTTCTTATTCTATGGAATGGCTGTGTTTGGTGTCATTGCAATCATTCTAGCTAATGCTTGGTTCCGTATTTCACGTAAACGTTCATTCCCAACTTTAGATATTTTGGGAGTGCTAAGTTCGTCACTTGGATTTGGTAGTTTATTATATGGTTTCAGTGAAGCTGGTAATGAAGGCTGGGGTAGCACAGAGGTAGTCCTATCATTAGTGATTGCGTTTATAAGCTTAGGATTATTTGTGTGGAGAGAATTAACGGCAAAACAACCATTAATTAACTTAAAAGTATTTAAATCCTTTTCTTTTTCTTACACATTATTAATTAATTTAATCGTTACAACAGCTTTATATGGAGGGATGATTTTATTACCTCTATATTTACAAAACATCCGTGGTTTTACGCCAATAAAAGCAGGTTTATTATTGCTACCTGGTTCATTAATTATGGGTGCACTTGGACCGCTTACTGGTAAATTATTCGATAAATATGGAATCCGTCCTTTAGCGATTTTTGGACTGCTTATTATGACTTTTACAACTTATGAGTTCACAAAATTGTCTATTGATACACCATATTTAAAAATTATGTTCTTCTATACTTTACGTTCATTTGGTATGTCATTTATTATGATGCCAATCATGACTGCTGGTTTAAATAAGTTGCCAGTTAAGATGATTACTCATGGTACTGCAACTCAAAATACATTGCGACAAGTGGCTGGTTCGGTAGGTACGGCAATCCTTGTTACAATTATGACGACTCAAACGACAAACCATTTGGCGGACTTTTCAAATGAAGTGACTTCAACGAATTCCTTCATTATGGATTGGGTTCATCACACAGGCGCGCAGTTAGCGGGTGCGGCTGGATTAAGTTCTGCACAGGGTGGAGCATTAGCAGTTACGACGCTATATAGCCAGGCATCTAAATTAGCATCAATTAGCGGTATTAATGATGCATTTATTTTCGCAACTGCATTATCTGGTATTGCTTTAGTTCTTTCATTTTTTATGGGAAGTACAAAAAGTAGAAAGTTTGCACAACCTAAATCTAAAAATCAAAATAAGCAATCTTCAGAAACGATTGCATCTTAAATATAAGCCAGCTCAATTTTTTGAGTTGGTTTATTTTTTTTCTTCGACAATTATCACTATTTTTTAATTTGTGGAAATTGTGAATAACTTTCTGTGGATTTGTGGATAACTCCTATACTGATATAAAATTTTCGATAGTAGAATCAGTGGCGAAAACATTAGAAATTTATTAGAACGACGTACTTTAATGATAATTAGAGAATAATGGAATTTATTTTCCAACTATATTATCAATTTTAGGATTAATGGCAATAAATATCGACACGTTTTTGTCACATTTGTTATAATGGATACGATTACAAAACTGAATAGTAAAAATTAATGAAAAATACATTATATTTATAATAAGTATATAATGTAGAGCTCTGTAGTTAGGGGAGGGACAAGTTTCGTGAATGCTTATTTAAATAATTACGTGATCGTAGTCGTGTTTCTAGTTATTGGGATAGCGCTTCCAGTTGTTGCACTTTCAGTGATAGGGAAAATTTTAAGACCAAACGTACCAACTGAAGCGAAGGCAACGACGTATGAAAGTGGTATTGAACCATTCCATGATGCGAAGGTTCGTTTCCACGCTGGGTATTACATATTTGCACTATTATTCGTTATTTTTGATGTTGAAACTGTTTTCTTATATCCGTGGGCTGTAGCATATGATCAATTAGGACTTTTTGCATTTGTGGAGATGATTATCTTTATCCTTATGTTACTGTTGGGACTTATTTACGCTTGGAAGAAGAAGGTGTTGAAATGGTTATGAAGCTAGATGGAATTTCTGTTGCTGAGATGGAGGAACTCCAAAAAAATATTTTCTTCACTACTTTGGAAGAAGTGAAGGCATGGGCAAGGAGTAACTCGTTATGGCCATTAACATTCGGGTTAGCTTGTTGTGCAATTGAAATGATGGGTGTAGGTTCATCACATTATGATTTAGACCGTTTTGGATCGTTTTTCCGTACTTCTCCTCGTCAATCTGACTGTATGATTGTTTCTGGAACTGTTACGAAAAAGATGGCTCCAATTGTGAAACGCTTATATGACCAAATGCCTGAGCCTAAATGGGTAATTGCAATGGGTTCATGTGCAACTGCTGGTGGACCATACGTTAACTCGTATGCAGTCGTTAAAGGAGTTGACCAAATCATTCCTGTAGACGTATATATTCCTGGATGTCCTCCGAATCCAGCTGCGTTAATTTACGGTATTAACAAATTAAAAGAGAAGATTCGTTACGAGGCTAAAACTGGAAAGCAGGTGACGAATAAATGAGTGAAGATAAGTCTAAAGAACAACTAAAGAAAGAAGCGGCTGAGCGGGCGAAAGAAGCAGCTAGACGAAAAATGGAACAGTTAAAGGCGGAAAAAGAAGGCGCGGATAACAGTGGTGTCCAAAAAGAAGAAGCTTCTCTAGTTGAAAAGCCAGCCGATGAAAATCAAATAAAACAAGAAGAAACAACAACTGAAGATGAAAAAGCGAAAGCACTTGCACTAGCGAAAGCAAAAGCAGTTGCAGCAGGGGAACAAGAAATAGAACCAGCTTCAGAAGATGAAAAGGCAAAAGCACTTGCACTAGCGAAAGCAAAAGCAGTAGCTGCAGCAAAGGCAAAGGCAGCAGCAATCGCGAAACAAAAAGCAGCAGAAGCAGGGGAGCAAGCAGAAGAACCAGCTTCAGAAGATGAAAAGGCAAAAGCTTTAGCATTGGCAAAAGCAAAAGCAGTAGCGGCGGCAAAGGCGAAGGCAGCGGCATTAGCTAAACAAAAAGCAGCTGAAGGTGGAGAAGCTCCATCAGACGGTGCAGATGATGAAAAAGCGAAAGCAATTGCAGCAGCAAAGGCAAAAGCAGTAGCGGCAGCAAAAGCGAAGGCAGCAGCATTGGCAAAACAAAAAGCATCAGGTGGAGAAGACACAGCAAGTGCTGGCTCTGACGATGACGCGGCAAAAGCGAAAGCAAAGGCAATTGCAGTTGCAAAGGCGAAAGCAGCGGCAGCATTAAAAGCGAAAGCAAAAACAGGCGGTGCTACTGAGGCTCCAGCTGAAGAAGCAAAAGCTTCTCATAATCAACCATTATTGGATGAAGTAAAGGCATTAATTGAAAAAGAGTTCGGCGCAGAAGTGATTGAGGAAGCAACAATCAATACACTTTCTAAACATGATCCATCTTTTACAATCAAAAACGATGCTTATTATAAAGTGGCAGAATACTTAAAAAATAATGACGAGCTTCAATTTACTTATTTATCTGGGCTACATGGAACTGATTTTGTTGAGTACATGGAGGTTTACTCTTACATCTATTCATATAAACGTAAACATGGAATCGCTTTAAAAGTTAGAGCAGATCGCAATCAGCCGATTGTCGATAGTATAACTCCAATTTGGGAAGGGGCAAACTGGCCGGAGCGTGAGACATATGATCTACTAGGCATTCAGTTTGAAGGACATCCAAAATTGGAACGTATTTTACTGCCGGAAACTTGGGTTGGCTACCCACTTAGAAAAGATTATGTTCAATTTGACGAGGGGGTGTAGGATAAGCCATGATTCGTACTGAAGAAATGCTATTAAATGTCGGTCCTCAGCATCCTAGTACACACGGTGTATTTCGTCTTGTGTTAAAGATTGATGGAGAGATCATTAAAGAGGCGACGCCAGTCATCGGTTATCTACACCGAGGTACAGAAAAAATCGCTGAAAATCTTCAATATACACAGATTATCCCTTATACAGACCGTATGGACTATCTATCGGCAATGACAAATAACTATGTTCTCTGCCATGCTGTTGAAACAATGATGGATATTAAGGTTCCAGACCGCGCGGAATATTTACGTGTAATCTCAATGGAGCTAGGTCGAGTTGCTAGTCACTTAGTTTGGTGGGGTACAAATCTTCTAGATATTGGGGCAGTTAGTCCATTCCTTTATGCTTTCCGAGAGCGTGAAATGATTATCAATCTATTAAATGAATTATGTGGGGCGAGACTTACTTTTAACTATATGCGTGTTGGTGGAGTTAAGTGGGATGCTCCAGATGGATGGATTGAAAAAGTAAGAGAATTCATTCCTTATATGAGAGAGCAGTTAAAGGGTTATCATGATTTAGTTTCAGGTAATGAAATTTTTATCAATCGCGTAAAAGGCATCGGTGCATATTCACAAGAAGATGCGATTAACTTCTCACTAAGTGGTGCTAATCTACGTTGTACGGGCGTTAAATACGACCTACGAAAAGATGCTCCATATTCTATTTACGACCGTTTTGATTTCGATGTACCAGTAGGAACGGTTGGAGATGCATGGGATCGTTATATGTGCAGAATGCTAGAGATTGAAGAGTCATTAAAGATTTTAGAACAAGCTGTTGAACAATTCCCTGCTGAAGGTGATATTTTAGCAAAAGTTCCTAAAATCATTAAAGCTCCTAAAGGTGAAGGATACGTAAGAATCGAGTCACCACGTGGAGAAATTGGTTGCTATATTGCGAGTGATGGAAAAAAAGAGCCTTATCGTTTGAAGTTTAGACGACCATCATTTTATAACCTGCAAATTCTTCCAAAGTTATTAAAAGGTGAAAACATCGCAAACTTAATTACTATTTTAGGTGGCATTGATATTGTACTTGGGGAGGTAGACGGATAATGATAGAAAATCTTCTACAAAGTACACCGTCTTGGATTAATTTTCTCATCTATTTAGGTTTAGGCGTTATTTTTCTATTTGTAGTTTTAGGGTTCGTTACGTTTGGTATTCTGTCAGAACGTAAAGTAATGGGATTCATGCAAGGGCGTATTGGTCCGAACCAAGTTGGTGGACGATTTGGTTTACTACAAACTGTTGCTGACGTATTAAAACTTCTTTTAAAAGAAGATACGATTCCAAAGGCAGCAGATAAACCGTTATTTATTTTAGCTCCAATCATCGCATTTGCACCAGCGTTTATGGTATTAGCAACATTACCTTTTACAGAAAATTTGCAGTTTGCTGATATTGGTGTCGGGTTACTTTATTATATCGCCGTTTCAGGGTTAACAACTGTTGGTGTTGTTACAGCAGGTTGGGCATCGAATAACAAATACTCACTAATCGGTGGTATGCGTGCAGCGGCACAAATGATTTCATACGAAATTCCGTTAGTAATGAGTGTATTAGGTGTAATCCTATTAACAGGAAGCTTAAATTTAAATGATATTGTTAATGCTCAAGATAATGTATGGTTCATTGTAACTCAGCCGATTGCTTTTATCGTTTTCTTAATTGCAGCAGTTGCTGAATTAAATCGTACACCTTTTGACTTACCTGAAGCAGAATCAGAGTTAGTTGCAGGTTATCATACGGAGTTTTCAGGTTTCCGTTGGGCGTTCTTTATGCTTTCGGAATATGTATATTTCTTTGCAATGTGCTCATTAATTACAATTCTATTCTTAGGTGGATGGAAGCCGATTGCAGGTCTAGACTTTATTCCTGGAGCTGTTTGGTTCTCTTTAAAATTTAGTGTGATTTTATACTTATTAATTTGGTTCCGTGTAACGTTCCCACGTTTACGAGCTGACCAATTAATGGAGTTCGGTTGGAAAGTACTGTTACCAGTTTCATTAGCAAATATTTTAATAACTGCTTTAGTAAAAAGCTTATTCTTCTAAACAAATCGACCAATCTAAAGGGGTGTGAGTCATGATTGGGTTAGTAAAAGGATTAAAGTATACTCTTCAAAATTTAACGCGCGAGAAAGTAACATATGATTATCCAAATCAGCCGATTCCGTTACCAGATCGCTTTCGTGGTATTCAAAAGTTTTATCCAGAAAAATGTATTGTTTGTAACCAATGTTCGGCAATCTGTCCAACAGACTGTATTACATTAACTGGGAAAAAGCATCCTGATCCTGCGAAAAAAGGAAAAATTATCGACACATATGATATCAATTTCGAAATTTGTATTTTATGTGATTTATGTACAGAGGTTTGTCCTACAGAAGCGATTATTATGACGAATAACTTTGAGCTTGCAGAGTATTCACGTGATGAGCTATTTAAAGACCTTCAATGGCTTGATGAAAATGATCAAAACATTCGAAAGGAGAATAAAGCATGAGTGGTTTTGTAGTTGCTTTCTTTCTTCTTTCTTTAGCTGCCATATTAGGCGGAGTAATGATGTTAAACTCTACGAAAGTAATGCACATGATGCTTTCACTTGTATTAACATTCATTAGTATTGCAGGGGTTTATGTTCTTTTATCAGCGGAATTTGTGGCGGTTGTTCAAATTCTTATTTATTCAGGTGCAGTAACGATCTTAATGATTTTTGGAATCATGTTAACAAAGCATGATATTGAAAGTGAAAAGCCAAAAAGAAACTGGAGAAATATTGCTGCATTTGTTGGTATTGTTGCATTTGGAGCTGTTATGTTTTTAGGTGTAAACGGTCTTTCAATCGACGCTTCAGATGTTGATTTAGCAACAAACAATACGAAAAATATTGGATTACAATTGTTTTCAAATCACATCGTGCCATTTGAAGTAATGTCTGTATTATTACTAATTGCTTTAGTAGGTGCGATTATTTTAGCAAAATCAGATGATTCAAAAGAGGAGGGTACGAAGGAATGAATTCAGTTCCAATTAATGCTTATCTTCTTTTAGCGCTTATCTTATTTTGTATCGGATTATATGGTGCACTAACAAAGCGAAACACAGTAATCGTGTTAATTTGTATCGAGTTAATGTTAAATGCTGCAAATATTAATTTAGTGGCATTCAGTAAACTTGGTGTGGCACCGTCTTTAACAGGACAAATTTTCTCATTATTTACGATTTCAGTTGCGGCTGCTGAAGCTGCAGTGGGCGTTGCAATTTTAATTGCATGGTATCGTCATCGTCAGACAGTCAATATCGATGAAGCTGATTCATTGAAAAGATAATTAGGAGGTGGAATTTGATGATGCAGTATGCTTGGCTTGTTCCGGTACTTCCGCTAATTTCGTTTCTAATCCTAATATTAGCTGGTACAAAAGGAAAGAAAGGTAGTGGGATTTTAGGGGCAACTTTAACAGGAATCTCATTCATCATCTCCTTGTTCGTCTTATTTGACCGTCTACAAGGGGATACAGTGCAGAAATTATATACTTGGTTAACAATTGGTAATGTCGATATTCACGTTGGATATGTAGTAAATGCACTAAATTCGTTAATGTTAGTAATTGTTACGTTTGTTAGTACATTAGTACATATTTATTCTACTGCTTATATGGAAGACGACGACCGTATTACGGTATTCTTTGCATATTTAGGTTTATTCACATTTGCGATGCTAGCACTTGTCATTTCACCTAGTATTCTACAACTTTATGTATTCTGGGAGTTAGTAGGTCTAGGATCATTTTTACTTGTTGGTTTCTACTTCTACAAAGAAGAAGCAAAAGCAGCAGCTAAAAAAGCGTTCATTATGACTAGAATAGGGGACGTTGGTTTATTTATTGGGATGGTCCTATTATTTTGGAAAACAAAGAGCTTTGACTTCGATCAAATCTTCCATGTAATCCAAGGAGGACAAGTGAGTACTGGTATGTTAACACTTATTGCCATTTTAATATTCGTTGGGGCAATGGGGAAATCAGGTCAGTTCCCACTTCACACATGGCTTCCTGACGCGATGGAAGGTCCGACACCAGTTTCTGCATTAATCCACGCAGCAACGATGGTAGCAGCCGGTGTTTACTTAGTAGCTACGACTTATCCAATTTTTATCGCTAGTGGAACTGCTTTAACTGTTGTTGCGATTGTTGGAGGATTTACTGCTATTTTTGCAGCAAGTATTGGTCTAGTACAAAGAGATATTAAGCGTGTACTTGCCTATTCTACAGTCAGCCAACTAGGTTATATGATGCTTGCATTAGGTGTTGGGGGATATACAGCAAGTATTTTCCACTTAACTACGCATGCATTCTTTAAAGCTTTATTATTCTTAGCTGCTGGAAGTGTAATTCACGCAGTACACACTCAAGACATCTTTAAAATGGGCGGATTACGCCACAAAATGAAGTGGACATCTGCACTATTCCTAATCGGTACTTTAGCGATTACAGGTGTACCGTTACTATCTGGATTCTTTAGTAAGGATGAGATTATAGCAGCAACTTGGGAAAATGGAAATTACGTTTTATTTGTTGTCGCTTTAGTTGCAGCATTCTTTACTTCTTTCTATATGTTCCGCTTATTCTTCTTAGTTTTCACTGGTGAAGAAAAAACAAAAGGTGCACACGAATCACCAAAATCCATGGTTATTCCAATGTCACTATTGGGTATCCTTGCAATTTTTGCGGGTTATATTAATACGCCATTCTTTGGACGCCACTTAAATGACTTTTTATTAAATGGTGTTCCATTTAAAATCACTGAACATAGTCATGAACCGGTTTGGATTATGATCGTAGCAACACTTGTTTCTTTAGCGGGTATTACACTTGCTTACAATATGTATGGAAGAAATGCTCAGCAAACTAATCAAGAAGAAAACGGATTATTCCATGAAATTCTTCTTAATAAATATTATGTAGACGAATTATATAGCGTAACGATCGTAAAGGGTATGTTTGCAATCGGTCATGTAATGTTTGTAATTGAGCGTTTTGTAATTGAAGGGCTTGCAGTTTTAGTAAAAGGAATTGTAAGTAGTATCGGTGGAATTGGTTCAAGACTTCAAAGTGGTCAAGTTCAAACTTATGGATTTATTACACTACTTGGTCTAGCACTAATTTTACTAGCAATTGTTGTGACAGGGGGGTACAACTTATGATGTCGAGTTTCTTATTATGGGTTGTTTTCTCACCTTTATTAGGATTATTACTAGTTTCATTCGCTCCAAAAAATTCTTATAAGCTTTGGGCATTAGCGACTTCAGTATTATCATTCGCTATTACAATACTTGCCTATACGGCAGGTCATAATCATTCTAGTTTAAAAGACTGGAATATTTCATACGATTGGTTCTCGTTTGGAAAAATCTTTGCGGGTTCGACTAGATTGTTTCAAGTGAAATTTGAACTTGGCGTAGATGGTTTATCATTAGTGATGATTTTACTAACTGGTATAATCTCATTAATCGCTGTGATAGCTGGTTATTCAATTAATAAAGGCTCAAAAGGCTTTTACCAATTATTATTCATCCTACAAGTAGGGATGTTTGGGGTATTTACGGCTCAGAACTTAGTGTTATTCTTCTTATTCTTTGAATTAACGCTAGTTCCGATGTTCTTCTTAATTGGAAAATGGGGCCGATATGATAGTGAGCGTGCAGGTTACCAATTCCTAATTTACAACGGATTAGGTTCTGCGTTCTTATTATTTGTTATAGCTGTCCTGTTTGCTCGCACTGGTACAACTAATTATGCAGTGTTAGCAAATATCATTCCGTCGGGCCAACAGACAATTAGCCCAATTTCAGATCATTTAAAAATGGTTTTATTAGTTTGTTTATTAATCGCATTCGCAATTAAACTACCGTTATTCCCGTTCCATCGATGGATGGTGAATGTACATACTCAGGCAAATCCTGCTGTTGTAATCATTCACGCTGGGATCCTTTTAAAAATTGGAACTTACGGTTTAATTCGTTTTGCATTAGGTATTTTTCCAGAGCAATTTGACAAAATGTCGACTGCCCTTGCGATTATTGGTGTAATTAATTTACTTTATGGAGCTTATATTGCTTTAATTCAAAAGGAATTACGTTCTGTATTGGCTTACTCAAGTTTCTCGCATATGGGGATTGTTATGATTGGATTAGCGGCGATGAATAGTGCCGGAATTCAAGGAGCTATTTTGCAA
This sequence comes from Gottfriedia sp. NPDC056225, assembly GCF_042267765.1. Taxonomy (NCBI): domain Bacteria; kingdom Bacillati; phylum Bacillota; class Bacilli; order Caryophanales; family Bacillaceae; genus Gottfriedia; species Gottfriedia sp. NPDC056225. Next base: position 249,006 of record NZ_JBHJTJ010000001.1, on the reverse strand, counting down.
TCAGTATCTCACGGTTTAATTGCAGCATTACTATTCTTAATAGTTGGTATGCTAGAAAACCGAGGTGATTCTACTAGCTTTGATCGTATTTCTGGGTTATCTAAATTAACTCCTAGATTAGCTGGATTATTACTTTTTGGTGGTATGGCATCTCTAGGTTTACCTGGTCTATCAGGTTTTGTAGGGGAATGGTTGTCATTTGTTGGTCTATTCCAAAGTCATAAAGCAATTGCAACAGTTGGTACATTAGGTATCATTTTAACTGCAGCATATATTTTAAGAGCAATTTTACAATTATGTTTCGGTAAAAATAGTGACTTTATTTCATCATTCACTGATCTATCAAAACGCGAAGCAATCGCATCAGTTATTTTGGTCCTTGCGATTGTCCTGCTTGGTGTATACCCAGCATTCGTAAATAATATGATCGTGTCATCAGTGAATTTTATCATTCAAGGGATTAGAGGTGTATAGAAGATGACATGGAAAGCATTATCTGATTTTCAATGGGGAACTATGGGTCCTGAGATTATTCTAGTAGCTGCTGCGCTTCTTCTATTAATCCTTGAGCTTTTACTACCTAAAAATGTAAATCGTAAAATAGTCGGTTGGATTGGCTTACTTAGCGTTGTTGGCTCATTTGTATGGTTAATCACACTATATTCGCATAAACATACAAGTCTATTAGCCGGATCTTTCAAACTAGACTCGTTTGGGCTACTATTTAAATCTGTTTTATTAATTGGAGCAATCTTAGTCTTATTACTTGCTTTAGGAGATAAAACAATTGCAGAGCGATCAGAATACTATACGTTATTTATCACTGCCTTAATTGGCGCGATGTATATGGCTTCAAGTAGTGATTTAATTACATTATTTGTTGGACTAGAGCTACTTTCAATCTCATCTTACATTTTAGTTGGGATTCAAAAGAGAAGAGAAGGTTCTTCAGAGGCTGCACTCAAGTATGTAATTAACGGTGGTATTTCGACGGCAATCACATTATTCGGTTTAAGCTATACTTACGGCTTAACAGGTACGACTAACATTTCAGAAATGCATACGTTGCTTTCTCAAGGAGTACCGAGTAGTAATGAGTTTTTATTAATTCTAGCATTCGTTCTAGTATTTGTTGGATTATCATTTAAACTTGCATCTGTACCATTCCATATGTGGGCTCCAGATGTTTATGAGGGTGCTCCAACTCCAGTAACAGCATTTTTAGCTACCGTTTCAAAAACAGGTGGGTTTATCATCGTACTACGCATTTTCTTAGTGATCTTTACAGGTGCGTTATTGACGAAGGAACATAAATCAATATTTGAAGTAATGCAGCCGGTTATTGCTACGTTAGCCGCGCTATCAATGATAATAGGTAATACAATTGCTTTAAAACAAAGCAGCCTAAAACGAATACTTGCATACTCAGGTATTGCACATGGAGGCTACGTTCTAGTTGCGTTTGTAAGTATTTCCCTATTCATGTTTGAGAGTATTTGGTTCTACTTATTGGCATATACATTTATGACAATCGGAATTTTAACAATTGTTTATAATGTACAACAACAAAGAGGATCAGATTCACTTTCTTCATTTGCTGGTCTAGGTAAAACAAATCCGTTTTTAGCGGTCATCATGTCAATATTCGTTTTATCGTTAGCAGGAATTCCATTAACTGCAGGATTTATTGGAAAGTTAAATATTTTCATGGGGGCTTTTGTCCTAGAAAAAGGATATTTCGTATTAGGTGGAATTTTACTTTTAACTACAGTTGTCTCTTACTTTTACTATTTTGGCATCCTTCAAAATATTTTCTTTAGAAGTGGTGAAGAGCGTAAAATAGTATTGCCAAAGACACATCTTTTCGTTGTTATAGTTTGTGCAGTCTTAACGATTGTATTAGGTATAAAACCATCTTTAGCTTTAGATGTATTTCATAAGCTAGACATTGTGAAAGATTTCTTTATGGCGTAAAATGAACTTAGATTAAAAAGTGTAGGATTATTCCTACACTTTTTAATTTGCAATTAAGAACAAAATTATTTAAAAGACGAACGAAAAGAGGGCATAAAAATGGAAGCTTTAGTTGGGACAGAAGCGGCATTAGCAATTATTGTCCATTTACTTTTCATTATTTTAACTTGGTGGGCAATAACAGCAATTAAATGGGAAAGTATTATGAAAAAAGGTCATGTCGCCCAAATTCGACTTTTTATGGTGTTATTAACAATTACAATTTCTTCTGCTGTAAGTAGTTTCTTCTTAGACTACCTTCAATATGCAAAAAACATTTCATATTTATTGAAATAATTTGTCAAAAAGTATGTTATAAAACACCGTATAAACCCCTCTTTACCTGTGAAAAATGGAGGTAAGAGAGAGGGGATTTTTTATGAAAAAAACGATATTTTTATTAATAATGATGATTACTTTTGCTACGGTATTATTTTTTAATTGGGGTAAAATCGGTATGGCTGACACGGGAGTAGGCCAATTGGACCGTTTTGCAGATGTATTAAATAAAAAAGACATTTCGATTACAAGTTGGAATTTGTATGCACGAGAAGCTAAAATGAATACTTCAGTGACTAAAATAATCGGTGATTATAAAGAAAAATTTAAAAATTTTAAATGGACTTATACAGATAATGGTAATAAAATAATTGGTACATTTAACCATAAGTCAATCACAGAAAGAATTGTGATAACATCTACTAGCAGTAATAGCAGCTATGTAATTTATGAACTGAGTGGGACTAAATGGGACCAACACGCTGAAAAAGAAACAAAAAGTCTTATAAAGAATTCAATGGAAAATATTTTTAGTAAGGAACCTACTATTTTTACTTGTATAAAGGGGACAATGGGTGGTAAACTTGAAGGTGTTTTGCAGGGTATAAAAAATGATTTTTTGGGGACTTTCAAAGCAACAAAAATTGAAGAAATAAAAGAAGGGGCATTCGTCTCTGTTTCAGCATATACTGAACAGTGGAATGACGCTTTGGTTGCAAATGGCAAAAAAATAAATTTACAAATTGCAATTCGTGAAAACAATGTTGATAAATCAACGACAATTATTCTTGGAACACCGATTATAACAGTAGAATATTGATAGATCTATTTTAGGACACGGAGGGGAAAAGTTTGGATAAAATCATTGTCCGTGGCGGGAAACAGCTTCAAGGCACAGTTCGTGTAGAAGGTGCAAAAAATGCTGTCTTACCAGTTCTTGCTGCAGCGCTACTAGCTAGTGAAGGAAAAAATATAATTCATGACGTACCAACTCTATCTGACGTTTATACGATTAACGAAGTTCTTCGTAATTTAAATACCGAGGTTGAGTTCGAAAATAATACAGTAACAGTTGACGCTTCAAAAGATTTATTTGTTGAAGCACCATTTGAATATGTTCGCAAAATGCGAGCATCAATTCTTGTAATGGGACCACTTTTAGCTAGAAATGGTCATGCGCGTGTTGCTTTACCAGGTGGATGTGCAATTGGATCTAGACCAATTGAACAACACTTAAAGGGCTTTGAAGCAATGGGAGCTCAAATTACGGTTGGTAATGGTTTTGTAGAGGCAAAATCAAACGGTCGTTTAAAAGGGGCAAAAATCTATTTAGATTTCCCAAGTGTGGGTGCAACAGAAAACATCATGTCTGCAGCAGCGCTTGCTGATGGAACGACAATTCTTGAAAATGCTGCAAAGGAACCTGAAATTGTTGACTTAGCAAACTTCATTAATTCAATGGGTGGTAAAGTTCGTGGTGCTGGAACAGGCACTATTCGAATTGAAGGTGTGCCAACACTATTTGGTACAACTCATCACATTATTCCAGACCGAATCGAAGCAGGAACTTTTATGGTAGCTGCGGCGATTACGAATGGAAATGTATTAATTGAAAATGCTGTTCCTGAACATTTAAGCTCAGTTGTAGCTAAAATGCGTGAGATGGGTGTAACGATTATCGAAGAAGAAGAAGGTCTTCGTGTAATTGGTACTGACAATTTAAAACCTGTAGACATCAAAACGATGCCTCATCCAGGCTTTCCAACAGATATGCAATCACAAATGATGGCACTTCTATTAAAAGCTACTGGAACAGGCATGATTACTGAAACAGTATTCGAAAATCGTTTCATGCACGTTGAAGAATTCCGTCGCATGAATGCAAATATTAAAATTGAAGGTCGCTCAACGATTATTCATGGACCAAATGATCTACAAGGCGCAGAAGTAGCTGCTACCGATTTACGTGCTGCTGCATCTCTAATCCTTGCTGGTCTTGTTGTAGATGGATATACTCGCGTTACTGAATTAAAACATTTAGATCGTGGATATGTTAATTTCCATGAAAAGCTTGCTGCACTTGGAGCGGACATTGAACGTGTAAACGAACCAAGCACAGCGGTAGAGGAAGAAACACTTAAAGACTTACAAGCGTAAACTAAAAAACAATTCAAATGCCTGGCACTTTGTGTTACCCCACATAGAGTCGGGCATTTTTGCATTCTCATGCAACTTTCTACTATAAGTTATAGACGGAAACCGTATAAAATATTCTAAAAACAAGAAAAAAATAATATATTTAATTAGAATAATTTAATTTGAAAACAGATCGATATTGTTCTAAATGCTTGTCCATCTACATAAATTATCTTTAGAAAGGGCAATTAGTTGAAAATTGTCATATAAAGTTGTTTAGGAATGGATAGGAGGAAAATATGAAGTCATTTAAAACATTGGTCACTGCAGGATTAACTACTTGCTCAGTCGTTATTATTATCCCAACATTACTTGTTCTACCATTTCATAGCCATACAGACGGTAGGTTGGTTGATCAGCTACAGAAAAAAGCAAATCAAGTTGCAGCAGCGAACAAAGATGATAATTTAAGTATCTCTGTTTTTAGAACGAAAACACAAAAAATTGAAAAATTACCAATCGAGGAATATGTTTTAGGTGTTGTGGCTTCAGAAATGCCTGCAAAATTTGAACCAGAAGCATTAAAAGCACAAAGTTTAAGTGCAAGAACATTTATTATCAAGAGATTAAAAGAAGGTAAGCCACTTGAAGAAGGTGGAATAGTAGATGATACTGTTCAATTCCAAGTCTTTCAGGACCGTGATGATTTAAAGAAAAGATTTGGATCTAATTACGAAGTAAACATAGCAAAAATAGAAAAAGCCGTAAAAGCCACCGAAGGACAAATATTAACATACGATGGACAACCTATTACAGCATCATTCTTCTCTTCAAGTAATGGCTACACAGAAAACTCAGAAGAATATTGGAGCAGTAGTGTACCATACTTAAAAAGCGTACCAAGTCCATGGGATTCTATTGCACCTGACTATATTTCTACAGTAGCATTCTCCATAAGCGACTTCGAAAATAAACTTAATGTTAAAATTAATAAGTCTGACATAGGGAAAGTAACATCACGAACACAAAGTAAACGTGTGGCAAAAGTAATGTTTGGAAATAAAACGCTAACTGGTAAAGAAATCCGAGAAAAGCTGAACCTACGTTCAACAGACTTTACATGGGAGCGTAAGGGCGACGAAATCATCATCACAACAAAAGGCTTTGGACACGGAGTTGGCATGAGTCAATACGGAGCAAATGAACTCGCAAAACAAGGTAAAACATATGATGAGATTGTTAAGTACTATTACAAGGGAATAGCTATTCAGAAGCTGAGTAAGAACGAATACGAAGCATTAGGGAAGCTTTGACGGATAGATTAATAGGCAGTATTAAAATCGGACTCTTTGGGTCCGTTTTTTTGCATTTAATTAAAAACCCCTCTAATTAATCTAAGATTAATTAAAGGGGGATATGGTATAAGATCGTTCTTGCAGAGTCATTAAATTTAATGAAGTCTACGAATGGAATTGCAGTTATTCATGTCTAACTGTAGCAGTCCTCGTAATTTTTAACCTTGCTTGTTTGCATACTTATAATAAAAATAGCCTACAAATGGACGAACTTTTATATTTGTTACGTTAGGCTTTTGCAAGTATACATATCCTGCTTGATAGACAGGAGCAATAGCAGCGTCATTTAGTAAAGTGTCTTCTGCTTTATGAAGAAGCTGGGTTCTTTCAGTTTCGTTTTGTAGACTTACTGTGTTAGCTTTCTGTAAGAATTCATCATATTGTTTATTTTTATAGTTTAATACATTTAAAGCTGATTTAGATGTGAATAACTCTAAATAAGTTGTAGGATCAGGATAGTCAGCACCCCATGTATCTAATGATAGATCATAGTTTCCTTGTTGGCGTAATTCAAATTTTTGTTGTGCAGGTAAAACTGTAATATTAACTGTTAAACCTTTTAAGTTTGTTTCTAATTGTGCTTTAAGGTATTCACCGATTTTGCGTGAAGTATTACTATCGCTAACTAGTAATGAAATACTAGCTTTTGATTTACCACTCTCTTTTAATGCCTCTTTAAAAAGTGACTTTGCTTTTTCTGAATTAACTGTAGATGGGTGAGATGTTGTGCTAACGAAATCTACACCTTTTGAGCTTTTTACTAAACCTTTAGGGATGATTCGGTCTGTAGGGATTGAACCATCATTTAATAGTGTTGTACTAATATCCTCTTTATTAAAGCCGTTAGCAATAGCTTTACGCATTTTTTGATTTGCTAGTAATGGATTCTTCTGATTAAAGCTAATATAAGACACGATTGGCATTGCTAGTTTATTTAACTCTTTATTACCTTTATAACGATCGATTACGCTAGAATCAATAATTGCTTGATCGAGTTCGCCAGTTTCATATAGATTAACAGCTGTCGAAGTTTCTTTCATAATCTTAACATCAATTTTATCCACTTGTACGTTCTTTTTATCATAGTATTGTGGGTTTTTAGTCATTGTAAATCCAACTTCATGATTCCATTTACTTACAACGTAAGGGCCATTATATAAAGTAGTATTTGCTTCTAGACCATATTTACTACCTTGTTCTTTAACGAATTTTTCATTAAGTGGGAAGTACATTGGTAAACTAGTTAATTGAATGAAATAAGGAATAGGGCGATCTAGTTTAATTTGTAATGTTTTTTTATTTATTGCAGTTACCCCAAGTTTATCCACAGGCAGTTTTCCTTGGTTAATTTCTTTTGCATTTTCAATATCATATAAATCGTATGCAAATTGAGCTTTTGTATTTGGGTCAACTGCACGCTTCATTGCAAAAACAAAATCTTGTGCAGTTACAGGATCACCATTCGAATATTTAGCATCTCTTAAAGTGAAAGTATAAACTTTTCCATCCGCACTAACCTTATAAGACGAAGCTGCTGCTGGAACATATTCTCCTTTTTCATTTGGCATGTAAAGGCCTTCCATAACACTATTAAGTGCATTTAACGATGGACCGTCTAAGGCTAATGAACTATCAAGGCTAACGATATCTGAAGTATCCATTAAGTGTAGTGTATGATCATCAGATTTGCTGGCTGTCTGATTAGACTGTTGTCCACAGCCTGCAAGTGCCAATGTCAGTAATAAAGTAATTGATGCGAAGCTTTTCTTAGTAAATTTCATTTTATCTTCTCTCCTTAGTTTTTGGGTACAAAAAAAGAGTCCCCGCCTTATAAAAAGGACGAGGACTCCCGTGGTGCCACCTTAATTAGTCTAAAACCGTTTTTAGACTCACTTTGCAGTATCAAAACATATGCAATGAACTACCTTGTGACAAAAAGCAGTATCGAAACATGTGTTTGAATACCCGTCCCTTTTATCGGTGAGACGTCCGCCAAAGCCTACTGCACAATTAAGGGTTCGGTTTGGGTGCTCAGAAGCCCATTCAAAAATATGTCCGTACTGACTTGCACCAACCGTCAGCTCTCTGAAACATCCATATAATCTACTCTTCTTCATCAACGCAAAAATATATAATGACTGAATTAATTTTTAAAGTTTAAGTTTTTAATACATCGTACAAGCTTGTAGTGTGATTATATTTTGTAAAAAAGAAAAATGCAAGAAAAATATTTTTTCATATTCATAATTGAATTTATTAACTTATCCACAATTATTGTGTATAACCGTTGTAGAATTGTGGATAAATCGCTTTCATTTGTTAATATTTTTATAATAAATTGTGGATTGTTTTCTAATTGTGTGGAAAAATAAGAATTTTGTCGAACTAAAATTTTCTAAATTGCGTATATAATTTCTGAAATCTGTTGACAATGATTGCAGAGGTGATAAGGATGAGAGAGGAACAAAACAAAAAAACTTCTCAAAAGGTTGTTAAGATGTTAAGAAAGCGTTGGGTAGTACCAGCAATTTATTTAGTAAGTGCAGCAGTAATTTTAACGGGTGCGTTATGGTACCAATACAGTAATGCTCCAACTCCAACAAAAACTGGAACTACTGTTGATACAAGAGAGCCAGATGCAATTCCAACTTCACAGCCAGAGGAAAAATTAACTTACCCAGTTGCGAAGGATAAAGAAGTTCAAGTTAAAAGTCACTACTATGATGACTCAGCGTCAAAAGATGAGCAACAAGCATCTTTAATTCAAATGGATAGTAATACATTTACGATCAATACTGGTATGGATTTAGTTGCAAAAGATGGAAAAGAATTTGATGTAACTGCAGCTCTTAGCGGAACTGTAACAAAAGCTCAAAAAGATGCTCAGCTAGGTTATGTAGTAGTAGTAGAAAGTGGTAATGGATTAGTTTCATATTACCAAAGTTTAAATTCTGTTAGTGTTGAACCAGGAACTACAGTTTCACAAGGTCAAGTACTTGGAACTGCTGGTACTGCTATAATCGGTAAAGAAAGTGGCATTCATGTTCATTATGAATTACGTAAAGATGGTGTAGCAATTAATCCAGAGAAATACCAAGGACAAGAAGTATCTTCAATCATTAGTTCTGAAGGGACTAAAAGTGAAGCTAAAGATTCTAGTACAATGAATACTTCTGGTAATGTATCAGATGATACTCAAGACGATTCATCTAATACAGATTCAGACCCAACTGATAATTCACGATAATAATTAATCATTTCACAAAGTGCCTAACACATGGGAATCAGACCCCATATGTGTTGGGCACTTGTTTTTTTCTGATAATTGTGCATAGTTAGAAACTTTCCCTAATACAATGTTATAAACCCATCAAAGAGGTGTTTGAGGTGAGGGATCGTGGATTTTCTACCTAGTCAAAATAAATGTAACTCAGCAGGTCAGTCAGAGCAGGAAAAAAAGCAGCTAAGTCAGTCAAAACGAGTCTCATTTCACGCTTCTCACATCCATTTAGAGGAGGAGAGTAGTGTGCACGATTACATCAAAGAGAGAACGATCAAGATTGGGAAATATATCGTGGAGACGAAGAAAACAGTACGCGTAATAGCTAAAGAGTTTGGAGTATCAAAAAGTACAGTACACAAAGATTTAACAGAACGCCTTCCGGAAATAAATCCGGATTTGGCAAATGAAGTTAAAGAAATATTGGACTATCACAAATCAATTCGTCACTTACGCGGTGGAGAGGCTACAAAGCAAAAGTATCAAAAAGAAGACGTTGAAAAAGTAACGAAATAATGTTTCTGAGCCTTGAAAACAAAATTAGAAATATTTAACCTCCTATTCACAAATAATTAATTACTAAAAGCAGTTGTTTATGGTAAAATTATATTTTGGTATGGAACGTATTCGGGGAACTGCTCATGAGTATAGTGAATAAGGAGGAGCCAAAAGGAATGTTTTCTAAGGATATCGGAATAGATCTTGGTACAGCCAATGTCTTAATACATGTAAAAGGTAAAGGAATCGTTTTAAACGAGCCTTCTGTAGTTGCAATAGAGCGTAGTAGCGGTAAAGTTTTAGCAGTAGGTGAAGAAGCAAGCCGTATGGTAGGTCGTACACCTGGTAATATCGTTGCAATTCGCCCATTAAAAGATGGGGTAATTGCTGACTTTGATATTACTGAAGCAATGCTACGTCATTTTATAAATAAATTAGATGTAAAAGGTTTTATGTCAAAACCGCGTATTTTGATTTGTTGTCCAACAAACATCACATCTGTTGAACAAAAAGCAATTCGTGAAGCTGCTGAAAAGAGCGGCGGTAAACAAGTTTATCTTGAAGAAGAGCCAAAGGTTGCTGCAATCGGAGCTGGAATGGATATATTCCAACCAAGTGGTAACATGGTAATTGATATTGGCGGTGGGACAACCGATGTCGCTGTCTTATCGATGGGAGATATCGTCACCGCCTCTTCAATTAAAATGGCAGGGGACAAGTTTGATATGGAGATTTTAAACTATATCAAGCGTGAATACAAACTGCTTATTGGAGAACGTACTGCAGAGCAAATTAAAATTGAAGTAGGTACTGTTTTCCCTGGTGCTAGAAATGAATCAATCGATATCCGTGGTCGTGATATGGTAACTGGTTTACCTCGTACAATTACTGTACAATCTGATGAAGTTCAAAGAGCATTAAGTGAACCAGTTTACTTAATTGTACAAGCTGCAAAAACAGTACTAGAACGTACACCACCTGAATTATCAGCTGATATTATTGATCGTGGAGTTATTCTAACTGGAGGCGGAGCGTTACTTCATGGAATAGATACTTTACTTGCTGAAGAATTAAGAGTTCCTGTTTTCATTGCAGAAGATCCAATGCAATGTGTTGCAGTTGGTACTGGTATTATGTTAGAAAACATTGATAAGGTTCCGAGCCGTTACTTAAAATAAACATCTCAGGGACTATCCGAAGTGCACCCCAAATGTTAGACATTGTCTAAGATTTGGGGTGCACTTTTTATGTGTTAAGGAAAATTGATGTAGTTTTATAAGTATATGTGAACTTCGCCTAAAACCCCGCCAATCGGCGAGGTTTTTTTATGTCTAAATTTAAAGTGAAGATTCGTTTTTGTTATAAAAATGTTTAGGTTTTGTAAAATTAATACGAACTAGAAGGTAGTCATGTTTGCAATAGAGAAAAGGAATGTATCATGTTATTGATTAAATAGTCATTTATAAAATTAAATTAAAGAAAATGTAAATCGAGAATTGGGTAGGCACTTTATGCATATGTTTTAAGGACTTAAAGCTCTCAAACTTCTAGTTTATAGAGATAAAAGTTATGAAAAATAAATCTCGATCAAAAGTAGACCAATAGAAATACAAGCCGTAATTAAAAAGCAAATTTAACAATCATATAGATTTTACATAAGAAGTGTTTTTTATCTTTATAGAACTTTTATAGGATGGAGATGAAACATGGCGCGCATTGTTGTTGCTGGTACGGGATATGTTGGCCTTTCTACAGGAGTTTCATTTGCTACAATTGGTTACAATGTAACATGTGTTGATATTGACTATGAAAAAATTAATTTGCTTCAAAAAGGAATTTGTCCAATTTTTGAACCAGGCTTGCAAGAAGCATTAGTAGAAAATATATCTCTTAAGAGGATTAAATTTACGACAAATTATCAATTAGCATATAGTCAGGCAGATATCATATTTATTGCAGTAGGGACGCCAGAGCTTCCAGATGGAACAGCGAATTTGAGTTATTTAAAAGTGGTTGCAAAGGATATTGCAATGAATGCTAAAAGAAATCTTACAGTTGTCATTAAAAGCACGGTACCTGTTGGAACGAACGAGATTGTTATGGAAATCATGAACGAAAATGCACTACAGCATTTAAACATTGACGTCATCTCAAATCCAGAGTTTTTAAGGGAAGGGTCTGCTTTATACGATCTATTTAATGGAGATCGAATTATCATTGGTTCAGAGAGTCAAGCCGCCACAGAATTGGTTCAGGAATTATATAAACCATTTAACCTCCCTATTTATGTAACAGATGTAAGAAGTGCAGAAATGATTAAGTATGCTTCGAATGCTTTTTTAGCTACTAAAATCAGTTTCATTAATGAGATTGCTATGGTTTGTGAGAATTTAGATGCTAATGTTGAGCATGTTGCAAAGGGGATTGGGTTAGATCATAGGATTGGGTCAAAGTTTTTAAATGCGGGAATTGGGTATGGCGGATCTTGCTTTCCAAAGGATACGACTGCCTTAGTGAAAGAGGCTGAGTTAGTTGGTGTAGACTTAAAGTTGTTAAAATCAGTCATTACCATAAATAACCGACAGAAGCTTAAATTATTTGAAGTAGCAAAATCTACTTTAGGTGATTTGACTAATAAAGAAATTTCATTGCTTGGAGTTAGCTTTAAACCAAATACGAATGATATACGACATGCCCCATCGATTACGTTAATTAATCAGTTCTTGAAAGAAAATACTAAAATTACAGTATATGATCCATGTGCTTTACCAGAGTTAAGAAAGCTTTTCGGTAACTCCATAAGCTATTCAACAAATATTGAACATGCCATTCTTGATAAAGATGCTGCATTAATTTTGACGGAGTGGGAAGAAATCTTACAATTCGATCTCCAACTATATGAGGAATTTATGAAAGTACCGCTAATAATTGATGGACGTAATTGCTTTGAACTAGATAAAATTAAAAACACGAATATTCACTATTACTCAATCGGTCGAAAGGCTGTAAATCCTTTGTTGAAGCTTATAGGAAAATTTTAATGGTTATTGATTAACCATTTAAAACGGAAAGTATAAGACTTTTGAAAAAGTTGTATAACTTGGTGTGCTGTGAGGACAAAACCACGAAAACACAAGCGATCTAGTGTGAAATATTAACTATTTTTATTTTATTATTGAAAAGTGGCGTCTTTGAGATAGCCACTTTTTTGGTGCGCAAAGCATGTGGAAAAAATAGATTGGTTTAGAAAACAATACATTAAATGAAATAATTTGGAAAAAGTATAAGAATAATAAGCCATGATAATGGGGCGGTGGTAAAAAATGTTTAATTACAAAGAAACCAATAGTGCAGCAACTAATAAAAAAATTCCATTTCAGAGTAATATATCACGTTCTTTAAGTAAGGACATTTTAGAAAATATAAAAAGAATTAAAGACGATTTTGGTGATAGCTCCGATTTGGTCATTCGTCACGAAACGCTTGGCGAAGGTATGAAATATTCTTTTGCAACGATTCATATTGACGGAATATCAAATGAGAAGCTAGTGAATGATGGAATAATCGATAAAATCGTGAAAACTAATTGGGATAAAGAAACAACGCTATCATTAACAGATTTAGAAAATGGATTAAAGAGCGTGATTGCTGTTTCAAGTTTAAAATCACAATCAAGTTATACAAATCTCTTATCAGGATTATTAATAGGAGACACTGTTATTCTGTTGGATCACGATAGTAATTTCTTAGTTGCTTGTACAAAAATGGTGCAAACTAGAAGTATATCAGAACCATCAACTCAAACTGTAATTAGAGGGCCAAAGGATAGCTTCACGGAAAGCTTACGTACAAATACATCCCTTATTCGAAATAGAATTCAGCATCCAGCCTTACGGATTGAGTCGATGAAAATAGGCGAAGTAACTAGAACTGATGTAGAGATTATGTATATAAAAGGTATCGTGGATGAAGAGTTATTAAAAGAGGTAAAACATCGTGTGGAAGCAATTAATGTAGACGTAATATTAGAATCAAGCTATATCGAAAACTATATTCAGAACGATCAAAAGACCATCTTTCCTACAATGCTTAACTCAGAGCGACCAGATGCTGTAGTAGGTAATTTACTGGAGGGGCGTGTTGCTATTTTCACAGCCGGAACACCATTTGTTTTGATTTTACCAGCTACGTTTACACAGTTTTTTCAATCTCCAGAGGATTATTACCAAAGCTCATATATAGGTACATTTTTAAGAGTTCTACGATATATGTCTTTTTGGGTCGCCTTATTTGCACCCGGAATTTTCATTGCGATTACTTCATTCCATCAAGCCGTAATTCCAACAGTATTATTAGTAAGTTTAGCTTCGCAGCGTGAAGGAGTACCTTTCCCGGCAATTGTCGAGGCACTTGGTATGGAGCTGGCTTTCGAAGTGTTACGTGAAGCCGGAATTCGAATGCCAAGAGCGGTTGGACAGGCGCTTTCAATTGTTGGAGCCTTAATTTTAGGCCAAGCAGCGGTACAAGCGGGATTTGTATCTGCGTCGATGGTAATCATCGTATCAATTACAGCGATTGCTAGCTTTACAATCCCTTATTATAATATGTCAATTGCGGCAAGGATTCTTAGGTTTACTTTACTAATAGCTGCGGCTTACATCGGATTATATGGCATGCTGGTAGGTGGATTAATTATCTTACTTCATATGTGTAGCCTTCGTTCCTTTGGTGTACCTTATTTTGCACCATTTGCGCCGTTCCGTATTGAAAGTCAAAAGGATACAATTTTAGTGGTACCTAGTCAAGGTAATCCAAAAACCATTGATGAGCAAAGAAGCGGTGAATAAGTGATGAAACGAAAATTTACAATCTTAATTCTTATTACTAGCTTACTTTTAGTGAGTTGTTCCAACTATAAAGAACTAAACAGTGTTTCAATCGTGGTCGCTATGGGAGTCGACTATTTGCCTAAGGATAACCAATATAATATGATACTTCAAATCATTAATCCGAGTGCGATTGCAACCCAGACAGGTTCGATTGGTACACCCATTATTTCTTTACAAGATAAAGGTAGAACAATTTCAGAAGCAGCACGAAATATTACGAGAAGAGTCTCGCGTTCAAATATCTATTCACATGTTGCACTTGTAGTGATCGGTGAAAACTTAGCAAAAGAAAAAACATTAAACTTTATTTTCGATGTATTCGAGAGAGATTCAAAAATTCGAGTAAATATTCCAGTTATTATTGCGAGAGATGATAGCGTGTATAAGGTATTAAATAATTTACCGGCACTTGATAAATTACCAGCTAAATCAATCGTAGGAAAAATTAAAAATACATCTTCCCTTTTAGGTGAAAACCAAGAAATTCAAATGCGGCAAGTGATCTCTGCCCTCTCAAGTAGTGGTAGAGAACCGGTCATCAATGGAGCAACCTTAGAAGACGATAGTGATACATCAGAAACACTTGATAATTTTTCGAAGGTAAAATCATCTTATAACATGATAAATGGACTAGGAGTCATAAAAAAGGGGCGACTAGTAGGTTGGCTAGATGGTCAGCCAGCGAAATCTGTCCAAATGATTGATAATGAAATTAAGGAAACAAATGTGCAAGTAAAATGCAGCAAAGGTGAGTTTGACTCGATGGAGATCACACGTATGAAAACGGCCACAAAGATTAAAATGAAAGATGACATACCAATCATTCATTTAAATGTAAAAGCCATTGCAATTATTGATGAGGTACTTTGTAATGATAATTTTGATCAAGCTAAAACGTTAAAAAAGTATGAAGTTTTAAGTGAGAATGCTGTCAAGCAGACGATTGAAAAAGGAATTAAAGAAGCACAAGGATATGGAGCGGATATTTTCGGCTTTGGAGAAAAGTTACATTTAGCAAATCCTAAATCATTTAAAAAGTACGAGAAAAATTGGAATGATGAATTTAAAAAAGCAAAAGTGAAAATCGATGTGGATGTTCAAATAAATAATGTAGGTATGAGGAAAAAAGCCTATCCATTTTAGAAAAGAAGGGAATGCTAATGAATCGAAAATTATCAATTGGTGCCTACCAATTCTTTAGTATTATATTTTTATTTGAGATGGGGAGCGCTACTTTAGTAGGAATGGCAGCTGGAGCTATGCAGGATGCTTGGATTAGTGTATTAATCGCTTTGGGTACTGGCTGCTTAATATTTTGTATATATATTAAATTATTTGAAATGTACCCGGAAATACCTTTTACGAAATATATCCAATCTATATTAGGTAAATTTACCGGTAAAATACTAGCAATGATTTATATTCTATATTTTATCTATATTGGAGCTCGAGTTCTTAGAGATTTTGAAGAACTGCTAGTCATAACACTTTATAATGCCTCTTCACTTATTTCGATTGGCATACTATTAATGTTTTTAATTATGTATGCGATCTTTAAGGGATTTGAAGTATTCGGAAGAGCGTGTGAATTGCTATTTGTTATGATTATTATCATTACAACTTCAATTATAGGATTTGAAATAATTGCAGGTTTAATAAAAATAGATAATTTAAGACCGGTATTAGAAGTGGGTTGGAAAAAAATCTTAATGGAGACTTATCCATTAACAGTTACCTTCCCATTTGGTGAAATGGTAGTTTTTACAATGCTATTGCCAAATTTAAAGAAACCAGATCATGCATGGAAGATTGGTATTCCTGGATTAATCTTTGTAGGCTTGGTTTTAACATTAATCACAATGCTCAATATATGTGTTTTAGGTGCAAATACGCTACAAAGAGCCACTTATCCTATATTAACATCAGTAAGCTATATTAACATTGCAGATTTTATTCAACGACTCGATTCAGTTGTTGTAGTCATAATGGCTATAGGGGGATTTATTAAAATAGCAGTTTTTTTCTTTTGTGCAGTAATTGGAGCAGGGGACTTATTTAAAATAAAAAAATCTGATACACTTACGTATCCGATTGCACTGATTATGTTAGTTTGTTCCGTTTGGATGGCTCCCGACTATTTAGAACACTATAAAGAGGGTTTAGACATTGTACCTTATTTCTTACATATACCATTACAAATCTTAATCCCTCTTGTATTGTTAGTCATCGCATTAATTCAAAATAAAGCAAAAACGAAAGAGAATGCAGCTTAGAAATTCTAAACTGCATTCTCTTTCGCTTTAATTAGTCGTGTTTTGATTAGCATTCTGCTCTTGGTTTCGCTTCTTCTTTAGGTTATTCATATACTGCAAGACAATCTTTGCGATGCCGAATGGTACAGTGAAAAAGAAGATTAAAACATAGTCTTCACCTACAAGCTCGGTTTTACTTAGCTTTATATTTGTTAATAGATGAGGAAAACTCTCGCCATTGTATAGATCAATCACTTCCAGTAAACACATCTCTAGTAAAAATAAACATAGAAATACCCAAAATACTCGCAATGCACGCACCCCATTATTTAAAGATCCTACTCATCATTATTTTGGTATATGATGGTGTCGTTTATTCGGAAAATAAAAGAAACTTAGATCTTTCGATAGTAGAGATTTACGATCAGTTTTAGATGGCTTTTAGACAATTAAAGTTGTGGGAGTAGAGAAGTCGGAGGTTCATTGACTGTGATGATAAAAAGACAGATTTAAAAGTTTTTTACTTCTTTTAAATCTGTCTTTATTGTTTTTTTACAATAAACTACTTTACTAAAGTTTAATTTACTATTTCTAACCATATTTCGATGATTAAAGGGCGAATCCGTATTTATCTGTTATCGCCTAATGGAGCTGAACGTCACTTATATATCGTTGGTCCTGGAAATATTATAGGAGAATCAAATGTATGGGTAGATGAAGCGTTTGGCTACAATGCATCTACCTCATCGACTGCACGTGTCCTACGAATTCCAAAATCATCATTTTATGATATTGTTATGAGTGAGCCAAAACTCATTCAAAAGGTCCTAAAATCATTAAGCAACAAACAATCAGCATTACTTCTCCAAACGAGGCTAATGAGCTTTTCAGATGTAGGAGAACGTGTCTTAACAATATTGAGACAACTTGCATCCTCATATGGAAAGGAAACTACTAAAGGTACAACGATATCGATTCCATTTACTCATCAAGAACTAGCCTATGTAGTTGGTTCATCACGAGTAAGCGTTTCTTATGTCATGAATGAATTATGCGAAAAAGGAATTATCGAGAAACAAAATGGACGATATACATTACTAACCTAGGCGCATTAACATTTCTTGTTCTACCTTAATCTTAAGAAATTCTGATTGTTTAATCTGTCAAATACTTTAGAAAATATCTTATTTTTTAAAAATTTCTGTAAATAATATTTAATCTTAAATACGATTGAAGGCTAAAAATGAATTTGTTTCTTGCTTAAATTTAAATGTGGACGAGTCAGCAATAGTAGATATAACGAACATCTAGTAATTATGGCGATCAAAAGTTAACTATTTTAGACCTTGCGTAGTGATGATTATAGATAAAAGAACGGTTTGCGTTAACTTACAAAATAGGATAGTATAATATTTATAGCGCATAGAAGCTGGTCTTAAGACTTGCTTCTTTTTTATTAACATAATGAATTTATACAAATTAGGAGGACTACATAATATGTTAGATATTAAAGCAATTAAAGAAATTCTTCCTCATCGTTACCCATTTTTATTAGTTGATCGAATCATTGAGCATGAAGAAGGTAAACGTGCGGTTGGAATTAAAAATGTTACAGCTAATGAAGAGTTTTTTAACGGACATTTTCCTGATTATCCAGTAATGCCTGGAGTATTAATTGTAGAAGCTCTAGCACAAGTTGGTGGAGTTGCGGCATTAAGCCTGGAGCAAAATAAAGGGAAACTTGCATTATTTGCTGGTATCGATAACTGCCGTTTTAAAAAACAAGTAGTACCTGGCGATCAGTTAAGACTAGAGGTTGAACTAGTGAAAATGCGTGGACCAATTGGTAAGGGTAAAGCAGTAGCAACTGTTGACGGACAAATAGCTTGTGAAGCTGAACTTACGTTTGCGCTTAAATAAAAAGTAAAAAGAGGATGCCCTTAAAGTGTTTAAGGGCATCCTCTTTTTTATATGTATATCAAATAATGAAATGAAGAGTAGTTGAAATAAAATTTACTAGATAAAAGACCAATTAGTTAGATAATACTACTGATAGTTCATCTTTTTAGCTTTTCTCCACTCGATTGCTCTGCGCTCAACTTCTTTTACAAATGCATCTTTTCCATCCATATATCCATTTATATCTGTTGGGAATTTTTCTGCTAGTTGAGCTTTTAATTCCCCGTATTCTTTCATCTCGTCCTCATGTTCTCTTAAATAAGCAGGAACTGCTAGATGTCTTTCAATTTCCTTCTCATTATCAATCTGGTACATATGCATTTGGTGAGTACGATTTTCGCCACCTTTACGGAAGTATCTCCTACCTGGAAGACCAAACTCGCCAAGTCCCTCATAGCCAATCTCAGCTAATTTATCGTTATACTTGTCTACATTTTCGATGTTTTTAACAATAGGCAACATATCGATAATCGGTTTAGCCTTTAAATTTGGTACAGATGTACTACCAATATGATGGATCTCAATTAGTTCGTCTTTTAAGATTTCGCGTATTTGTTTTGCTTCTGCTTGAAATAAGTCTTTCCAATCTTCATCATGGTTTATAACGATTACGTTCATGTGGACCTCCGCCATAAAAATATTAAGAGTAAGTATGTTAATCTTAAACATATTCTCTAAAAAAGTTTCGAAGAGAGAGTTTAAGTTTACTAATAGATTTGGAAAAGTTGATAAATTATTAGTGAAAATGGAAATTGTATAGTACTAATGAGAGTACGAAATAATACAAGTTATATAAAAATCCCCTTAAGACTACAAAGCTTTTTAAGGGGATTTTCGTATTTTAAATAGCTACTTTTTTAAACTAATCTTCTAAACACCCAATAAATCAACAAGCTCATCCATGGATAATTCAGTAATCCATTGTTCACTCGTTATGATTGTATCGTTAAGTGACTGTTTACGTTGAAGCATTTCATCGATTTTTTCTTCTAGCGTACCAATCGTTACAAATTTATGGACTTGAACGAATTTTGTTTGTCCGATTCTGTACGCTCGGTCAGTTGCTTGATTTTCAACCGCTGGGTTCCACCAGCGGTCAAAGTGCATAACGTGATTTGCTGCTGTTAAGTTTAATCCTGTTCCACCGGCTTTAAGTGAAAGAATGAATACTTTTACATCACCATTTTGAAAGCGAGAAATCATGTTATCACGAGCATTTTTAGGAACGCTACCATTTAAAAATAAAACTTCTTCACCAAATTTTGCTTGGATCGCTTCTTTTAGCATATCACCCATTCGCACATATTGAGTAAAGATTAGGCAGCTTTCTTTTTGTTCTAATATAGGATCTATTAACTCGAATAGTCGTTCAACCTTACTTGAGCGGTCTTCGAATTCGACAAGCTGTGATTCCTTTAAGAATAGAGAAGGGTGATCACAAATTTGTTTTAATTTATTTAACATCCATAAGATTCGACCTCGTCGTTCGATGCCAGTTAACGTGTCGATCTGTTTTAAGCTGTCTTGAACAACTTGTTCGTATAATGCCGCCTGTTCAACTGATAAAGGACAAAGCATATTTTGTTCTTGCTTTGGTGGAAGATTTAAAGCAACATCTTCATCTTGCTTCGTACGTCTAAGTAAGAAGGGGGAAATTAAACGATGAACTGATTTTATCTTTTCTTCATCGCGATCCTTCTCAATTGGATTTACATAATTGCTAGCAAAACGGGTCAGTGTACCAAGATATCCTCGATTAATAAAATCAAATATTGTCCAAAGCTCCGTCAAGCGGTTTTCCATTGGCGTCCCAGTTAAAGCAATGCGATGCTCCGCCTTCAATCCACGAACAGCGCGAGACTGCTTTGTCGTCGGATTTTTTATGTTCTGAGCTTCATCAAGAATGATACTCTTCCATACGTATTGTTGGAGATCTTCATAATCTAATACACTTAGAGCATAAGAAGTTATGACAATATCGACATCTCTTACTACTGAAAATAAATCTTCTCCTTTTAAGCGATTCCCACCATAGTGAACATGTACAGTTAAGTCTGGATAAAATAACTCAATTTCTCGTTTCCAGTTGTTGATAACAGAGGTAGGGCAGACAATCAAGGATGCTCCAGGCTTTTCTTCAGTTTCTTTACGATAAGCCAAGTAACAAATCGACTGAATTGTTTTACCAAGTCCCATATCATCGGCAAGCAATGCACCAAATCCCATATTTTTTAAATGGACTAACCATTCAAATCCTTTTTGTTGGTATGCACGTAAAGTTGCTTGTAAGCCATGTGGAGCAGTAAGTTCAGGAACTTCTGAAATGGATGTTAATCTTTTAGTAAGTTCACGGAAAACATCATCAACTTCAATTTCAACTTCTGCAAAAGGTGAGTGATCTTCCTCAGGCTTTTCAGCTCCTTGTAGTAGTTCATGTTGTAAAACTTCGTGAAATCTAAGTCCTTGTTTTTCAGCCTTTGCCATCATTTTCTTCATGCGAGCAATAAAAGCAGGGTCTAGTGCAATCCACTGACCATTAAATTGAATTAAACGTCTTTGATTTTCAACGAATTGCTGGAATTGTTGTTCTGAGAGTTCCATCCCATTTGTGGATATTCGCCAATTAAAATCAACGAGTGTTTCCATATTGAAAAACGAATTCCCAGTTGGTTTTCCTTTTACACTCGCTTTTAAGGTCATTTTATTTT
This sequence comes from Gottfriedia sp. NPDC056225, assembly GCF_042267765.1. NCBI lineage: Bacteria > Bacillati > Bacillota > Bacilli > Caryophanales > Bacillaceae > Gottfriedia > Gottfriedia sp. NPDC056225. The sequence continues at coordinate 227,637 of NZ_JBHJTJ010000001.1, read as the reverse complement.
GTTTTAAAGCTTGCCACCAGCTTGGTAAAAGAACTTGGATATTTGCGGATAGAACTTTTTCACTATCCTCTGTTAAAAATGTCCATGCATCTTGCTCACTTAAAATTTCTCTTGGTTTATTCTCTTCAATTAAGGTAGGTACAAGTAATCCAACGCCTTGAAACGTTCGATCCAAATACTCGGCATAAGATGTATGCTTTTTTTGTAGTGATTCATGTCCTTTATACTCATAAGGCTTGATTGTTTTTCGCTCATCAATTAAATATGTACGTAAATGCCAATCATCGTGCTCACTCAAAGGTTCTTCAAGGACTAGACGAATTGAAAATGGAACATCATCATCTCTAAGTCCTATTTTTACATGCCAATCGTCTTCATCAACACTATGTGTAAGTTGCTGTTTTATGTAACTTGGATTGTAATATAAGCCTCTAGCAATATCCCAACGTTTAGAATGTAATGTTTCGATTTCAAACTGCTGTTTAATTGCAGAAGAAACCAATTCCTTTAAAGTTGGTTCTAATTGATCATACCCATCAATTTTCCAAAGTTCTTCACCATTCTGATAATGAGCAAAACTTGGTGAAATATGACCTTCCTTAAAATCCTCATATAATCTCGAAATCTCCGAGTGAAACTCATTTGCTTCATCTAAATAAGTAATCTCTACTAATGAATTTTCTTGATGCTCTTTAAAAAAAGTAAGTGCTTCAATTGGAGTTAGAAGAATTCCTTCAATCTGGCCGACTCGGGTCGGTTGCAATAATGTTCCGTAATATGAAGGTTCATGCCATTGAAACACTAGATGCTTCCATGCTGTTACCGGTAAAATGACACCGTGACTTTGCATACCATAAATGAGCAAGCCATTGCGCTCTACCCACTTTACAGCAATACTAAGATTTGCTAGTCGCTTCATTGACTAATTTTCCTTTCTTTAATTCCTCTTGAAGTGCACGTAAACGAATAAATTGAGATTCAATATATTGAATATAATCATCCCACTCATTCAAACGCTTTAATTTTTTATAATTTGTTCTTAGCTTCTTTAAATAACGAACAGCTATTTTATAATTTGCTCTACCTTTTAACTCAATGTAATAAAGGACTAAGTGATGATATAAAGGTAATACAGATTGTGGTGAGTGCTTATGTACTTCCTGAAGGTCATGTTTATCAATAAAATCAGGTTTATATGAATATAAGTACATTTGCAGCTCTGCCCAGCGTTTGTATTCGCGATTATGCATTAAATAATCAGTGTACTGCATCACGCTATGTGGAAGCAATGCTTGATACACTACTTCTAGACCAGCCGTTTGATTAGTGTAAAAACTATTGTACTCATAGTTAGTTAAGAAATGTTTTGCAAAAGTAGTCTTTGCATATTCATCATCGCCATTTTGCAAAAAGTGTAAAAGCATTTCGTAATATATTGGCAAAAATAAAGTCAGTCGATCAGTTTCATTGTTTTTTCGCAGGCTCTCAATCCAATAAGTAAAGCTATAAAGCGTACGCTCACTATTACTATACTGTTTGATAATAGACAGCATTTTTTCATCTTCTTTTAACAAATAATGTAGATGAGCTTTTCCTAAATCTGCGTAATAATTGTCCTCGAATTCTGATAAAACCTCTAAATCCTTATGTAAAATCTTTGAATCATTTAAAAGCTCTTTATAAACATATCGAAAGGTGTTATATCGAGGTATTAAACAAAGCGTTCTCTCTAATAACAGAGCTTGCAACTGCTCTCGAAGTACCTCTTCGTATTGACTAGAAACGGAACCACCTGTCAGGTTATGCAGTTGTCTACTAACAGCCTCAACTTGATTTTCTAACATTGTCATTTCACGCGGTAAATGCGCATTGTCGTAAACCGTGCTTTGAATTTCTATTTGTCCGACCATTTTATTCATTGTAAAGATTGACGCAAGTAACTGATATAGAAGCTTTTCCTTTTCCTGACGTGGTTGCTGATTTAATAAACCGTGATAAAACCGTTCATATAATGGATAAACAAAATAGACATCTTGGTAAAAAGACGTACGCTGCTGTTCAATATATTCCTTGTACTTTTGCTCAAATAACGCAACTGTTTCCTTTGGTCGATCCTGCTCAATCATGTTCATTTGATCAAGTAGTTGTCGACCAGTCATGATAGTTGGAATACTTTTTAGGGAAGATTGTTTAAATTTCCTCATAATATCTCCAACTAATGAAAACGAAGCGGCAGCATAGCACAATAGTGCAATTTGATGTTGGCAAGGAGGGGCCTCATAACAATCGCAACCATTTTGATCATGATTTTCAATATGTAAAATTGGTAAATGAATCTGATCGCCCTCTTCGACAACCCCAACAAGTCGACCCTCTCGAACCGAGACATTATATACTTGACCTAAACGATATAATTGCAGGCCAGTTTCAACAAGCTCAGCATCCCTAGAATTCTGGGGAGAAAGCTTTGAAAAAAGTGAATAGGATAGTTCATAAATAATATCTTTATTTAAATCACGCTGAAGCATTCGCTGCCTCCTAACTCGAAACATTCTTATTGGTAATTATACCCTAAACAAATGCGAATCACATAGCCGAAAAGGTAAAAAGTGAAAGCACAATATTGAATCGCTGTTAAAATCTTTGAATCATATATTAATAAGTTAAATAGGAAATTAAAATTTGAAAATCGCAAATAAAAAGAGCGAATCGCAATTAAACTCCAGGAATCGCAAATAAAAAAGGCCGAATCGCAATTAAAATTCACAAATCGTAACTAATTTAACAATTTGATAGCATTTATAAGTAAAATCCTCATAGTTTCAACCAAAATTAATAAAAACATACTAGGCAGAGTCAGATTTCATCTGTTTTTCATTAAAATTAAATGAGTTATGATCAAAATAGCTGAATAGTGCTTAGTTTTCAATCAGTGGTGCAGAGAACAGATTCTACAGGATTTTATCAATACATTTTTCATTCTATACTCACATTCACGATATGCAGGCTACCAGTTGATACAAATTTAATAATGCAAAAAGAGATCAAATATAATAAAATATTAATATATCAGACAACTAAGAATGCCCCCGTAACAGGGGGCTTTTCTTATGTTGTAAGAATTTTTAATAGTATGAAAACAATTATTTACATATATACAATTGTTTTTATTGATCTGGAGAGGTGAAGAGTTTGAAAAAAGGTTTTACTAGTTTAATTGTTTTAGTACTTATTTTTAGTATGTTTAAAGATGTATTTGCAGAATCAACAACACAAGCAAAAACGGAAAAATGGGTTGTAACGCTTGGACCTACAGACTTGACGATTCAGAATACTGAAACTGGTGGGACAACCGGTGGAACAACCGGTGGAACAACCGGTGGAACAACTGACGGAGCAACCGGTGAAACAACCGGCGGAACAACTGACAAAACAACCGGTGGAACAACTGGTGAAACAACCGGTGGAGCAACTGGTGAATCAACCAGCGGAACAACTGGTGAAACAACTGGCGGAACAACTGACGGAACAACTGGCGGAACAACTGGCGGAACAACTGGTGAAACAACTGGCGGAACAACTGGTGAAACAACTGGCGGAACAACTGGTGGAACAACCGGCGGAACAACTGGTGAAACAACTGGTGAAACAACTGGCGGAACAACCGATGGGACAACTAGTGGAACAACTGGCGGAACGACCGGCGGAACATCCAGCGGAACAACAGTCAAAACAGCCGATGCACCAACAAGCAGTACAACTACTATAACAATTCCAGCAAATGTAAAGCTAAAAGTAGATAAAGAAGAGAATGATCTTTACTATGTTACTTATAAAGAAAACGCTGGTACTATTTTGAAAAGTGCAGTCCGAGATGCAACTCCTTGGGAAGTTAACCCTACGGCGACAGTTTTTAAAGTCACTAAGGATACGCCTCTATTATTAAATGAAAATGGAAAATTAGTGAATAGAGGAACAGTAAAAGCAAATACAGTTTTTAGTAAAAGTGGCGAAAAGGGTCAAAATTTAATGATTCAATACTAATCAAACTGCTTATATCGATAAAAATAATACACTGCCTTTAACAAAAGATAAAATGCCAGTAACTAATATTGTTACTAAACCTGTTAAAATTAAAGCGAGTGTAGCAGTGCGAAATACTAAAGTTGTTTTCCCAAATACTTCAAAAACAACGATGGTTAACGTTCCTGCCAAGCAGAAGTTAGTAATTGATTCAATCTATTCGTCTTATTATGTTGTAAAAATCGGGGGAATTAAGGGACTAATTCCACAAGCTGATCTTTCACTGAAGACTAATAATTATGTTGATCCAAATGGTAATTATTCATATGATAAATTAACTGCGGACTTACAAGAGTTAAATGCTTGGTATCCTAGTTTTACGAAAGTAGAAATAATTGGAAAATCAGTAGATGGTAGAAATTTATATGCCTTTAAATTAGGGACTGGGAAATCAGAAATTAGTATTAACGGTTCGCACCACGCGCGTGAGCACATGACGACAAATGTTATTATGGAAATGCTTGATCAATATGCTATTGCATATGAAAAAAATGCGAAAATAAGTGGCTTTGATGTTAGAAAGACACTATCACAAACGTCAATCTATTTTGTACCGATGGTTAATCCTGATGGTGTAATGCTTGTACAAAAAGGTGCTAGCAGTGCAAAAAATCCGAGTCAAGTTATTAAATTGAATAAAGGAAGTAAAAATTTTACAGCTTGGAAAGCGAATGTACGCGGCGTGGATTTAAATCGTCAATATCCAGCAGGATGGAGTACGATTCCTGGTAATAAATCAAAGCCTGGCCCAGATAACTATAAAGGTACAAAAGCTTTAAGTGAACCAGAAGCAAAAGCTTTATATGATTTCACCAATAAACATTCATTCAAAAATACTGTTGCATATCACTCCTCTGGAAATATTATTTTCTGGCATTATAATCAAACAGGAAGTCAATTTACTAGAGACAAAGCTATTGCTACAAAATTATCAAAACAAACAGGATATAGTTTGGTTGCTCCCGCAAAAGGAGGAGGCGGAGGATATAAAGACTGGTATGTTACTTCTAAAAAGCGACCAGGATTTACAATTGAAATTTCTCCTTATGTAGGAAACAAACCAGTTCCAAATAGTTACTTTAGTAGTATTATGAAGAAAAACTTACCAGTAGGACTAATTTTAGCCAACGAAAAGTAAAAAATTAACGTAATAATTAAATTTAATCGACTAATTTTAATTATTCTTCGTGCACAATTTGTTTTTCATTTCATTTTGTGTTACGATAGGGACATACTTAATAAGAAATTGGTTAATTCAATTCATGTGTTATAAGGGACGAATTTTCATCCTGTTCTAATGTGTGTATTTTTTCTTAACAATACTCATTAAGTGTAAAAAAACAGGTATATATGGAGGTTCGTACAATGAACACAGGTACAGTTAAATGGTTTAACGCAGAAAAAGGTTTCGGATTCATCGCAGTTGAAGGTGGAGACGATGTATTCGTACATTTCTCAGCTATCCAAGGCGACGGTTTCAAATCACTTGAAGAAGGCCAAAAAGTAAGCTTTGAGATCACTCAAGGTAACCGTGGCGCTCAAGCTGAAAACGTAGTTAAATTATAATTTTCACTTTTGTGTGAAATGAAGGACTGCTAACATTATTGTTAGCAGTCTTTTTGTTTTGTATGAAGAATGGAATTTGCTGGGACCTCAAATATATTGGCCCAGTTGCGATAAAATCACGGTTTCTGCAATAAATATGTACAAACTAAATCTTCATAGTAAAAATTATTTTTCTAATTTCCTAAAATTACGCAAAAAAAAAGAGCTCAGTTAAGCTCTTTTTCTTACATATATCTTATTTTAATGCAGAATCAATTAATTCGGTTGCTTCTAGTTGGGAAATTCCTTTAATTAAGCTAAGTTCACCAACAAACATTCGTTTTGCAGTATCTAACATTTCTCTTTCGCTTGGATTTAAAGGCTTCTCCTTACTTTGAAGTGTTAGATCACGTACAACTTGAGCTCCTGCGAGTAATTCGCCAGACTTTAGTTTTTTCATATTTAAGTCATATTTTTGTTTCCATGATAAGGATTCATCGGGAAGACCATTTGTAAAGTCATCTAATACATTTTCTAAATATTTGTGGTCTTCAACTAAACGAATTTTCGTATTTGACACATTCCCTTGAGGGACCATCAGCTTTAAATTGCTGGATGGAATGTTAATTATGTAGTACTGTTGTGTTACACCTTGTATAACTTTCTCTTCGATGGAATCAATTACTGCAGCTCCCTGCATAGGGTAAATAATTTGATCGCCAATTTTGAACAATGTACCCACCTCCGAAAATTCTAATAACATAAGTATATCATTAATAAATCAAATATCAAAATTAATATAATAACATCTACAAAATATTTTTGTCAATAATTTTTTTGTATATTTTTTTGTTTTTTTGGGAAAAAGATGAACATGTCATATGGTAGTGGACATAATATGGAGAGAGAGAAAGCCGATGGGAGGTTACTTATGAATTTTCGTGTAGTTATTTTTATCGTAATAGTACTCACATTTTTTTCAACGACTAGCGGTTGTAGTCAACAAGAACAAAGAGAGCTGGAAAAACTTCCTGACGGGGTATTACTGGCGGCGTCTGAACTTTCTTATGAAGCATTTCTAAGTAAAGACGTAGGTAAAAGCTTAAAAGAACATAAAGGTATAGTCGATCCCTTATTAACTCAAATTCATAAAAGTTTGAGTGATTATAGATTAGTTTCTATGACCTCAGGTAATATCGGTTTTTCTGCAATTGCATTAAAGAACAATAAAAATAATAGTTTACTATTCGCATTTAGTGGAATAAAGAAAATTAATTTGCAGGATATTTATCAACGATTAGTTGGATTTGAATCTCCAGAAAATGGCTCGCCTGTAGCTGTGGATGATCAAGCATTACAAGCATATGATTGGGTAAAATCAATTTTAAATAAAAAAGAGAATAATCATGCAAGCGTGTATGTTACTGGCCATTCATTCGGAGGCTATTTAGCTCAATATGTAGGATATCAGCTGAATCACGATAAACAATTGAAAAATCATCTATTTGTACAGGGCGTTACATTTAACTCATTAGGTGTATTATTAGATGATGGTTCGAAAAAACTTCAAGCGAAAACACAAAAAATCCAAAAATCTTATAAACCGTTATTTACAAATTATATCGTAAAAGGTGACCCATTAGACTATGCAAGTAAAACCTTCTTTAAACAAATCACCGGATACTCACTTCAGCAACTAGGTAACGTAAAATATATTACGGTTGATGAGAACTATAAGTCTTCTTTAGAAGCATTAGAAAAAACGACAGATTTATGGACAAAAGCAAGATTGCTAAAACCATTATATCCTTACCATGACTTAGTTGAGTTTGAAAGTACATTTTGGAAATAGAGAAACATAAAAAGCTACTACCTATTGCGGTAGTAGCTTTTCTAATGAGACATTATTTGTATTGAATATCGTCTCTTAGTGATTCGACCTTCGTTAAGGCTTGATCAATGTCTGACTCACTAACTCCAAAATGCGCCAGTGCGTCATGAAGATGAGTAGCAATTGCGTTAAAATGATTAGGCTGGATATTCATTCCTTCATGGGCTTTTGACATGGATTTACCAGTATACTGGTTAGGACCACCTAAAGCAAAGCTAATAAATTTTGTCTGGTGCCGACGTTGTTTATCCATATCCGTATTTGCAAAGAAGTGATTAACTGTTTCATCTTTAAGGACTAGCTCATCATAAAAGTAATCTACTACTTTTCCAACTGTTTCTTCTCCACCGTATTTTTCATAAAGCGTTTGTTCCATTTAGTAACTTCCTTTCAATATAGGATAAAGGTAGATTCCCCTTAAATAGCCTAAATATAATAAAATTCTTCATACTAGCTTTATTTAAATTTCATTTAAAATCAATATATTAGTCTGTTGAGAGTAGCAAAGTACTAACAATTTCTAATTAATTTCCATTTTCTTATACATATAATAAATATTGGTTAATAAATTAATAGTGAACGTATTGGTGAGATTAAATCGGTAAGGTGTGAGAAAATGGGGTACAAAAAACAAAAACAATTAGGATTATTTTTTGTTATTTCTGGACTATTAGTATTATTAGCAAGTTCACTAGTCTACTTTAAATTTTCGACCACTGTTAGTACAGATCCTTACACAACTATTCAGTTAGATTTATCAAACAAAAAAATGAAAAAGACAACCGACTTAATTTATTTAAAGCAGCATGAGAAGAATGGTATACCGGTTGAAATTAAACATAGCTTAAAGAATACAGGAAATAAAGATATAACTAGGATTACTTTGCAAAGTCTACTTAGACAAAAAAATGGTCGTAAGGAAGGTCAATATATTTGTATCCAGACAATTCAATTTGGTGACCGGCTTTATACGCTACAGTCACTAAAACTTCTCGGTTTGGATTTTAATAAAGATGGGAAAATTTCTTTAGTTGAATTTTCAAGGTATCACTTCCAACTAGATGGCTTAGTTAAAGGGCAAAAACGAGAGTTGGTTCTTAAAGGGGAGTATAGAAAAAACATAGGGACGTTTAGTAGTAATAATAAGGCAATGAGAATTATTTTAGATATTTCATATAGGATAGAGTAATAAAAATAGTTTGACTAAACTAGGTTTAACTAAGCGCTAGACAAAGTCCCAAATGATTGATTTCTAGCTGGTTACAAGAGTTTTTCGAAAAAATCTGGCTCTTTTCACATTAATTTAGAAGTCTATTTTTATTGAGTAGGGACCAAGTTAATAGTTATAGCATAGGATAGTAGGACAGGAAGTGATTATGTAAAAAGGCTTGCATTTAGAGTGCTAGCTTTGTTAGAAAGAAGAAGGATGATGAGAGTATTTGGTAGGTTTATAAATATTCTACTAGTTATCATACTACTAACTTTAGGTTATAAAATAATACAAGGTAAGTTAGAAGGGAAACCTCCAACATTTTTTGGCCATCAAGTTTACTATGTGTTATCTGGTTCAATGGAGCCAACGCTTCCAACAGGTTCAGTAATAATTGTAAAAGATATGACAAGTGAAACTAAGCTTAGTACAGGAGATATTATTACTTTCAAAATGCCATATAATGAAGAAACCCTCGTTACACATCGAATAAACGAGGTCATAAATGAAGATGGTGAATTAGTCTACCGAACTAAAGGAGATGCAAACGAGATTCAAGACCCTTGGATCATAGAAAGAGGTAGTATTGTTGCAGTATATAGCGGTGTTAAACTTCCATTAGTAGGATATATTTATAAAGAAATTCATAAACGCTTTAGCATCTATTTATTGCTTACTATTCTAGGTTTAATCCTTATATCATACGGGATAAAGCTAATTAATAACAAGAGGGATTAAAGTGTGTGTTCCAAAAATGGGGCATCCGCTTTTTTATAAGAATATGTAGCATTAAAAAAAGTCCCTTTTCAACCTTTAGTAATATATCAATAGTAAGTAAAAAAGCTGTTAGTCTTCCAATAATCTATATAATAACAGATATGTATCAACTTAAAAAAAGGGACCTCCCATTGTCAGTTATCTTGACTTTTAGGACAGTCCTTTTGTTTTTGAATAGTAATATAATTTGTTAATGATTTTCTGTCATTATTTTGTGTGGTTGAATTGTTCTTCTTTGGTTAACTAATTTTCTACCTAATTGCATGCATGGAACTTCAACGAACTTCCAAGCAATATAAGCTATTAGGATTGAAAAAGCGATTGTCAGTAAAAAAATAACCCATAAAGGTAAAATGTAATAAAATAGATGCACGAAGCTTAATAAAACAATTGGATGATATAAGTATAGACTGAATGAAATTTTTCCTATAAAGTGAATCGGTTTGTACATTAATATTTTTACAGCTTTTGTTGACCCTATTGCTACGATAAAAAGTCCTACAGCTCCTAATCCCATACCGTATTCTTGGATGATTAAGGAAAACTCTGTAAATGGGTGCAACTTAGTTACCTCATATATATCATATATAGCTAGACCAGAAAAATTGAATAGTAAAATAGAGAATATGAAGAACAAAATTTTATACTTGAGTTTTAGTTTTTGGAAGTAGTTAACAAGCTCAACTCGATGCTTTGCTAATATTACTCCTAAAATAAATATAGAAATATAAGATAGAGTATCAATGTATGAAATATGGAATCCATTCGATTTTTCAATCTTAAATACAATGTCTAGTGCCTTCAAGCTAGTCAATGCAAAACAGATTAATATACTTAGTTTCCAATTGATCCGTTTAACTAGTAAAACGATAAATGGAAAAATTAATGCTATTCTTAGTTCATGAATTAATGTCCAAATTACGCCATTAAATGCATCAGCATGTATATTTCCAACTAAGTAGATATGTTCGACTATTAATTTGCTAGTTAGAGGAGATTTCCACTGGCTATCAATGTAGCCACTTATATTTCCGATTTTCTTTGCTAAAAATATTTGAGATAGAATAATCGCTAATGTTATCGATACAACGTATGGTAGATAAATTCTAAATAATCTTTTAATGAGAAATGAAGGATAATCTACTTTATAAGCAGACAAGAAAGGTATTGATAAAACAAATCCACTTAATACAAAAAATAACATTACTGCGCCGTGGGCATTGGTTATGCCTGTTGCCTTTAGTGCTTTGTCGATTGGTACTGCCAGTGGTATTAATGAAATTGCGTGACTAACTAGTACACAAAATGCCGCAATTCCACGAATCGAGTCTAATTGTTCAATTCGGTTTTTCATCTTAATCTCCCCTAAAATCAAATGGTTTCACTAATGTATTCTTTATTAAGAACTAGCTTCCTCTTTAATATCTTTGTATTAGAATTTTTTAATTCACTGAAGTAGTATTTCTTATAAAAGTGGAATTAGATCAAATAGTTGTTAATATATTTAAATGTTGACTTAATTAATGATAAGTAAAATTTTCTTATATGTTTGTAAAATTTTTTAAAATTTAGAAAATTATAGATAGGGGTGATTGACTAGTTCGTTATAAAGAATTATCATGTTTACATATATAAAGTTTATAAATGAATAATGAACCAATTTCATTAAATAATGGTAAATTTTTACTACTACATTCTTTAATAAGAACAAAAAGTCGAAAGTGGTGAATATATGGAAAATGAGTTAAGTGTAAAAAGGATATTTGAGCTTATAAAAAAACGAATTTGGATACCAGTCATCTTTTCTATCTTTTTTTCTGCAATAGGGGGAGTTTATAGCTATTACTTTACAAAGACGCAATATGAAGCATCCTCTAAACTAATTGTAAATGCAACAACACCTGAGATGATGAATACCCTTTTAGTTATGATAAAAGAGCCATCTTTATTAGATAATGTCGTGAGTGAATTAAAATTACACATTACTTCAGATGAATTAAGTAAGCGCATAACACCTGAAAGCGTCGGAGGATCATCGCTTGTAGAAGTAAAGGTCGTTGATACAGATCCTAGTTTAGCAGCACAAATTGCAAATAGGACTGCCGATGAGTTTGAAAGACAAATACCGAGAATTTTAGGTTTTAAAGATATAAAAATTTATTCCTATGCTCAAATAAATGATCAGCCAACAAATAATGATTATTTGAAAAAGGCCATACTTGGTTTGATTGTTGGAATTATTGCAGGTGTTGGATGTATATTTTTACTTGATTTTATAGACGATACAGTAAAATCAGAGGAAGCTACTGAATTATTATTAGGTATACAAGTACTTGGGACTATTTCAAAGTTCAATAAAAAGAATACATCTCTTGAAAAAGGTGAAATGTTAAGACTTGAAGATAGGGGAGAAACATATGGGAATAATGAGCAAAAGGCTATCTCACTCAACTAAATATTTAAATCTAGTAGCAGCAACCTATAAAAACAGTAAGATATCAGAAGAATACCGGACACTTCGTACTAATTTTTTATCATCAATTGATTTAAAAGAAAACAAAGTCTTAATTATTACCTCCCCAAATCAAGGAGAGGGTAAGTCAACAACAATATCAAACTTTGCAATATCACTAGCGCAATTAGGGAAGAAAGTTCTGTTGATTGATGCAAATCTTAGAAGTCCATCATTACATAACTCATTTAGAACTAGTAATTTTGTTGGGTTAAGTAGTGTTCTATTAGGAAAAACAATTCTTGATGAAGTGATTGTTGAAACTGAGACTAGTGGATTGAGTTTATTACCAAGCGGACCGGTTCCGTATAGTCCAGCTGATTTATTGGCATTATCAACAATGGGAATATTACTTAATAAGGCTACGGATAAATTTGATGTGATATTAATTGATACCTCATCTGCACTTGAGTTTGCAGATGCAAAAATTTTAGCTAATTATGGTGATGGGTTAATACTAGTAGCTCAATGGGGGAAAACGAAAAATAAAGAAATAGCATTTGCTCAAAAAAATTTATTAAACAGTATAAAAATATTAGGTGTAATTATAAACGAAAGAAAATAATAAGTAATTTACACTATATGTTAATAGTTTAGTATAAAGAGATGTTCATTATAACGAACAAAGGCTGCTACGGAAGGCCTATAGGTGATGTCTTCTAACCTTTATCAATGAAGGCACTCGGTTATGCTGTGGGTTGAATAGACCTTAGACGCAAGTCGTCGAAAGTGTGGTGTGAGGGCAGGTTAGATGCCTATTTTTTAGATTTTTTAGCTATATCGTTTTATGAATAAACGGTATAGCTAAGTAATTTAACATTTGGCTTTGATCATGACAGGTGTTGATATTTACTAAAATGAGTTTTGAGTTACAGCATTGGGAGGCTATTACACTAAGAGAGATTCTTCTATAAAGGTAATAGATTTTAGTAATCTCAGAATCCCTTTTAAAAGATAACAAACAACACAAACAATTTTCATAGCTAAGAAAAGGATAGAAGGGAAGGAATTGGCTTTATGACTTATAGGCAGAGAGTTTCATTTATTATTTTTGTAGATTCTTTTATTGTTCTAACAACTGTTTTCTTCAGCCGATTTTTAGTAAATGCAACAATTGATGTTATTACGATTCCAATTGTCATTAGTTCGATTACATTATTGTTAAGCCATCATTTCTTTTCCTTTTTATTCAAGCTATATAAGAAAGCGTGGGAGTACGCAAGCATTGGAGAATTAATTATTATTGCAAAATCAATTACCTATTCAATCATTTGTACTGCGGTAGTACAGGAAATCTTGTTGAAGGACACGTATTATCGACTTTTATTCGTAACGTGGTTTTTACATATTTTATTAATTGGCGGAGCACGGTTGTTTTGGAGAGTTTATCGAGATTTATCGTATAAAAGAGCAGAAGTAAATAAAAAACGGACGCTTATAATTGGTGCTGGAGCAGCCGGTACAATGGTTGCTAAACAGCTAATTAAAAATTTAGATTCAGAGTTACTTCCTGTTGCATTTATTGATGATAGTTTGAAAAAACAAAATCTCCATATATTAGGTATCCCAGTTGTAGGTGGAGTAAACAGAATTGAGTTTTTTGTAAAAGATTTAAACATTGATAATATCATTATTGCTATACCTTCACTTCATAGAAAAGAGCTAAATAAGATTTTCCAAGAATGTACAAAAACAAAGGCTACAACACAAGTTCTTCCTATGATAGAAGATTTAGTAACTGGGAAGGTATCTGTCAACCAATTCCGGGAAGTTAAAGTTGACGATTTATTAGGGCGGGAGGCAATTGTTCTAGAGATAGATAAGATCTCAAATTCAATTACGAATAATGTTGTGTTAGTAACCGGTGCTGGTGGTTCAATTGGCTCTGAAATTTGTCGCCAAGTTTCAAAGTTCAATCCAAAAACATTAGTGTTGTTAGGGCATGGTGAAAATAGCATATATACAATTGAAATGGAATTAAAAGAAACTTTCGAAACAGCCAAAATTGATTTCGTTACTGAAATCGCGGATTTGCAAGATGATGTAAAAATGAAATCAGTGATGGAAAAGTATCGACCAAATGTTGTTTATCATACTGCCGCACATAAACATGTACCCTTAATGGAACGAAATCCCGAAGAGGCTGTAAAGAACAATATTATTGGAACGGTAAATGTTGCCAATGCAGCAAATCTGTTTGGGGTTGAAATCTTTGTTATGATTTCGACTGATAAAGCTGTAAATCCAACAAGTGTAATGGGTGCATCAAAGAGACTTGCTGAAATGATGATTCAAAATATGAATAGAAACAGTATGACCAAATTTGTTGCCGTACGATTTGGCAATGTATTAGGCAGTCGCGGGAGTGTCATTCCACTTTTCAAAAAACAAATAGAGAAAGGTGGGCCTGTTACAGTAACGCATCCTGATATGGTCAGATATTTTATGACGATTCCGGAAGCATCAAGATTAGTTATCCAAGCTGGAGCATTAGCCGAAGGAGGAGAAATATTCGTTCTCGATATGGGTGAGCCAGTAAAAATATTGGATCTCGCTGAAAATCTAATCAAGCTTTCTGGAAATACCGTAGAAGAGATTGGAATTGAATTTACAGGAATTCGACCAGGAGAAAAGCTTTTTGAGGAACTATTAAATGAGGAAGAGATATATGAAAAACAGGTACACCCTAAAATTTATATTGGAAAAACATCGAATTTATTAATAGAGGAAATTAACGAAATAATGTTAACTTATTCAACTTATGATAAAGAACTTCTAAGAGAAAAGTTGTTAGAAATTGCAAATAATCGAATGGAGCAAAAGGAATTACTTCAAACTCTATAGATAAATAAAGTGGGGATCATTATTAAAATACTATATATTACTACTATAAGTAGAACGATTAATGCATTCTTAGTTCCACATATTGCAAAACTTGTTAATGAGGGGAATTTAGTAGACTGCGCTTGCTCAATTGATATGGAGGTAAATCAAACGCTTATAAATAAAGGAGTTAAAATATTTGATATTCCTTTTAAAAGAAATCCGTTCCACCCTATAAATATAAAAGCTTTATTGGAGCTTATTAAAATCCAGCAAAAGTTTAACTATGATATTGTTCATGTCCACACTCCAATAGCTGCACTATATGGTAGACTTCTCAAAGTGAAATTTCCTAAATTGAAGACAATCTATACTGTTCATGGTTTTCATTTTTATAAAGGTGCCCCAATTTTAAATTGGGGTTTTTATTATCCTATCGAAAGATTAATGGTCCATTTCACTGATAAAATGATCACAATGAACTCAGAAGATTATGAAAGAGCTCAAAAATTTAAAGTGAAGGAAGCCTATAAGTTAAATGGAGTTGGTCTCGATTTAGGTCTGTATAAACCTAATAACGTAGAAAAAAACGAGATTCGACGTAGATTAAATATAGAAAAGGATGATTTTGTCATTCTTATGATAGCTGAGATTAATCAAAATAAAAATCATAAACAGGTAATTAGTGCGGTTGAAATTCTGAGAAATAAAGGAATTAATATTAAACTAATTTGCGCAGGTGATGGGCCGTTACTCTTTAATTTAGAAAAGGATATTAATGAACGAGGTTTAGAGGGAAATATTCAGTTACTAGGCTTTAGGGAAGATATTAACGAGCTTATAATAGCTTGCGATATCGGAATTCTTACTTCACTTAGAGAAGGGCTTCCGAGGAATATCATGGAATTAATGGCATGTGAAAAACCAGTAATTGGGACTAATATACGAGGTGTAAGGGATTTAGTAATCGATTCAAAAAATGGATTTTTAGTTAATGTTAACTCTCCTGAGGAAACTGCAAAAAAAATTGAAATATTATTCAACGAAAGAGACTTATTAAATGACATGGGTGCAAATGCATACCAATTTATTCTAGATTATAACGTAGAACGTGTCATGGAAGATCTCTTAGAAGTATATGGGTAAAAAAATACGATGTTATAGGTGTTCTTATGAAAACTAATGTAAGGTTACAAAAAGATATCACTTTTAATTTACAGTATGTTTTTATTTTAATAATGATTTTATTCTTTGGTTTTACTACTTTAAGAATCGGCATGTTTGGAATTGGTGAAGCCATTTTGTTATTTTTTTGCATGACACAATTATTTAGTCAGCGTGATATTTATATCTCATTTGAAAAGCATTTATTTACTATATTTTGGTTTTATTATATAGCAATTATCATAATTGGGTATGCGGTGAATACCATTTTAGCAATTAATCCACAGCAGATCAAATTTGATCTTATGTCTTATCTAGTTATCTTATTTTTATGTTTTACTTTTGAGTTAGCGTTTAAGAAAAGCAGTTTTTCCTACCTGTATAAGTTATTACGCTTTATTTACTTTGGAGGAATTTCTATAATTGGAGCTTTGTATTTTATTTACTTAAAAGGAATGTATACATTATTTGGCTTTCCATTAACGTATGCAGGATCAGATATTTTTTCTCCATTTGCCAATGATTATCACCAGTTTGCTTATTTCGTTGCGCCGTTACCTTTTATTGGACTATATCTATTCGTAAAAGAGCGCAATCTATTTTATAGGCTTGTAGCATTAATTGGAATAGCTTTATGTATAAAAATTGGCTTAGCGACTACATCTTCTACTTTAGTATCGTCTTGGGTAATAACTACATTATTGTTCTGTGTATTGAAAGTTTTAGAGATTTTAAAAGGACTGAGTCGATCAAAGAGTATCATTATAGTCTTTTTCTGCTTTGTTATGATAATGCTAATCATAAACTATGAGCACATTTTATTGTTTATTAATGATTTCTTTAAAGGTGATACAAACGGTGAGAATAGACTAATCATATGGGGGAACGCCATTAAGGCTTGGAAGCACTCTCCCATTTTTGGGCTAGGGCCTGGTTCATTTAGTGGGCAAGAAGTATTTTTTGGCTATGAAGCGCATAATACTTTTCTGCAAATACTAACACAAGGTGGTATTATGGGAGGAATTGCCTACATCATTTTAGTAAAAAAGTTAACTAAAATGGTTTCTGTAAATGTTTATATTTTATGTGCTGTAGTTTCATTAATTGCCTACGGACTTGGTATTAATGACTTACGAAGAACCGTTTTATGGTTTTACTTTATCCTTTTTTATTATCTTAGCCTAAAGAGTAAGGGAGGTAAAAGTAATGATGCCATCGTTATTAACAATAATAGTACCAGTGTACAACGCTGAAAAGACCATAGGTCGTGCTATTAAAAGTGTTTTAAATCAATCTTTACAGAATTTTGAATTAATACTAATAAATGATGGTTCAAAAGATAATAGCTTACAAGTAATGAATAAAATAGCAAAAGATGATTCCCGTATTAAAATTTTTGATTTACCGAATTCCGGCGTAAGCAATGCGAGGAACTATGGGCTACAGCAGGCAAAAGGGCTGTATACTACTTTTTTAGATGCAGATGATTATTATGTTAAAAATGCATTTGACGAAATATTTAACGACATAAGTGAAGAGACCCAACTAATTATATTTGAGTATAATGTGGAGTCCGAATATAAGTCTTCAAGGAGACTCCCAAATAGCGAATCGACTTACTTCTCAAATGAGAAGTCATTTAGATGCTATGCAGTTTCGCTAATTATGAATGAAATGATTAATGCACCTTGGAATAAGGTTTATTTAACTACTTATTTAAAAGAGAATCAAATAGTATTTGATCCTACTTTAAATATAGGAGAAGATTTAAAGTTTAACTTAACCGTAATACGGGAAGTATCATATGTAAAAATTATAAATAAGGCTCTAGTAAATTATTGCGTAAAAAAAGATGAAGGACTTGTATCGCGGTTTAGAATCAATCGACTTGAAACAAGATATAAGCTAATCGGTGAAATAAAGGAATTATTAACTTACTGGGAATTATATACAGAAAACAAACTTATGGTAGACCAAATGTTAATTAGGGATATCATGGGTTATTTTATGGATTTTTATAAAACTAGCTGTAATCTTTCCTACAGTGAAAAGTTAAAACAAATTAATGATGTTATTAATAGAAATGAAGTTAAGGAATTAACGATCAAAAAACAGAATAAAGATATCACTACTAAACTCATAAAACTAATACTTAGAACTAATAATAGTGTATTTATATTATTGTCAGCGAAAATCTTTAATAAAAGGCGAGCGATAAGATGAAGTTAAGTATTATAGTAGCGGCTTATAATGTTGAGAATTATATTGAAAAATGTCTTAAATCGATTACTGAGCAAACATATAAACAGCTTGAAATTATAGTTGTCAATGATGGTTCTACGGACCGAACCATTGATGTCATTCAAACTATCTCAAAGACTGATGAGAGAATTATTATTGTTAATAAAGTGAACGGTGGACTAAGTTCTGCTAGAAATGCAGGACTAGATTTGGTCACCGGGGATTATGTAGGATTTATTGATGGAGATGATTATATTGCAATTGATATGTATGAACATCTTGTTGAAGAAATTAATAAACATAACTGTGAGATTGCGATGTGTGCAGTTCTGAAAGTTTATAACGATTACACTGAATGCGATAGTTTAGTGGAACATTCAATAGTACTAAACAAAATAGAAGCTTTAAATGCATTAATCGAAGAGAAATTTATTAAACATTACGCAGTTAATAAACTATATAAAGCTACTTTATTTCGAGACATTCGGTATCCAGAAGGTAAGTTATATGAAGATATTTTTACGACTTATAAACTATTCGCATGTGCAGATAAGCTAGTTTACTCCAATAAAATAGGCTATTACTATGTTCAAAGAGAAGGAAGTATTTTAAGGTCAAAATATAATGTAAGAAAATTAGATTGTATCCAAGCCTTTAGTGAGTTTAAAGCCTATGTTGACCAGTGCTTTCCGGAACTTAGTGGGAAATTATTATGGCGATTAAATTTATCAAAGATGAATTCATTACTAGATATGTTAAAGTCCGAGTCAATATATGAAAATTGTGAGTTTCAAGAGTTTGGATCGAATCTGGCTAAAGAGGTAAGGAGAAATAGCTTTTTCTTTATTAAAGGTTCAAATATACCAACTACGTTTCGAATATTAGCTCCGTTTAGTTATGCTGGATATCCACTTATGAGAATGCTATTTAAAACTGCCCTTGTTAAAAATTATGTTTACCAAAGATCATTAAAGCTGTTATAGGAGCGACTTTTATGAAAAAAGTATTATTTGTTGTGGATAAGATGGTCTTAGGAGGAGCTGAAAAAGTTCTAGTTGATATAATAAATAATCTGCCAAAAGATAAATATGAAATCACTTTATTTACACTATTTGATGGTGGAGAAATGAGTAACCAACTATGTAAAAGTGTAAAAAGGATTAGATGGTTTAGAAGACAGTATAAAGGGATTTATAGAATTATTAGATATATGGATCCCCAAAAAATTTATAAGGAAAATATTAAAGAAGAGTTCGATATTGAGATCTCCTTTAAAACCGGCATGCCAGAGAAGATTGTAGCTGCTTCTCCTAATAAAAAATCATTAAAAATTGCATGGATACATGGCGATATGTCATACCAAAACTATGGAATTGAAAGTCATAGAACAAAGCAAAAGCAATTAGATTGTTATTCAAAATTTAATCGCATCGTATTTGTTTCAGAAAAGTGTATTGAAGGCTTTAGGGAAGTTATTGGTAATGTAAATCATTACAGTGTTATCTATAATGGCATTGATTTAGACAAAGTACGGTTATTATCAAATGCGCAAAAAGAAGTGGACTATTCTTCTGATAAAATTATTTTTTCTACAATTTCCAGACTGAATTACGAAAAAGGAATTGATCGCTTAATCCTCGCTGCTGAAAAGCTAGTTAACGAAAAGCTACTAAACTTCCATATTTATATTGTTGGCGGCGGAATATTAAATAAAGAGCTTCAACACATGATTAATGAAAGAAGTTTAAATGAATATATAACGCTCCTAGGGGCAAAAAGCAATCCATTTAAATATGTAAATGGAAGTGATGCATTTATTTTATCGTCAAGAAATGAAGCTTTATGTATTTCGGTAATTGAATCAATGGCTTTAGAGCTCCCAGTTATATCTACTAATTGTGGAGGGGTTGCAGAAATAATTGGAGACTCTGAGTTCGGAATATTAGTAGAGAATAGCCAGGATGGTATTTATCGCGGACTTAAGCAGTTTATTGAAAAGAAATTACTATTAACCGAAATTTATGCAAAAAAAGGTTCGGAAAGAAGCAAAGCATTTAGTTTAGACTCCATGATTTCTAATATTGAGGTGTTATTTGAAAATGTCTAATGAAACTTTAGTTAGTATAATTGTTCCGATCTTTAATTCTGAGAAGTATCTAGCTAAAACAATAGATAGTATTTTAAATCAGACATATAAAAATATTGAATTAATATTAGTCAATGATGGGTCTACTGATAATAGTGCCCAAATATGTGATGAGCTCTCGAAGGTAGATAACAGAATTCAAGTGTTCCATACCTCTAATAATGGGCCAGGAAATGCGAGAAATCTAGGAATATCATTAGCAAAAGGTGATTATATACAATTTGTTGATAGTGATGATTTAATTGAAATAAAAATGGTGGAGCAATTACTAAAATCTGTAGAAAGTGAGGATGCTGATATCGTTGTATGTGGAATGAAAAGAATAGATCAAGCTAACCTAAATACTATTAGTTGTTGTACGACGAAGCTTTCACTAGATGAAGAAATAAAAGATGAATTTGTTCTCCTCCTTAAATTCGGTCTAGCTTACTCACCAGTTAATAAGCTGTATAGAAAATCAATCATTAATGAATATAATATTAAATTTAATGATGATTTGCTGATCGGAGAGGATGCATTGTTTAATATAGAATATTTTTCTAAATGTAGTAGAGTTTTTATATATGAGGAGCCCTTATATATTTACCATCAAAGACCGGGGAGCTTAACACAAAAGTTTTATAAGGAAAAAGAAATAGCACAAATATTGTTGTATCAAAAGTTAAGGGAATTTATTGGGATTGAAGTAGAGTCGGAAACGCTAAGAGAGCTAAATTCGTACTATCTTATGGAGTTTAGTTTTATAATCTATCAAAATAGTATTGGAATAAAAAACATTGGTGATTTTTTAGAAAAAGTAAAAGATACTAAAAAATTTATTAGCCGTCCTGAGTTTAAAGCAGTAGCTAGAAATAGTTATTCCTACAGTTCTTTTCAACGATTAGTTTTACTACTTACAAATGTAAAATGTGAATCTTTACTCATGCTATTCCTATACTGCCATAACAGATTCTACAAAAAGCCATTACGATTATAATCGAGCATTAATAAAATTGGAGGTAAAAATTTAAATGCCACTTATTTCGGTAATAATCCCAGTGTATAATGCTGAAAAATATTTAAGCACTTGTTTAGATTCAGTCCTAGCACAATCAATGATTGATTTTGAAGTATTGCTCATTAATGATGGCTCAACAGATGGATCGGCTTTAATTTGCGACCAGTATTCAAATAGTGATATAAGGGTAAAAGTTTATCACAAAACAAATTCAGGACCTAGTAGTGCTAGAAACTATGGAATTCAAAACGCATTAGGAGAATATATTATGTTCATTGATTCCGACGACTATATTGTTCAAGATACATTTAAAATTGTTAATTTTGAAGTAGAGAGGTTTAGTGCGGATTTAGTAGTTTTTCCTATCTTTGAAAAAAAAGATGAGGTAATTCAACTATTTAATATTTCTGAATGTTATTTTGATGACAAAGAAAGTAAAAAAACGTTTTTAAAGGAAATTTGGCTAAAATCAGATTTATTAGCATCACCAGTTAATAAAATATATAAATCAGATATTATAAAAAGGAATAATATTTTCTTCAATGAGGAATTTAGTATAGCAGAGGATTACTTATTCAATATGGAATATATTGATGCTGCCAGAAGAGGGCTAAGTATAGAAACTCCTTTATATTATTATGTTAGACATAGTAACAGCGTCTCAACGAGAGTATTTTATAATAAGTTTGATATTGCACTTGCTGTGTATAAAGCATCTTTGAGTTTATTAAGTAAATATAGTATTAAAGAAGTAGAATATCTAAATAAAATCCATACAGAATTTGCAACAGGTTTAATTCGGGCAATGTATGAAGCAACTAGGGGAGGATATAGGAGGAGTCTTTTCAAAAAGTTAAAAGAAATAAAAAAATGTATGACTAGCAAAGAAACTAGAGCACTTTTTAAAGGCTCGCTTGATTTCTCAACCTTCAATAATTTCGTTATTTTTTGTTTGCGATATAAACAAAGCTTTATTTTCTATTTAGTATTTAAATTAAAGAACATATTTTTTGAATAAAAATGATCAATTTCCGGTACCAAATAATGGGAGCGGACTTTTTTACGTATTAAGAAAGGATAAATTGATAATGGTGAAGAAAAATCGATCAAGTATCGGCTTTAAGATATAAGTGTAACTATGCCTCTGTCTTCGCCTAAGGCTCGCCAATCAGCGAGTTTTGTTTATATTTAACTTAATATCAAAGTTCAAAAGCAGCTTATTGTAGTGTATTAATGTATTTTAGTTGAACTATTTTTAGTAAGCGAGGGGTATCTTTGGTTTCGATTAATTTAACACAAGAGCAACTATACAAAATTATGGAGAATATTTTTAAAAAAGGTAATGAATTCAATGATATGGAAACAAAGGATGCTGTGAATGAAATAAAGCAAAGTATTCTTACGGTATGCTTTGCAAACTCTGAGGATACAAAATAAATTATTCATATAGGAGATCAGGTATATGAAGCGAATAATGGATTTAATGATTTCACTAATTCTATTAATCTTATTCTTTCCAATTATTATTTTAGTAGCTATAGCAGTGAGACTAAAAATGGGTTCCCCTATATTATTTGCTCAGCAAAGACCTGGGCTACATGGAAAGCCATTTTACCTTTATAAATTTCGAACGATGAGTAATTTATATGATGAGCAAGGAAATCCACTTTCAGATGAAAAAAGATTATCTGGCCTTGGAAAATTTTTAAGAAAGTATAGTTTGGATGAATTTCCACAGTTAATTAACATCGTAAAAGGAGAAATGAGTCTAGTTGGTCCAAGACCATTTTTAATGGAATACTTATCTCTTTACACAAAAGATCAGATGATAAGGCATAATGTTAAGCCTGGAATAACTGGTTGGGCCCAAGTGAATGGCAGAAATAATATTACATGGGAGGAGAAGTTTAAATTGGATATTTGGTATGTCGAAAATTATAATCATCTACTCGATTTGAAAATTTTATTCTTAACTTTTTTTAAAGTAATAAAAAGAGAAGGAATTAGCCAGCAAGGCCATGTAACGATGGAAAAATTTAAAGGTTCAAATGAAGTGATGTAAGATGAAAATCATTATTTTAGGGAATGGTGGACATAGTAAAGTAATTCAAGAAATGGTTGTTTCTTTAAAAATCCATAAAATTATTGCCATTTTAGATGAAAAGATTGAGTTTGAAAAAAAAGAGAACGGTATAATTTATGCACCATTTTCAGCAATTAAAAGTTTAATGGCCCACGATGTTAAAGTTGTTATTGCAGTAGGAGACAACTTTGCTAGAAAAAAGATTGTTAAAACCTTAGAGCTAAAAGATGATCAGTACATTTCAATTTTTCATCCATCCTCAGTAATCAGCTCATCCGCCATTATAGGAAATGGTACCGTTGTAATGCCAAAATCAGTTATTAATGCAGGAGCAATAATCGGTAGCCACTGTATTATTAATACCGCTTCAATCGTTGAGCATGACAATATTGTTGGCAATTTCTCGCATGTTTCACCTAATTCAACTTTAACGGGAAGCGTCACTTTAGGTGAAGGTGTTCATATTGGTGCTTCTGCTACGTTGATTCCTGGAATTAAGATTGGCGAATGGTCAGTTATTGGAGCTGGTTCAACAGTCATTCAAGATATTCCTTCTTTTAGTAAAGCTGTAGGAAGCCCAACGAGAATTATTAATAAAAATTACGAGATAAAATTTTCATAAAAAGGGGGCAATTTTGTGACATCTTCTAGAATTTATTTATCTCCACCTCATATGAGTGGGAATGAGCAAAAATTTATACAGGAAGCATTTGATTCGAATTGGATTGCACCTCTAGGACCAAATGTCGATGCATTTGAAAAAGAAATAGCATCATATGTAGGAGCCAGTGAAGCAATGGTCGTAAGTTCAGGTACGGCAGCAATTCATTTGGCTCTTTCTTTATTAAATGTAACAAAAGGAGATATCGTTTTTTGTTCAACTCTTACCTTTATAGCTAGTGCAAACCCTATTCTCTATCAAGGTGCAAAACCAGTATTCGTTGATTCTGAACCAGAAACATGGAATATGTCACCGCAAGCCCTTGAAAAGGCATTACGGGATGCATATTTGGAAGGGAAATTGCCTAAAGCAGTAATTGTTGTAAATTTATACGGTCAAAGTGCAAAGATGGATGAAATTATTACTTTATGTAATCAATACGAAGTTCCAATTGTTGAAGATGCAGCCGAATCATTGGGATCTACATATAAGGGGAAAGCAAGCGGCACCTTCGGACATTTCGGTATTTATTCTTTTAATGGAAATAAGATTATTACTACATCTGGTGGAGGAGCTTTAGTATCAAATAATAAAGAGTCGATCGAGAAAGCTCGATATCTAGCTTCACAGGCTCGCGATCCTGCCCCATACTATCAACATTCAGTGAGCGGATTTAATTATCGCATGAGTAATCTTTTAGCAGGTGTAGGAAGGGCGCAGCTTCAAGTGCTAGATGATCGGGTCAGTACAAGGAGACAATTATTCAATCGATATGTTAAAGAACTGGCTCATATATCTGGATTAAAATTTATGCCTGAATTAGAAAATACGCAAAGTAATCGATGGCTAACTACGCTAACTATAGACGAAAAGGAAACAGGTATTTCCTCTAAAACATTAATTAATATATTAAATAATAATAATATTGAAGCTCGCCATGTTTGGAAACCACTCCATTTACAGCCAATTTTTAAAAGTACTAAATATTATCCCCATCATGAAAATGAACATATAGCCGAACAATTATTTGAAAAAGGGATGTGTCTTCCATCGGGCTCTAATCTATCAGCAGAAGAGCAAAATAGAGTCATTAGTTGTCTTAAAAAAAATATTTATCACAGCTTGAATAAGTTAACGTCGAAATAATGGAAAAAAAGAGGTGATACATAATGATTGGAAAAAATATTAATAAAATCCGTAAAAAAAGAGGGCTTACATTAACTCAATTAGCTGAACAAGCAAATATCTCAAAATCATATTTAAGTAATATCGAACGAGAAATTAATGATAATCCTTCTATTCATGTAATGGAAAAGATCTCAAAAGTGTTAGGGGTAGAATTAAAAAACCTAATTGAAGTAAAATCTGAGAATTCATTTTCTCCTGAAAGTGAATGGCTCGAATTAGCTAAGGAATTAAAAGAGTCTGGAATTGAAATTGACATCCTTCGTGAATATAAAACAGTTTTTGAATTTGTAAAATGGAAAAATACAAAAGTGGACTTTTAGTTCATTTTTTCTGAACGCTAATTTAAGAAAGAAAAGGTGTGAATGAATTGATAGATACTACGAAAAAACTACGTCTCTTATTTAGCAAAGGAGAAAAGAAAAAATTTCTTTTATTATTTTTTATGATGATCATTGCCGCAGCTTTGGAAACTTTTGGAATAGGAGTTATCGTACCTTTCGTAGGAGTTGTAACAAATCCTTCTATTATTAAAGAACATGCTAGTCTCCATTTTTTATATAAGCTATTTAATTTCCAATCGACGACATCTTTCCTAATATTTTCGGTATGTATATTACTATTGGTTTTTATTATTAAGAATATCTATATTCTTTTTTTTCAATATGCACAAAATCGAATTATTTTAAATCAACAAGTTAAGCTATCTAGGAGACTATTTGAGGCGTATTTATCTAAGCCATACATATTCCATGTTCAAAGGAATACTTCAGATTTACTTCGAAATGTAAATATAGAAGTGCAGAGTGTTTTTCAAGGCATTGTTATGAATGCATTTTTGTTATTAACCGAACTACTCGTAATAGGGTGCATTATTGGATTACTGCTATATACAACTGCATTATCAACTCTTGTTGCTTCCATTTTATTAGGAGGAAGTGTATTTATATTTTTTAAAGTGTTTCGAAAAAAAGTAAATAAACTTTCGAAAGAGCAACAAGATGTTAGTGGAAGTATGATTAAATGGGTTAATCAAGGTTTAGGGGCGAGTAAGGAAGTAAAAGTTTCTGGAAAAGAAAGCTTTTTTGCTGATGCATATACAACTAAAAGCCAAATTAATGCCAATATTAAACGTTTTCAAATAATGTTAGAACAATCACCTCGTCTTTTTATTGAAACCATTTTAGTAATGATTGTACTAGTAATGGTCTTAATTATTATTCTACAAGGTAAAAATACATCTAATATCGTATCTACAATGGCTTTATTTGGGATGGCAGCCTTTCGATTAATGCCTTCAATTAACCGTGTTATGGCTGCAATAACAAGTATTCGTTTTAGTAAACCGGCTTTATCTGTAGTTTATGAGGATTTACTTACTAATAATGAAACTTACCAGGCTCATACAAATGAAAAAATTAATTCACATATGTACAAAATCAAAGCATTTACAGATTCAATCGAACTAAAAAATGTTTCATTTCGTTATCCGGAGCAACAAGAATACAATTTAAAGGATATATCTTTATCAATTCCAATAGGCCATTCAGTAGCATTTATTGGTGAATCGGGCGCAGGGAAAACAACATTGGTCGATATGATCTTAGGATTATTCGAACCAGAAAAAGGCAGTATTTTAGTTGATGGCAAAAACATAAATGAAATGAAATCTTTATGGCAAAAGAAAATTGGTTATATCCCACAATCAATTTTCTTAACTGATGATTCAATTAGAGAAAACGTGGCATTTGGAATACCAAAAAGTCAGATTGATGATCTTGCAGTATGGAATGCTTTAGAACAAGCTCAGTTAAAAGAGTTCGTAAAAAGTTTACCAAAAGGACTAGATACACCGGTAGGAGAGCGTGGAATCAGACTTTCGGGAGGACAACGTCAACGGATTGGAATTGCCCGAGCTCTATATCATAATCCAGAAATTATTTTTATGGATGAAGCGACCTCAGCATTAGATACCGAGACTGAAAAGGACATCATGACTGCAATTGATGGTCTAAAAGGAGAAAAAACGTTAATTATTATTGCACATAGATTAAGTACAATTAAAAATTGCGATACAGTTTTTAAAATGAGCAATGGTAGACTAATATCAGTAGAAAAGAAAATTGGAATGTCTGTTATTTAGGATCATTTAATAAATAAAGAGATTGTGGGGTACTAAATGAAGAAACTAATTAAAGAAACTATTAGAGATATTATTTCTACTTATTATAAAAGAAAGTTTTGGAAAAAGTTAACTTTAGATATTAAAAATGACAATCCTAGTACCACTGAAGCAAATAATAGAGCAAAAAATTTGCCATACATAAATAAACCGGGTATAGCATTTTCATTTGATGATAGCTTTAGAGTCAATGATTGGTATAAGTACGGAAAAGATATGTTTGGTCACTATGATGTAAAGGTTACTTTTAATATAAATGCCTTTCACCATCATGAAGGACAAAGGGAGCATACACAAGAGGAAATAGATAGAATAATTGAGTTGCAAGCAATGGGGCATGAAATAGCTCATCATGGCTTTAGACATAAAAATGCTACAAAATATGTTAACGAAAATGGATTATGCACATGGATTGAAAATGAAATTAAAACTTTATTTAACTGGGTTGAAAAACAAGCACATTCAAAGTCGAAAGAAAAACTAAAAAGTCCTGTTACTTTCGCATTTCCATATTCTAGTTATACTGAAAATATCGTTTTAGAAATTTCACCGAAATATTTTAAGTGTGTTAGAGGAGAATTGAATAGTACTAATCTAGTATCATTTAATCACACTGGCTTTGTACCATCAATTTGTATTGACCAAGTTAAATTAGATGATGTGAACTCGATAAAAAAAATATTAAAAATAGCAAAAGAAGCGGGCAAGAATGTAATCTTTATGTGTCATTCGATCCTTCCAAATGATGTGGACTGGAACGATTTTGGTTGGGGTAAGAAGTCAGAAGAGAGTGGGAAATGGAGAATATCACCGGATACAATGGAATCGATTATAAAAGAAGCTAAAAAGCTCGACATGGAGTTTTATACGACAGCAGAAATTGGAGGAGTAGCTACTTTTATTGATCGAAATATGGAAAAAGCAATAAGAGAAAAATTATCTAATCCATTTGAACAGTGGATTTCAATTTCAAAACTAAACGAAATTACAGAATTGGATTTAAGCGGAAAAAATATTAGTAATTTAGATGGAATACAATATTTTATGAATTTGGAAAGACTTAATCTAAGTAATAATAATATTTCCGACTTTAGACTTTTAGATAAACTCACTAAACTGAATCAGCTAGATGTTAGTAATAATCCTGAAAGCATGGAATACGATCATTCTAAAAAAATTGCAAAATGGTAATGAGACCAGTAATTAAATTCAGAGGTGAATGATCATGACGCTCAAAGAAAGATTAATCAAAAATAAATTTACATATTTTTTTATATACCATATAAGTCGAACAAAAACGAAGCTTTTTAACCATGTGTTACCGAGAAGTATTTTTAACTTAGAAAAATTCTTCAGAGTCATCAGGCTGAATAAAGATAGTCATTATGAACAAATGAAAATATTAAAAAATTCGCATAGCGGTCAGAGATGCTTCATAGTAGCTACTGGTCCTAGCTTAAAAGTAGAAGATCTTGAACTACTAAAGGATGAAGTAACCATAAGCATGAATTCAATCTGTTTAGTGTTCGATGAAACGGACTGGAGGCCAACATACTATGGTATTCAGGATGTTGGTGTATTTAATCTGCTACAACCTGCCATTGAAAAATATAATTTAAAATATAAATTTATTAGTAATTCTATTTCGAAGCAAAAGCGAGTAACAGATGGTTACTTTGTCTTTCCTTTAAATTTGCTAAACCATATGATTCCTCATAAAAAATATAAAACAAAATTTAGCGACGATGCTTTTAAAGTAATCTATGACGGTTATTCTATTACATATTCTATGATTCAACTAGCAGTTTATATGGGATTTAGTGAAATTTATTTAATAGGAGTAGATTGTAACTATTCTCTTAATAGTGCACAGCATTTTAAAGATTATGGATACAGGGAAACCTCATCTGAAGCAGTCATTCGAATGATTAGTGCATATAAACAAGCAAAAGAATACGCTGACCGTCATCAAATTAAAATCTATAATGCCACAAGAGGCGGTATGCTTGAAGTATTTGAAAGGGTAAATCTCGATGAGGTTTTGAATATGAATGAAAATGCACAATTTTTGGGTAAAAAGTCTATTTAGTTATAAAAAGATTTATAAAGTACGGAATCTAATTCAGAAAATTCTATTATTTATTTGACACTAAAATTAATAAGTGATAATTTTAGTTTACAATTCGTTCTTTATTGTGAACGAAAGTAGTCTTTATCAATTATTTATGTAAAAAAACAGTTTATTTTTTTCAATATTTTGTTCGTTATAAAAAACAACTATTTAATAAATATGGAGGAAAAGCCTATGAAAATGATTGGAGTTATTCCAGCAAGATTTAATTCTTCGAGATTTAAAGGTAAACCTTTAGCTGATATAAGTGGGAAACCAATGATATGGTGGGTACACCAACAAGTTAAAAAGGTCGCCGAATTAAGTGAAGTCTATGTTGCAACTGATGATATCCGAATTCAAACTGTTTGTGAGGAGCACGGTATTAAAACAGTGATGACGTCAGAAAGTCATAAAACACATTTAGATCGACTATATGAAGTTTCTACTAAGATAGATGCAGATTTTTATGTAAACGTAAATGGAGACGAACCATTAATTGATTCAGAAGCTATATGTAAAATATTACCGAAAGATGATGTCGACCCAAGTGCAAACTATGTAGCGAATCTTATGACGGTTTTAAGAAATCCACTTGAAGCGGTTGATATTTCGAAAATTAAAGTTGTTACTGATGTATATGGATATGGGTTATATATGGCAAGAAGTCCAATTCCGTATCCAAAAGGGACTTATGAATTTAATTTTAAAAAATTTGTTGGTGTTCAATGTTTTACAAAAAGTGCTTTAGAGTTTTGTTATAAGGCCAAAAGAGGCCCTATTGAAGAAGCGGAAGATATAGATGAATTTAGATTTTTGGAGAACGGGCAAAAAATTAAATTTATCGAAGCAGAAGTAACTACATTATCTGTTGATACCCCAAAAGATTTGGATAAAGTAAGAATCATTATTAAAAATCGACTTGAATGTGTGGTGTAAATATGAATAATATTAGGTTACTCGACTGTACCTTACGCGATGGCGGTTATATAAATAATTGGAATTTTGGGCAAAAGAACATAAAGAAAATAATTGAAAAATTAGCGAAGTCAAATATTGATATTATAGAATGTGGATTTATTAGAGATGTCGATTTAGATCATAATAAATCAATCTTTAATGATGTAGAAAATATAAAAGAATTTATTAGCCCAAAGAAAAAAGACATTACTTATGTAGGTATGATCGACCAACCTTATATTTCAATAAATAAAATAAATGATTACGATGGCATGTCTATTGATGGTTTTCGGATAACGTTTCATGAGAATGAAAAGGAAATTGAAGAAGCTTTATCATATGGAAAGTTGTTAATGGATAAAGGGTATAAAGTTTTTATACAGCCAGTTGGTACTACTAGTTATTCTGACGAGAAACTTCTAGAACTTATTTACAAGGTAAATCAGTTAAAGCCATATGCATTTTATTTAGTCGATACACTTGGTATTATGTACAAAAATAATTTATTAAGAATGTACCATTTAATTGACCATAACTTGGATGAATCAATCAGTATAGGATTTCATTCACATAATAATCTCCAATTATCATTTTCAAATGCTCAAGAACTACTAACACTCAACACGAAGCGAAATATAATCATTGATTCATCAGTATTTGGAATGGGAAGGGGAGCAGGGAATCTTTGCACAGAGCTTGTAACTCAATATATTAATGAAAATATTGAAGAGAAGTACAGTGTAGTATCATTATTGGAAATTGTAGATGAGCATTTAAGTAAGTTTTCGACTTCTTCTCAGTGGGGATACTCAGTTCCATACTATATTGCAGCAATAAATAACTGCCATCCGAATTATGCATCATTTTTAATCAATAAGCAGACAATTTCCGTGAAGGCTATTAATACCATATTAAAGCAGCTACCAACTAAAAAAAGAGATATTTACGATGAGTTATATGTCGAGGACTTATATATAAACCACCAAATCCAGTTTATTGACGATTCAAGTAATCTCGAAAAATTACATCAAATTATATTCAATAAAAAGGTGTTAATAATTGCTCCCGGAAGGTCTATTGAGACGGAACGAGAAAAAATAGATGAATTTATTAACGAACATAATCCTTACGTTTTTAGTGTGAATTTTATTCCAGAACAGTTTGAAATAGATGCAATTTTTATGAGTAATATAAAGAGATTTAAGAGCATGAAAGACTCAATTAAAGAAATCAAGAATGCCATTTCAATTATCACTACATCAAATATTCCTAATTCTATAGAACCTGAGTCATTAGTAGTCAATTATTCTGACTTACTAGTAGATAAAATCTCGATATCTGATAACGCAGGTTTAATGCTACTCAATTTATTAAACCGCTTGTCAGTAAGTAAGATCTACTTGGCTGGTTTTGATGGCTTTACATTAGATAAGTTAACAAATTATTTTTCTCCAGAATTGATTAACAATATGGAAATGGAGGAGCTCGTAAAGAAGAATAAAGATATAAGAAAGCAACTATTGTTACTTGAGAAAACAATGAAGGTGAATTTTGTTACGACTAGTATATATAGTGATTCAAATTTAATCATTAAAATTTAGGCTTATAGTTTTACGGGAGGTAAAATGAGATATTCTACTGTTATATTCGACTTAGATGGAACCTTGTTAGATACTTCGGAAGGTATTATGGTAGGTGCTAGTTATACAGCAAATAAAATGGGCGGTCCAAATTTGACGTCAACACAACAAAAAAGCTTTATCGGTCCATCACCTTTTTACTCTTTTATGCGTGAATGTGGCTATACCGAACGTAAAGCTAGAGAAGCTGTAGAAATCTATCGAAAGAGATACAGAGAAAAAGGTCAATTTGAAGCAAAGCATTATGAGTTTATACAAGAGTTATTAGTTACCTTAAAAGGGAAAGGGTATAAAACAGCAGTAGCTACCCTTAAAAGAGATGATTTAGCAAAAGATATTTTATTAAATTTTGAATTAGTGACGTACTTTGACTCAATTAATGGAATTGATGAGATGGATACACTTAGCAAAGCAGACATAATACAGTTATGTCTAAAAGATTTACAACAGGTTGACCTGTCAGAAGTTGTTTTAATAGGTGATAGTGTTCATGATGCAGTTGGTGCCGAAAATGTAGGAATTGATTTTATTGCGGTAACATACGGATATGGATTTAAAAGCAAGCAGGATGTTATTCAAAGTAAAAATGTATATATCGCAGAAACCGTTAAGGATATTATGAAATACTTAGAATTGTAATGCATTTCATTAAGCGTTTTCAGGTCCACTTCTTTATTATGCATTCTATACAAAAATGATTTGTTCTTAATCAAGAGTTTTATCACTTGCATTATAAAAATAGTTATTCTCATTGGTGAACTTCTAGTGAAAAAGGAGCAAGTAATTGTGACGTGGAAAAAGATGCTTATAAGATTAGGTTTAACTTTAATTGGCTTAGTAGTAGTTGCTGGTATAACAGGTATGTTCATCTATCATCAAGTGGAAAGTACAGGTAAAGTAATCTATCAACCTATTAAAAAAACAACAAGAAGACCTGAACCAGTAAACGTAATAAAAAAAGATCCATTTTCTATTTTATTATTGGGTGTGGATAAACGTGAAGGAGATCGAGGGCGCTCTGATTCACTAATGTTATTGACAGTCAACCCTAACACGAATACTACTAAAATAATAAGTATTCCTCGAGATACCCGTACTTTAATTGTAGGAAAAAATAAAGTGGATAAAATTAATCATGCATATGCCTTTGGTGGTGTGCAAATGTCCGTTAATACTGTGGAGAAGTTCCTTAATATTCCGATAGATTATTACATGGAAGTAAATATGGAGGGATTTAAAGATGTTGTCGATGCAATCGGTGGCGTAAATGTGAATAATACACTAGATTTTTGGAATGATGGAGTCCATTTCAAAAAAGGATCACTTTCATTAGACGGCCAAGATGCACTTAGCTTTACACGAATGCGTCATGATGACCCTAGAGGTGACTTCGGTAGGGAAGAAAGACAAAGACAAATTATTGAAGCTGTTATTAATCAAGGAGCAAGGATTGAAAATTTACTTGCCTATAATGACATATTAAAGTCAATTCAACATAATTTAGTAACAAATTTTACACTACAAGAAATATATAAAATTCAAAAAGATTACCGTCAAGCAGGTGCGAACATTGAACAAGAACAGCTACAGGGAAGTGGAGAAATGATTAAGGGAATCTATTATTACCAGGTTCCAGAAAAAAATCGTCTTGCGCTCTCAAGTGATTTACGTCAACAGCTTGAATTAAAATAATAGTCGGTTTTTAAACCGAAACAAGCGAAATCATTTGATCTCGCTTGTTTTTTTGCTTGTCCCATTTTATAAATTAATTAAAGGTATTATTTTGAACGTAAGGTAGTAAAACTTTTGGTACAGTAATCTTATTTACTGCATTGCCAGTTAATGTGTTATTTATAATGGAGACACTTGTTGGAGGAGTTGTATTTTGGTCTAATTCTATTGCCGCGCCAGTGTGCCATGCGTCACCTTTATCAGTTGTATAGGAAATATGATTTCCTGAAATAGTTAATCCTGATAAGGAACCTTTTTTGCCACTTGCTGTTTGATAAATACCGTTCTTACCAGAAGAAATTGTATTGTCTGTAATGACTATGTTAGACATTGCTCCATCTTGAACAATAATTGAGACACCAGAAACGCCTGTAAAGGTATTTTGATTCACTGTAACATTTTTCGTAGTTCCCTTAATATTTACTCCATATGAATTAATACTTTTAAAGGTATTACCTTGAACAGTTAACCCGTCCACTTTTAGAACATCATAAGCATTATAATCAGTGACAATTCCAGTATCAAATTTCGTGAACGTATTATCAATAAAAGAAGAATTTTTTATATCTGTTACGGACGCAAAAGTGTAAACTGCTGCACCGGTCCCATTTCCTGTAAATACATTTCTCATGAATTGGGTACTCTCTGA
Organism: Gottfriedia sp. NPDC056225; assembly: GCF_042267765.1. Taxonomy (NCBI): domain Bacteria; kingdom Bacillati; phylum Bacillota; class Bacilli; order Caryophanales; family Bacillaceae; genus Gottfriedia; species Gottfriedia sp. NPDC056225. The sequence continues at coordinate 193,047 of NZ_JBHJTJ010000001.1, read as the reverse complement.
ACCTGCAACAATTGATACAGCATTTTGGTTAGTAGAAACAACATTATCATAAACCTGTGTGTTGACCGAGTTCATTCCCCAAGTACCCTCTACTCTAAAACCTTCCTCTGTGTTAATTGTATTGTTATAAACAGCTAGATCTTTATTTTTAATCCAAATAAAAAATTGTTCGACATTTATATTATTGTCGTGAATTTTTGCACCATTTGTTTCCATTACTAAAAATCCACCTGTTTTACAAGTGACCGTATTATTGTTGAATTCAACATTGTTAAAGTAGTTGTTGTCTCCTTTTCCACCTTCAAGTTGAATACAATAAGCCCCATCTGTTGCATTAGATGAAAAAGTATTATTGTAGATCTTTGCATCATCAAAATTCATTTCTTCCCATGGTTCAAAGTGTAACGCAGGACGACCAATTGTACTTGTACTAATATTATTAAATATTTTTAAGTGGTTTGCTTGCTCAACCACAATATTTGAACGGCCATTATTTTCTAAAATATTATTTGAAATTGTTACATCATCACTAGTTTGAGTTGAACCCGAAATAGAAATTCCATCACCAACTGCATTCATTAATCGATTGTTATCTATTACAATACGATCTGCATCATAGGCAAATATACAATGCATATGTTCAATACCATCAGGATGATTTTTTGCATTTCCATCACAAGTAATGTTTTGTATCTTTGTATCATTCGCCATTGTAATGACTCTGTAATAACCAGATCCACTTGAATCAGATAATTTTAAAGTAACAGTGTCACGACTTTCACCAACTATATTTACAAATGGTTTTAAAAAGATTGGTTTCAAGCTATAAGTGCCTGCAGGAACAAACAATGTTCCCCCACCTTTTGAACCTAGATAATCAATTGCTGATTGAAAAGCTATTGTATCATCTGTTGTACCGTTGCCAACCGCACCAAAATTTTTGACATTAACTTGTCCGTTTGGAGCTGAGACATTTACTAGAATTGACTGAGTTAAACCACCATAGCTAGCTCTAATTGTAGCGGAGCCCGCGTTAAGAGTAGTTACTACTCCAGAAGTGTTAACAGTCGCTACACTCTGGTTAGATGAAGAATATGAACTTTGTGAGGTTACGTTTACGACTGACTGATCTGAGTAACTTGCCTGAACGACTAGTGATTGAGATTGGTTAGTGGTCAAATCAAGACTACTAGGAACGATATTTAGGGTAGTTAGAGTTTTGGCAGGTGGAGTACTAGTACTTACTGTAATAGTAGCAGATGCAACTACACCATTTAAACTAGCTGTTAAAGTCGTTGTGCCATTGCTCTTAGACTTTATCTGCCCTGTACTGCTAACCGTTGCGATTAATTTATTTGAGACTGTGTATTTAACTGAACTTGTCACGTCTTTTTTAGTTTGATTTGAATAGGTAGCTGTTACTGAGACTTGTTGGGTTTGATTGATTTTGCTAAATGAGTAGTTTGAAGAATTAAATGATAGTGAACTAAGACTAACTACTTTTGCTTGAGGTGTTTTAGCGATTCCTGTAGTAGTATCCCGTGGATTTTTAATTGCTACAACATTACCTATTACAATAGCAAGTAATAATATTGCGCTAATAAACAGAAATAATGTTTTTTTCAAGAACTTAACATCTCCAATTGCTTTTAATTTATGTATTATAGTATGGTTCTAATCTATTATTGTGATAGTAGATTAGTGGAAATTATTTTATATCTACAGATATAGTAGTTTTAAATGCGAATTGTATTTTTTAAAGGAGACTATATTAATAGGATTAACAAATTAATAGCTTATTATTCAATGTTGAAGTCCCTATGTAATACCAAATACGATAGGTTTTTATATGGCATAAGCTATTGGACAAGGTTAGACGGGTAGGATTAAAGAGCCCAAGCAGAGAATAAGACAAATAGTAAATTTAAAAGAAGAATATTGATATTGCCTATAAAATTATTTCAATTTTCTTTTAAAAAGTAAAGTCACGGTATTAATGCATTTATTCTTTAACATGTAAAACTAGTGATAAATTAATTATTTTATATTGCTAGATGATGAGTTATCTAATTTTTTACTTAAACATTACATATTACAAAATTGCGTCGGTTATTTAAAGAGTCTTAACTCAAAAATAATCGCCCACACTGGTAAGTAATTACTCCTAGAATTTGAGATTTATCTTCTATACTTAACTAAACTCTTCGTCATAATTAGACAAATATATAAATTATAAATCGTTAATCATTACTTTAAGCGGGTACAAACGACAAAATTTTATAGGTAAAAAGAACTAAATGGTAGTCTAATAGACTAAAAGATGCGTTTTAATTACAAGAAACGACACGAAAGTGAATAATAAAACAAATTTAGACAAAATTAGACAAAAAATATGTAGAATATTGTAGAAATAGCAGTTTTTTTAAGTGGTGGGCGCAATTGTTAGATTATTTGGTCTTTTGTATAGTTAAGTTGTATACGTTCTCACGCAAGAACAAATACATACCATATACAATTTAAGGAGAGAGAGAAATGAAAAAGGTTAAAAGTAAAGTTGTAATTGGAATTGTATCTGCTGGTCTAGTTATTTCTGGAGGAATCGCTTTTGCAAGCACGAACGCTGGTGATTTATTAACAAACTGGGCTAATACGAAAACTTCTGATGCAAAAACAGAGCTTTCTTCATCATATAAATCAAAATATGATTCTTCAGTTGCAGATATGAAAACAAATGTTAATAACTACAAAGTTGATGCTGCAAACAACATTGAATTAGTTGGAGATGCTCAAACGAAATTTGCAAATCAACAAATTTCTGCAGCATTAAATGAACATCTTACTGCAATTTCTGACGCTTTAGCTGCTTTAAACATGAGTATCCCAGCTGATTTTGCTAACTACATTTCAACAACAAATGGTAAAACATCTTCTGATTTAGATGCATTGGCAACTACATTAAACAGTAGTTTCAATACACAGCTTTCAGCAGTAGCTAAAGGCGCAGATACAAAGCTTCAAACTAACTTAAATTCTTCTCGTAGTGCAGCTGTAAACGCATTAACTCAAAAAATTCAAGATGCTAAAGCAGAAATTAACTCTTTAATTACTGATCAATCAACAGCTTCTGAAAAGGCTGTTTTAGAACACTTATCTGCTGAAATTACTCGTATTGAAACTGCATTAGAAGCTGAAATCGATGCACAAAAAACTGATGCAATCAAAACTTTAAACGATACGTCAACAAAAGCTATTAATGATGCAACTAAAGATATGCAAGATTTAGTAGACGCAATTAATAAATAAGAACTAATAGTTAACTATTAGTATATAAATCTATTAAATTATGAAAAATAAAAAAGTTTGTTTTTTTCATGTAGTCATTAGGAGGTAAATTATGCAGAATCGCACTGAAAAAACGGAAAAACAAACGAGGATCTCCCAAAAATTTAAAAAGCTTATAATTGGATCTGTTACGTTAAGTGGTGGATTACTCATCGCAACAACGTTTTCATTTGCAGATACGAATTTACCTGCAGCAATGACTGCATGGACAAGCCAACAAACTAAGCAAGCAAATGATTATATTATTGGAATGACGGAAGCGGAGTCTACTAAGCAAAAAGCACGTCTAATTACAGAGGTGCAAGAAAAAGCGAAGGAATCTGCTGATGAAATACAAAAATATGCATCACAAAAAAGCTTAGAATCACAGGAAGAACTTCAAAAGTACGGAGATCAATTGATTCAGCAAATTGATAGCAAGAATGAAAAAGATGTACAAGAAGCAAAAGCGAAAATTGACAAAATCATACAAAATGCCCAGGAACAAGTAAAAGAGCAAATAAATGAACAAGTTCCTACGGTGAACTCTAAGAATAATGATGATTCAAATGAAACATCTAACTCTAAAAATGATGATTCACAAAATAAAAACAGCCAAGAACAGTCTAGCGAGGAAGGTCAACAGTAATGGATGCTTCAAAAATTGAAGAACAAAAGGTAGTGGATGATAAGAATATAAACACTTTTCGTCAGTCATTAATTGATTGGCTAAAGTTCTTTCTAATTTTAGGTGTTCTTTTAGTTATTTTACTAAATACTGTTGGACTTACAAAAGTAAGTGGATTCTCAATGTATCCTACTTTAAATGACGGCGATTTAGTCTTTGTGAATAAATTAGAACGTTTTACACATGATCCTGAACTTGGAGATGTAGCGATTATGAGTTTAAAAAGTGAAGGGATTAATATTGTAAAACGAATAATTGGAGTTCCTGGGGACACAGTCTTTATTAAAAGTGGAATTATTTATGTGAACAACAAGCCTGTTCCAGAAATTTCAACAAATGGGACTTCTGATGATATGGCTCAAATAACTGTTCCTAAAAACAATCTATTTGTTGTTGGGGACAACCGTGAACCGGGAATAAGCTTCGATAGTCGAAGTAAAGATTTTGGATTTATTCCGATTAAAGATATTAAAGGTTATGTACTTATTTCAATTCTACCTATTCATAAAATTGCGAAACCACTTAAAGTGTAATCTGTCTAATGGAGGCACGAAAGAAAATGGAAAAAAAGTCAATGAAAAAGAAGATTGCAGTCGGAATTCTGGCTGCCGGAATAGTAACATCATCTAGTTTGGCATTTGCAACGACTAATGCTGGGGACTTATTTAAAAATTTTGCCTCTCAACTATTAAATGATGCAAAATCAACTGTAAGTAGTACTTTAGGTACTAAAACTTCTGAAAAGATTGATGCATTAAAAGATAAATTAAGTGCATTAGTTACTGACTCGGAAGAAGGCGTAAATAATAAACAAGGTGAGTTAGAGCAAGCTGGTGTTAATAAAATTAACGGCCAATCTAATGAGCATATTCAAGCGATTAACGATTCTTTATCTGGAATTAAACAAAACACGCCTGGTCAATTTTCAAGTTTAGTTTCACAATTAAATTCACAAACAACTACTGGAGTTGAAAGTGAAGTTAATGGATTAAAACCAGACTTCAGTTCACAAGTTTCAAACGGGCAACAAAAAATTTCAGCTGAGCAAGCTAAAGCGCTTGATGATTTAGAAGATGCAATCAATGCTGCTAAACAAACATTAGGCCAATTAATTGATATGCAAAAACAATCAGCTGATCAACAAGTAAAAGCGTATTTACAAGATCAAATTAATAAAGTAACACAAATTATTAATACTGCTACAGATGATTTAGAGTTAAAAAAGGCTACATCATTAGCTAATAAGGCAACAACGATTAAAAATAATACACTTAATGATTTAGACTCTCTAGCTGGTGGGTTATATACGCCACAAAATAGCTATTTAGAAAACTTTGAAGGTGGAAACTCTCCGTTTGCAATTACTGGTGATTGGGAAAGAGTTAATTCAAAAGTAGATGGAAAAACTGATTATTACTTAATTAGCGGTAATATTTCAAATAACCAAACTTCTACTGCTGAAGTGACTATTAATGTTCCAGACAATGGATATAATGCATTCTTATCTTTTGATTATTTAGTTCTTTCACAACTAAATAAAGATATCTTAACAATTTCATTAGATGATAATGTTCTTGTTAGTGAGTCAGGAACAGATAACCACTGGTCTAATGTAAACCTTGGGATCAAACCAGGTAACCACGTACTAAAACTTACTTACGCTAAAGATAAATCTGGTAGCGGTAGTAAGGATGCTGGTTATATTGACAATATTTCATTAAAATATGATTTACGCAAATAATTAGCAGACTAATGAGGATGTCCTAAAAGTATAACTTTAAGGGACATCCTCATTTTTATTTTCATAGAACAAATTTGAAATGTAGAGTAGTTGAATGAAAGTTGAAGTGCAAAGAAAAAAGGATCAGGGTGCAAATAAAGCGATGAAACGTGAGAATAAGGGGTCAGAAACTACAAATAAAGAGAAGAGTGCCGAGTGGTGTAAATAAACAGGTGAACCGTGCAAATAGGGAGTTAGAAACTGCATATAAAGAGAAGAGTGCTGATGGTGTCAAATAAAGGTCTAAGTGCAAATAAAAATAGAGAATCTGCAATTAAATATCGTAGCAACATAAGTTTGATAAGAAATTACTTATACTGGTAAGGGTATTCCAACTTAATAATGGCTATAAATGAAGACAAAGTAAAAGAAAAACCAAAAAGTACTCTCTTATTCTTTCTGAACCAACTAAAAAAGTGAAGAAATCTACTAAATCTACATATATAGTGACCATGGAATCAACTCTAATTGAAAAACTCTACTAAAATCCCCCCATTGTTCTTCCAACCAGGCTAAGACCCAGAAGAGCAGCGATATTACTTAAATTTAATAATGGCTGACTATGTAACAGTTACACTAATGTAAGGACGCGCCAGTTGTTGCACGTAAAAAAACCTTCAAATTAAAGTCAATTTAATTTGAAGGTTTATTTACCTTGCTTATACTTATTAAACTCTATAAATTTTAATAGTTCATCTTTTGGTATACCTGAATCAATTGCTTCTTGAAGGATTTCCATCCATTCAGAATCAATTATTTTTGTTGGATCAATATCATCTTTCAGGAGGCTTTCTGCCGTTGTATTGAAGACGCCTGCAATTTTTTCAAGTACTTGAATCGAAGGATTACTTTGTAAATTCCGTTCAATCGAACTTATGTAAGATTTAGCGATACCAGCACGTTCTGCAAGTTCTGTAAGGGACATTCCATGTTGTAAACGTAGTTTTTTAATTCGTTCTCCAATCATATAAGCTACTCCATATCTTTTTGACTATTACAAAAAGTATATCATAGTGGGGTGTAATTCTCCTAGTTTTGACATGAATCTTTAACGCAATTGTAAAGAAATGAGCGGACTTCGTCAGGACTTATGCCTACTTCAATGCATTCAAGTAGTAGGTCGATCCAGTTTAAATCTGTAGAATTGCTTTCTAATTCACTGTACATGGATTATAGCCTCCTAAAATTAAGGTATAAAATACCTAGGTAACCCTGCTATCTTAGTTCGATTAATCGTGGAAATATACAGTAAACTAGTTCTTTTTTGCTGTATTATCAACTAAGACCAGTGGCTTTGCGTCCCAATTTCTCAATTGGTTTGCCTTTTTCTAGAGAGTGTTTTGATATACTTGTTATAATTTTTTGGAAATTTATATAATAATTATATAACGAATTGAATTCATACTTTGTAGGAATTTGTAATTATAAAATATTACGATTATATTAATAATGTTTCGTTTGTGTTAAGAGCATTAGATAAATCAAGGTGTTTTTTTATAATTGAAATAATGGGAAAAGTTTAAAGAAAATACATTTCGACATTTAAAGAAAAAAATGTCGAAATGTATATTTCAAATAGTAAAATTTACTAATTTTAAAATAACATTTTTGATTTGTTAATTAGTTTAGAGTCAGATTAGAAAAAGCTTAGAAGTAATCTCTATGGCATGATTTTGGGAGTAATTGAAATAGGAATAAAGTATTAGTTTTTTTAAAAGTTGATAACTAATCGGTTAGTAAATTAAAAAACAGAGTAATCAGTTGAAAAATTACTCTATTTTTTGCAGTTTTATTTTGATCTTCTTAATTTTTTTAATGCATAGCGATAGCTTGATCTGACACTAGATTCGTTCATATTTAGTTTGTCTGCGATTTGGATAAATTCTTGATTGAAATAAAAGCGTCTAACTAAAATTTGCTTTTGTAGGAGAGAGAGTCCATCAAGTAAGCTCATAAAATCCTCAAGTAGAAATGCATCATCATAATATGTTGCATCTTCAATACACTGATCGACGACAACGTTTCGTTCATCATATTTAACAGCTTTAGATAGCTCGTTAAGTAAATAGCCTCTCACAGTGAAAAAAGCATAACTAGAAAAACTCCCTTTTTCGCTTTCATAGTGTTGATACGCTGTCCATAAAGCGATTTGTCCAATTTGATAATATTCATCAAAGTTTTTATAAATGTGTAGCTTTTTTATAATTGTTTTAATCATACGAGAATATTGACTTAAACATTCCTCAAATGTACTAGGTTTTACTTTTCCCGAAAAAGGTTGGTATCCTAAGTGTGCATCACAATTTTTCATTCCTTTTGCCTTTCTAAAAAGGCATGCCCTTATATAGATTCCGCGGTGAAGTAACTATATAAAAATAAAAGAAATATGGCATTTTCGAATAGATTAACTATGAAATTAAATAACTAATTAAAACTTTTAGTTTCAATACGAAAACATCAAATATAAAAGGAATGAGCATATAAAAGTTTATCTATTAATGACTTTTAAAAAAGTAAAATTTACTAAAATGCTAGTTTCGCAGACATAGAATTTTCAAAAATATGAAAAGGTTATTCTGATATAATCAATATGTAAAATTTCTATAGGGAGGCAAATATGTCAAAGTTAGATTATGTAATCTCATATGAAACGATGCTAATTGAAGCTGCAGACCACCCAGAATATTTAACAAAAATTACTGATAATAACAAAGGTATAATCTATTCAAAACGGCCAATGAAAGCAATTTTAAAAGAATCAGCCCTCTACCATAATCACTCTACTAAAGGCCATCTTGAAGTCGTCAAAAGTAAATATCCAACTATGAAAAAGATTCCTCTTATGATTAATGCCACGTTAACAATTATTATGGTTCCTACATCTTCACAAAATAACAAATCATGTAAATGGCTAAACTTTATCCAAATCAATAAATATATTAAAGAAAAAAACAAAACAAAAGTACAATTCAGGAATGGAGATGAGAAAATACTACCAGTTTCCTATTACACTTTTGATAAACAAATAAGCAAAGCAACAAAGATTATTAGTTTGTATTTAAGTCAAAAAGTAGAATATAAACTAAAATCAGATGGGGATAAGCTAATGATGATTAAAGAGCTAATAGAAGGATATACAGCTGATGGTTAGATAAGAGGGGGAAGGAACAGAATATAAAAAAACAGGTCAAAGGATCTTTTTGGATCGTTTGTCCTGTTTTTTGATTTTTACTTAAATTACTTCCTGGTCTGGCACTCTAATTGACCATTGAGAAAATGCTTGGATTTCAACTAGTTCCTGTGGGAAGATAAATGTCCATGGTTTACTTGTATTTGCTTGAATTGTTAATGGTGGTAGTGTGAATAAACCTTTTGCAATTATTTCGCCCTTTTCATTTAACATTTCTAATGGTAGTAACTCTAGATTTACTGCTGTTGTGGAACCATTTCTAACTAAAATATTTACAGCTAAATTTCCATCATCATTATAGTTAGCGCGTAAAGCATGTAAGCTTACTTCATTTACACGTAATTTAGGTAAAGTATTTACTAGGTTACTTAATTCAGTGACTTGTTCTTCTGTAAGTCGACCTTCCCATGTTGGATCTATATCTAATCTATGAATTGTTTTTGACAAGTCAAATGCTAATTCGAATCCTTTTTCCGGCAAGTCTTCTTTTAGTAAAAATTCTCTTTCAAATACAAAGTGCCATGGGCGACTACTGCAAGGAGGCATGTCTCCAAGTTCTTCTAATTTGAATCCTTTTTTACCTAAAATTTCTCCTTCTTCGCTAATTAATAAAAGGATTGCATCTTCTAAATGAACTGCCTTTTCTAAACTATTTCGAACGAAAGCTGTAACCGTTGCACTGCCATCTTCATTAGCTTCAAGCTCGATTGCAGATAATGACAATTGATTTGGCTTTAAAGGAGCAAGTTCATTATTTAAAAACTGATAAACATATCGTCTTTCATCTTCAATATGCATCAGTGGATGAAATGATATTTTAGGAAAAACATCACTCAGTTCATTCTCTTCAACTTGAACTGCTTGATCAGTAGATGGTTGTTGCAATAAATCACTCGATGAAACTGTTGAATCTTTACCTTTTTGTAATAAACGCTTAATCGATGATAACATTTTGTATTTTTACCCCCTGTGGACAAGATAATTCTTGAAATGTTGAAGCAAGACTTGCTGATAATTCCTGTTGAATAATGCTAAAAGTATGTTCAAACAGAGTAAATCCATCTAATTCATATAATCGAATTGGATCTTCTTGTTGGTACTGTCTTAAGTTTATCCCTTCTATCAAATGTTGTAAATGCTCTAAATGTTCAGACCAATATAAATCTATAGTACTTAATGCGGAGTTTTTTAAAATACTGATAAGCTCAGCCTTTTTCTCATCGTCCATGCTACGTAATACAGTCTTATATTCAAAGAGAGCTTTATTTACGTTATCCAATACTTCCCATCTAGTGTTGAGATGTTCTCCTTCAATTTTTAGTGAGGGAACAGTTTGTTCAAGTGCAGTTTTACCTTCTAGTCGCTCCAAATCTTCAGGGTTACTATTTTCAGGATAAAATCGTTTGACATACTGATCAACTGTCTCGTCTACATGATGGATAAACCAATCTAAATCATTAGCCAATAATAAGTCACTTCTCAACTTGTACATTACACGGCGATGCTCATTTGCAACGCTATCTACTTTAAGCTGCCATCCACGAATAGAAGACTGATATCCTTCGCAAAGTTTTTGTGTTGAAGATACGAAGTCTCCAATAGATGAATTTATTACCTTACCAAATTTGTTAAATTGAAGATTCTTATATAGTTTCTCAAGTTTTTCTGCATTATATCTTATAAATAACTCATCCTCTGATAGTGGAAAAATAGTAAATAAGGTTAATTTAGATGGCAATATTGAAGCTTCACCAATTGTAGTCGGACAACAGGTCATTGTTGGAACAAGAGGCGGTAAATATATTAGTGTAAATATACAATAACTATAGTAGAATTTTATTATCCCTAATTCCATTTGAGGAGCTAGGGATTTTTAATTGGATAATAATATAATTTTTGAGGGCTTAAATTCAATACCTAAATTTAACGGTCTTTTCAATTGTATTAATTACATATTAAACTTCTATTAAAATAATTGGTTTTTTAGCAAATAAGTTAGATAATATGATGAACCTACTATTTTATACTGTATTAGAGGAGTGAAAAGGTTTGGCTTATGAGACGGAAAACAAAGTTGAAAGTCGATCAGAACATCGGAAAATTAAAAGTAACGAACAAAAGGTAGATGGAAATAATCGTTATTTTCCATTAATGTTTCTAATAGCTGGAGTGCTAGTAATCGTAGCCACAGCAATTTTTTATGTTTATCCGAAAATAATGAATGAAGGTAATATGCATCCAAATAGTGAAGCTACAAAAGCTGTAGCCAATAAAGAGACGAAAAAAGTTACAAAGAAAGAAAAGAAAACTGAAACAAAATCTGGGGATGTTGCTAAAAAAACTGCTTCTAAAGAAACTGCTTCTAAAGAGACAAGCGCAGCTAAAGAAGAGAATAAATCAAAAGGTTATATTATTCCAGATAGCAATCTTAGAAAATTAACAAATGAAGATTTAAGTAAATTAACTTCAAGTGAGTTACGATTAGCGAGAAATGAAATTTATGCAAGACATGGTTTTGTATTTCAATCGAGTGACTTGACGATTTATTTCACTTCAAAATCGTGGTATAGTCCTAATCCAGCATATAATGGTGCTTTAAATGATGTGGAAAAATATAATTTAAATTTAATTAAATCGAAAGAATAGTTATAGATTTGTTTGAACGAAAACTAATTTCTTGGCTATATCTCTAAATTAATACAATATTCTTATGGGGTGGATTAAAGAATGGCAGGACCAGAGGGGAAATCTCTAAAGATTTTCCAGGTAGTTTTTGTCTAATCTTTAAATCCATCCCTTTTTACTCGTCCTACTCTTTTTCCTCCATGTGAAGTTTAAATAGATAGAGTATCTCCCCCTTGAGTTTCAACAATATAACTAATTTCTTCTATTAATCAAAAGTAATATAAAATAAATCATTTCTTTCGGATTTACTAATGACCTCAAAATGAAAGCCTCAATGTCTGATTGCTATAAGTTTATTAAGTAAATATGATGATTGTAAGGATAAATAAAGCAAGTTAGTTTAATCTAAGATTGGAACTGTCATAAAAATTTGTTTTTACCGAGTAAATAAAAAATAGTATGATAGAATTTAGTTTATTTATTTTCTAAAATAGTACGACAATTTAAAAAATCAAAAGCCAAAAACATATAAAATGAAAGTTTAAGGGGAAGTTAACAATAAATGAAAACTCAATTGAGGGAAAAAAATTCTTTATCAAGAGCAGGTATACGATCAATGAGAAACAAACGAATACCTAATATTAAAAGAAAATGGTTGTTTATTTTAATACCCATTATCGCTATAGTAATTACACATTTGACTTTTAGTTACTTAAATTCACCTAACAGATTAGTAAAGTCTTTTGAAAAAGCAGTGTCTGATAATAACTATAAAGAAGTTACTCATTTGTTACAAAAAGGTGGTACTACAGCATCTTTAGATGAAGATTCAGTGATTGCATTTATGGATTACATGAATAGTACTGATTTATTAGATGAAGTCGGTGATATGGTACAGAAAAATAAAGTAATTAACAGCCAATTAGTAGATGATCGTGGCAATCACGTGATTTCAATTAAAAAAGGTAATAAATTTTTAGGCATTTATCAAACATATTTAATAAAAGCCGAACCATTTGAATTAGAGGTTTCTTCACCTATAGATGAAGTCGAGTTAAAGTTAGTTAATCAAGATTCAAAGTTGAAAATAGGTCAATATGAAAAAATATATCGTAATATTTTACCTGGAAAATATACATTAGCTGTTTCATATAAAGGTTCATATAGTGATGTCAAGGATTCGGTCGATCTAGATTTTTCAGCCGCTACTAAGAATAAATTAACTCAAGAATTAACTTTTAATGTTAGTTATGTGCAAATTTATTCAAATGAACCAGATGCTGAATTATTTGTAAATGGAAAAGATACAGGGGAAAAAATTAGTGATTTAGAACAAGTTGGTCCGTTTTTATTAAATGGTCAAACGGTCGTTCACGCTGAAGTTGAAAAGGATGGCAAAGTATATAAAACCGATGATATCCCGGTAACCGGTAAATTTGTCGATTTACTGTTCGATACGTCAATTGAAAATCCTGATCAGAAAGATGAAAAGGATGGTTTCTTTGCAGGCCTTAAACGGTTCTTTGACAAATACTTACCTAGTCCAAAGCCTTCATCTGACTTAGAAGAAATACAATTAATCAACGGCTTATTTAATCAAAACGGCCAAGCCTTTTTAGAATCAAAGGAATACCAAGATAAAATAAAGAAGAAAGACACTACTCAAAAGCTTGTTAGCTTTGCAATGAAAAATTCAAAGCAAGATGATTCGGGTATGATCATCACAACAAACGAAACATATGAAATAACAAATAAACATGGTGAAACTAAAAAGAAATCTTTCGAAATTACTTATCATTTCTCAAGGGAGAATGACGAGTTGAAAATGGACAGTATCGAAAAAATAAAAGAATTAAAGTAAGAAACTTTGAAAGAGTCCAAAACTAACCTGGACTCTCAGACTGTTGACAAACGCTCGCTTTCTTCGTTGCTTCACCTGTCTGCGGTGCTCATTACCGTCTAGGGTAACTCCGCTCCTCACCAGGCTTCGCGCCTCGAAAGACAAGCGCTTGCAATCAGTCTGAAATCAAGTTTTTTGTATCTTGTCTAGATATTGAAAAAGAGTCCAAAATTAACCTGGACTCTTTTTTGATATGCTAAATTCTTTAGGGAAATATTTGCTTTATCAGTTAATATTGACTAACTTTAAGTAATGGTTTATTACGAATTTTATTAAGCTTTGATTATAAAAATTATTTCTTTTTTCACATTTTAATGTCAAATATATGTAGTTTTATGACATTGCTTTTTTAAATATGAATATTCGATATAATGGATAAAGACAGAAATGTTAGGAGGTAATGAAAAAGAATAGAAATGTTGAAATTTATTAAAAGACTTCTTTTATTTACACTTCTTATGGCAGTTGTTGGTTTATTTGCCATATATCGCTACTATTTCCAGGGCGTTTTGAAGTATGAATCTCAAGTTTATACCGAATTGAAGACCGCTAATCTAGAAGAATACACTCCTTTACTTCTAGGACTAATGATGCAGGAAACAAAGGGGAAGGGTAAAGATCCAATGCAGGCTTCAGAATCACTTGGACTTGCTAAGGATAGTATTCAAGATACTTCGAAGAGTGTTCAACAAGGAGTAGCTCATTTTAAAGACGTATATTCCTACGGTAAGAAGCAAGGTGTTGATTTAGCCACTATAATTCAAAGTTATAATATGGGGATTGCTTATATTAACTTTGTAAAAATGCATGGTGGTAAACATACTAAGCAACTTGCTAAAACTTACTCTCTATCGATGGTGGATACGAATCCCGAGCTTTATACGTGTAACAATAATAAGAAAAATTTTAGATATCCATATTGTTATGGTGATTTCACATATAGTGAAAAGGTAATGAAGAAAGCCAAGTATTTCGAGATTTTAGTTCCGTTAAAACATAATATTGTAGGAAAGCCATAGTCCATAAAGAAGAGATAAGTTTCTTCTTTATGGACTTTTTAACTTTTTTTTTAGAAATGTGTCAATTCAATTACAAAATAGTTTTCGTTTCGATAAAACAAAACAATTTTCTATTATTACCGATATAATTCTTGTAAAAGCTATTCAAATTTTTACATTTTTTGACTTATAATTAAGCTTAGTGTTTCTATTTGTTTAGTTTTTTTTGAAATTATTACTTTTATTTTACTAAATTAAGAAACTTATAAGTTATTAAATGGAAAAAAGTGGAGAGGGAAGTTAGCTACATGAAAAAAATGGGAAGAGCAATTTTGGTATCAACGGGTATTTTAGTTGGAACCACCAGTATTTCCTGTCCTAATATTGGCATGGAAGTTTCAAAAGCGAGTGCAGCAGTCGTAAATATTAAAACGAAATATCAAACAACTGCAAATCTTAATTTAAGACAGGGTGCAGGTACAACTTATAAAACACTTTTGACGATTCCAAAAGGAAAAATAATTACAGCTACACAAAGAAATGGTAATTGGTACAAAGTGACATACAGTTCAAAAACCGGCTGGGTAAGTGGTACTTATTTAAAAGAATATTATAAATACAATGCTCAAAGTACTGCTTATTATTTTACAAATAAAACTACTAAGCTATATCCAACAGCTGATACAAAAAAGGCAGCAGTATACACTGTAGTTGCTAACAATGGGTTTAGCAGTACTCAAAATGTAGTTAATAGTGTCGGTAAAACTTGGTTCCGCGTCAGTTATAATGGTAAAACATTATATGTAAATAGTGCAGATGTTACAAAAAACGTAGTTGCCACGTTTGCTCAAACAAAATATAAGGCAATTAAGAGTACAAGTTTGTATCAAACATACGGCGTTTCATCTAAAGTTTTAACAAGTATTCCAAGTGGTACGATCATTTCATCAACTAAGCGAATTGGTAATTGGTATTACGTTACTCTTAATGGAAAAACGGGTTATGTTTACATTAACAATTTTTCAAAGGTCAATGAGATAAAATACGAAACGACAAGTACTGCATATTATTTTACAAAATCGGTTACGAATTTATACGCAACTCCAGATCCTGCAAAACCTGTAGTTGTAACAGTAAATGGAGACAATGGTTTTGCTTCGACTCAAAAAGCAACAGATGTAGCAGGCAAGATATGGTACCAAGTTAATTACAATGGACAAAACCTTTATGTTAAAAGCGAAGACGTAACTGCAAGTAGCTTCACGACATTTACTGCAACCAATTATAAAGCGCTTAATTCAACTTATCTGTTTGAATCATTCGGCGATGCATCTAAACAAGTTACTCAAATTCCAAAGGATACAGTTATTTCAATAAATAAAAAAATTGGCAATTGGTATAGTGTAACTTATAAAGGTACGCCTGGATATGTAAAAGTAACTGATTTTGGTAAATATGAGACCCCTTTAGTTGATGATACTAATAAAGTAACAGTGACAGATATAACGGATACGACTTATATTACGACATCGGATTTGAATTTACGCCAAACGCATGATGCTTCATCTTCTTTGCTTACGGTTGTACCGGTTAACATCGTTTTAATCGCAACTGATAAAGCGTCAAACAATTGGTACAAGGTTAGCTATAATGGTAAAACAGGATACGTCTCTGGTTCATTTATCGAGCAAGTAAAAACAGGAGACCCGATGACATCAAGAGATAGCTATCAATTTATCGATCTGCGTACACCATCGCCTGTCACAGCAGCACAAATCAATAATTATGTTGCTAGTAATGTGAAAAGTGGTGCTAAAAGTATTCTGACTGGACAAGGGCAATTATTTGTAGATGCTGGAAAAAAATATGGAGTAAATGCACTTTACTTAGCAGCCCATGCTATACATGAAAGTGGTTTTGGTACTTCTCAAATTTCATTAGGAAAAAATAATCTATTTGGTTTTGGTTCATATGATATAACTCCATTCGTGGCATCATATAAATTTATGAGTGTACAAGAAAATGTTGAGTATATTGCAAGATCAATTAAATCGACATACTTAAATCCAACTAACTGGAAGTATAATGGACCGTATCTTGGTTTTAGTACGAAAGATATGAGTAATAAAAGAATTGATGCGGCAAGCGAAGGGATGAATTTCTATTATGCAACTGATCCAAACTGGGGTAAATTGATTGCACAGCATATGCAAAAAATACTTCCGTTTGATAAAGCATACTATGATAAAGCTCAGCCAAATACTGTGATTCCTGGTAACCCACCTACTCCGGTTGGAAGCGATGTATTCCCAGTTAATATCCAAGCAGTTGCAAAAGGAAACATCGATCTATACAATGCAAAGGGAGATGTGACTAAAGTAAAATCAATTACTGCAGGAACGGCTTTCCTTTTACTTGAAAAAACAAATGATTATTGGGTGAAATTATCGATAGATGGAAACGTTTATTGGACAAGCAGTATCAAGTTTAATTCATATACTCAAACCTTATCGGTTAAAAATTTAGGGAGAATTACAGGTGATGTAAACATTCGCTCATCTGCCACAACAACCGAAAACAATATAATTGCGGTATTACCCCTTAATAAATACGTAAGTATCGTTACAAAAACTGATGGAACTTTAACAATGGATAGCACAAAAAAATGGTATAAAATCCAATTAGAAAATGGTAGCTATGGTTGGGTTTCTTCAAGTTATGTGAAACAAGAATTAAAATAATCAGAAGTGGCTTAGTTTTCTAAGTCACTTTTTTTACTAGTTTCATTAATTAGCAATTTAAAAGAATAATATGATTGTATGTTACAATGAAAGATAGAAAATTATTTATGAGGATTTGGGAGGAGTGAAATTTTGAAATCAACGATATTAAAAGTCGGTTTATTAACGTCGCTTTCCATAGGTTTACTAGGTGGGAAAGCATCAGCGGCAACGGACTGGTCAGCAAAATGCGGCGATATTAAACAAAAAATAAATCCATCTAATCAACAAATTAATTGTCTATTAACAAATGCTGCATTAAATAAGAATATTCCACCTGAAGTTGTAAAATCAATCGCAATGCAAGAGTCTTCTTGGAAACAATTTGACGATAAAGGTGAACCAATTGTTACTTCAGATAATGGAATCGGTATTATGCAGGTGACTGATTCTGTTGGTGATCCTGAAAGATTAAAAAGTGACATTGTTTATAATATTGAAACCGGTGTTAATATTTTAGATCAGAAGTACGGATTATCGGCACTTCCTAAGATAAAGAATGCCGGAAGAGGAATAATTGAAAATTGGTATTTTCCTGTTATGGCGTATAACGGTACGAAACCTGTAAATAGCCCGATTAAACGGGATGATGGATCAAGAAATCTGGATACTTATCAAGATGAAGTATTTAAAATTATTGAAGAACATAGCTTTTTAAGTAGTACAAAGCTTGCTCAATATCCATTTGCATATGATGATTTTACTTATGATCCTAATTCAAGTGTGAGTATTAAGTTTAATAAATTAGTATATGTAATAACAAATGGATTACATGAGTCTCCTTATTTCTTGAAAAAAGGTGACATTGTCAAAGTAACAACGGAAGGTGCAAAATTAAGGACTCAACCAAATACATCATCTTCTAGTTCGGCTCAATCTTTAAATAAAGTGTTTGTTATAAATGGAGATTTTCAATTCACATTACCTAATAGCAGTTCAAATCATTTTGTATGGTTCCCAGTTAAATCAACTGACGGAAAAACATCAGGCTATATTTCTTCTGCATATATTGCTAAAAAGAAAGACTTTGTAGTTACCGGAGTAAAAAGTAATGCTGCTTACAATAAAGACGTGAAAATTACGTTTGATGAAGGAACAGCAACATTAAATGGCGCTGGATTTAAAAATGGTCAAACAGTTAGTAAAGAAGGCAAATATACTTTAGTTGTAAAGGATGAAGAAAGTAATACAACAACGATCAACTTTACCATTGATAAAACAAAACCTTCTACACCTTCAATGAATACGATCACTGATCATTCAACTACTATAACTGGGACAGCAGAAGCTGGTTCTACAGTTAAACTATATATTAGTGGCAAGTATCAAAAAAGCACAACAGCTGCTTCGAATAAAAGCTACAAATTTACAATATCAAGGCAAAAAAGTGGAGCTACAGTTATTGTAACTGCTACTGATAAGGCTGGAAATGTAAGTGCGAATAAGTCGTTAAAAGTGTTAGATAAAACAGCTCCAGCTGTGCCGACGGTTAATAAGGTAACAACTAAATCAAGAACTGTGACTGGTAGTGCGGAGAAATATGCAACAGTAAAGGTTTATAGAGGTAGTACTTTAATCGGTCACGCTACAGTTAATTCTAGTGGTAGATTTTCAGTGTCTATAAAAGCGCAAAGTGCGAATACTAGTTTAAAAGTTTATGCTGTTGATAAGTCGGGAAATAAGAGTGTGCGTACAATTAAAGTTGTAAAATGATCATAATAACGAGGATGTTCCAAAGTAATTTTTTGGGAGCATCCTTTTTTTACTGATGATTTATAAATTTATTCTAATATGTGGATAACTTGTGAGTAAAATTCAATCTTATCGACAAGAAGATTTTTCATTTTAGAAGAATTTTGTCGTATCCTCATATTTCTTTGTATTAGTTGTTAAATTATAAACAATTGGTATGTGGATAAGTACAGAAGGTTATCCACAAATTGTTAATAAGTTTTTGAAAATGTGGGTAATTTTCGAAATTTAAAATATTTTGTACATTAAAAGAGGATAAATTTGCAGCTGGAAGGAAAATTCGACATAGTTTCGCCTTTAAGGTTTCTGCGTATATTCTGAAGAAATTAAACGGCCTTTCCTCAATTGAGAAAAGGCCGTAGTTTAATTTCTTCGATTTTTTTCGTTCAAGTAGTACTTTGGACTTGTCTTATATTACTTAACGAGCACCTTCACCAGTTAAGACAACTTTTATTGTTTTAAACATTATTCGAATGTCTAATATGATGGACTGATGTTCAATATAATGTAAATCCAAAACTAATTTTTCTTTAGGTGATAATTCATATCCACCATTTACTTGTGCCCAACCAGTTAATCCAGGTTTCACGGTTAATCGATTAGTAAAGCCTGGTACTTCATGATTAAATTTTACTAAAAAAAATGCTCTTTCTGGTCTCGGTCCAACAAGACTCATATCACCACGTAGTACATTGACAAACTGTGGTAATTCATCGATACGAGTTTTTCGCAGGAAGTGCCCAAGCTTTGTAATTCGAGGATCATCTGTACTAGCCCATTGTGGTCCATTTACCTCTGCATCCATACGCATTGTTCTTAACTTGTATATATTAAAAATTTTACCGTTTAATCCAACTCGTTCCTGTATAAAAAGAGCTGGTCCAGGAGAATCAATTTTAATTAATGCAATAAAGAACAAAACAAATGGTAAAGAAATGACAAATGCGAACAACGCAAAGACTATGTCCATCGTTCTTTTTATAAATGAATAAAAAATACTTTTCTTTTTTAATGACTCAAATTGTTGAATAGAATATCGGCTTTCAACCTTTTGTTGAGTATTCTGTAAGGCCATTTAAACACCCCAGTTTATAATTTAGGCCCATTCTTGCAAGTGCATTGCAACATGTCCTAATGTATAACGTTTACGTTTTATAACATCATAACAATTATAAATGTTCATAGAAAAAAATCAAATTAATTTTATGTTACAAGCTTATTACTGTACATAAAAAGGGTACCTTACACTTATAGTGTGTACAAGAATGATTTATTAATCGGAATTACATTAATTAGTAAATAATCAACTTCAGGTCGACTTTTTAGGTATTATTATTTTAGCATAAAGTCAGTAGAAAAATACCTTGTTTTGAAAAGCACTTTTTCAAAATAATTTTAAGATTAATTTAGCGTGTTTGTACTTTATATAATTTATGAACTTCTCCAATCGCAAAACTTTCTCCTTCCTGATTAACATCAACTCCCTTACCATATTTGTTTAAGTTTTTCGCACTTTATAGAGACATCTGTTTTGCAACAGATCTTTTCTAATGATAGCTAAATTGGATTATTGGGTTTTAGTAAATATTCTAAGTGGAGTGACGCTTCTTAATGGAAGGGGTGCGAAAAATTTTAAACTTACCGCTCACCTTCAAGTACATTTTTAATTACCGGCATTATTAAGCTTATTACTCCTTAGTGAAGATGATTCTTATATTTTTCTCATCAATTAGTATTAACTTCTTCTTTAGAAAAAACAGTAGTGCATTTAAACAAAAAGCTAAATAACTCAAATATGAAGTAAAGTAAATTTTAAAAAATAGTTGGTGTTCGGACTGCTCATATGGTGAAGTGGAATTTTTTATTTAATTGTTTTCTATTATGTTCTTTTATGCGGAAATTTCTTGATGCAAGCGCTTGTTTAAATCAAGGATTTTTATAGAGGGTTTGAACTTGCTACTTGGATGTGTAGTAAATATCAAAATTAAGTTAATTTTGAATTGAATCGAATCATTACATTAAATTAGTTAGCTCGTGTAAAAACGATCAAGTTAAATTGATGAAAATTTAAAAAGATTAGCAGATCTTTCTTCAATTCTTTTTGGACTATTCTATATATCCATCATAGGTGTAAATATATCCTATTATTAATGTTACTGCATCTAAACTTGTCAGTAAATACTTACTTTTGCAGAATATTAGTGTTTTTTAAGGATTGGAATGAATAATTGTAGTAATATATGGAAGTGAGTCGAAATTTTATTAGTTTAGTCGAAAGGGTAGGTGTTAAATGCTAGCGAGTTATTTCACTGTTCGTGGCTATGGAAGTCATGAGATTGAGATCGAAAAATCGAAATTTATTTGTTATATAAAAGAAGCAAAAACTGAAGGTGATGCGCAACAATTCATTTCGGAAATTAAAAAAAAGCATTTTGATGCTTCTCATAATTGCTCTGCTTATTTAATCGGTGAAAATGATGAAATCCAGAAGGCTAATGATGACGGTGAACCGAGTGGTACTGCTGGGGTACCAATGCTAGAGGTTTTAAAAAAGCGAGGGTTAAAAGATACGGTTGTTGTAGTTACAAGATACTTCGGTGGAAAAAAACTTGGTGCAGGTGGGCTAATTCGCGCTTATGGACAATCGGTTAGTGAAGGTTTAAATGCTGTTGGGATTGTTGAACGTTCTTTAGTTAAAGTAATGTATATAAAAATTAATTATAAATTATTAGGTAAAGTTGAGTTCGCATTACGTAATTCGCATTATCATTTAGAAAATGTTAGCCATTTAGATGAAGTAAGCTTTGAACTTTGGATAAAAGTTGATGAAGTTGATAGTTTCAAAAGCTGGATAATTGAGTTAACAAATGGTAGTTGCCAGATAAATGAAAGTATTGTTAAATACATGTAGTAGTCAAGCTATTTGAAACTGTAAAATTTTTGACTAATTTTATATAGAAAAATCATACTAACTTTAAAGGAGGTCTCTTCGAACATATGAATCAGAATCATTCTCGAAAAATGGCCAAGAAAAGAAAAAAGAAAAAGAGAAGTGTTATTGGTAGAGTATTATTACTAGTGATAATAATTGCCTTAATTTTTGTAGGATATAAAGGTGTTAGAACATATGTTGAATTAAATAAAGCAACAAAAGGTGAGGATATTTCGTCAAATTTAAGAAATGAAAAAGTTGCTATTTCGAAAGATCCAATTTCTATTCTCTTCTTAGGGATTGAAAACTATGCGACTGGTGGCAAAGGCGGACGAACTGACTCGATGATTTTGGCTACCTTTAATCCGAAAGAAGAAACAATAAAAACAATGAGTATTCCTCGTGATACATATGTAGATATTCCAGGTCACGCAGAAAAAACTAAAATAAATCATGCATACGCATATGGTGGTTTACAATTAACAGTTGATACTGTTGAAAATTTCTTAAATGTACCAATTGATTACTACGTTACAGTGGATTTTAATGGCTTTAAAAATATTGTTGATGCAGTTGGTGGAATTGATGTTGATGTACCATTTGACTTCTGGGAAAATACTGATACTCACCCAAGGAAAAAGGTTTACTTTACAAAAGGTATAATGCATTTAAATGGCCAACAGGCATTAGCGTATGCGCGTATGCGTAAACGTGATCCAAGAGGTGATTTTGGACGTGAAGAAAGACAGCAACAAGTAATTAAGTCGATATTAGCTGAGATTAAATCACCGGAAACAATTATGAAGATGGATGAATATGCAAAGGTATTTAGTAAAAACGTTAGCACGAATATGAAATTGAGTGGTGGGATTTCGCTTGCTAAACATTTACCAAACATCTCTCCAACTGATTTAGAAACATTAAAATTAGAAGGTCATGATGCTACAATCAACAAGATTTACTACTATGTTCCTGAAGAACAAAGTGTACAAGATATTTCTAGTAAGTTCCGTGTACACCTAGGTTTAGATAAACCACCTGCAAAGAGTACGTCTAATCCGGATCAAGGATCTGGAAATGAGAATAGTACCAGTCAATAAATAGTCAAAAAGCTGATTCTCTTAGAGGAATCAGCTTTTTTTTTGGGTCTAACGTAATATGCTTGTAATACTTGTTAACATTGTGTTAATGATGTCATATAACAGTATGTATTTTTTAAAATTTATAATAAAATAACAATAAATGCCTTTGTTATTAGTATGGAATCGGAAAATATAAAAATTTTTGCTTATTTTAAATTTTTGTACAATTATAATCCTAATTACATTATAATATTAAATATACATAAAATAATTAGTCATATAGTAATAGGCTAATGGAGGAAAAGGTGAATGACAGCTAGGAAAATGGACAATCAGACACTAGACGAAATAATGGATAATATGCTCTCTTCTGTTATAGATAGTAAGTCCCACGTGTTCGGAATTGTTGAAGATACTCGCTCTGAATATGAGAATTTAAGAGTAGAGCTTGAAGAAGTAAAAGTTCAAGTAGTAGAGAAGATTGAAAATACAGCTAGATTAGATTTATTAGCGAGAACGGCAAAACAAAGGTTAACGGAAGTAGATCAAAACTACATGATGTATACTAATTCCGAAATAAAGGCTGCATATGATATAGCCCAAAACATACAGGAAGATTTTCTTCTTTCATTAAAAGAAGAAAAAGTTCTAATCCATAAAAGAAAAGAATTAGAATGTAAACTTCAGACTTTGCTTGAAAAACTGCAAAGAGCCGAATTAATCATTTCCCGTATTTCAATTGTTTTAAACTATCTTAATACAGACTTTGAGCAAGTTAGTCATTTACTTGAAGATACACAACAGAGGCAACAATTCGGATTGCAAGTATTGCATGCTAAGGAAGAAGAACGTTTAAAATTATCTCGTGAAATTCATGATGGCCCTGCACAAACGTTAGCGAGTATATTAATGCGTTCAGATTTTTTAATTAAAACTTATTGTCAAAGACCGCAAGTAGATGCCAAGAAAGAACTTAGTGATATGAAGGAACAGGTCCGCAATGCACTAGGGGAAGTAAGAAGGATTATTTATGATTTACGCCCGATGGCATTAGAAGATTTAGGTCTAGTTTTGGCACTAAATAAATATTTTAAGTCGCTTGAGTCTTATAACCATATTGAAATAAAATTTGAGAATTATGGGTACGAGAATAGAAGTTTAAATTTAAAAATAGAAGTTGCTATTTTTAGATTGATTCAAGAGGCAGTTCAAAATGCTTGTAAGCATGCCAATCCTTCAACGATTTTTGTCAAAATAGAATTTTTTAGAAATAAAATTAATCTCTTGATTAAGGATGACGGAGTAGGATTTCCTGTTGAATTAAGGCAAAGTGAAAATTCATTTGGATTAACAGGTATGAAAGAGCGCGTTGAATTGTTAAATGGTCATTTCAAAATCGAATCACTCATAAATGTTGGTACAACTATTCAAATAGATTTAGAAATAAAAACTGAGAATGAGGTAGAATTGGAAATATAAAAACAAACGTCTGAAAATTTTAAAAAATAAAATTTTGTTTCATGTATTTGGATATTTACGTCGAAATTATCATTAATTTATGCTAAAATATACTATAATTTAGAAAAAAATACCAATTTCTACAAATTTCGATAGATAGGCAAACTAGAATAATGGCAGAGGAGTAATGGAATGAAAACTAGAATTGCGATTGTAGATGATCATAAATTGTTTCGAGAAGGAATTAAGAGAATCCTAGATTTTGAAGAAAGTTTTGATGTTGTTGCTGAAGGTTCAGACGGTACAGAAGTTGTGGGTATCATGGATCAACATCAAGTAGATATATTAATTGTTGATATCAACATGCCGAATATGAACGGAGTAACTGCTACAAAGGCACTGCTAGAAAAATATCCTGATGCTAAAGTTATCATTTTGTCTATTCACGATGATGAATCATATGTAACTCATGTTCTAAAAGTAGGAGCAAGAGGCTATTTATTAAAAGAAATGGACTCAGATACTTTGATTGAAGCAATTAAGGTTGTCACAAAAGGCGGATGCTATTTACATCCTAAGATTACTCATAATCTAGTAGAAGAATTTAGACGTTTATCGTTAAAAGAACAATTATTTAAATCTCGCGAAGTAGAAGTGCGTCGTCCGCTACATTTACTGACAAGAAGAGAATGTGAAGTACTCCAAATGTTAGCAGACGGCAAAAGTAACCGTGCAATTGGTGAAGCGCTTTTCATTAGTGAAAAAACTGTAAAAAATCATGTAAGTAATATTTTACAAAAACTAGAAGTAAATGACCGTACTCATGCTGTTGTAACGGCTATACGTAATGCTTGGGTAGAAGTGAAATAAATAGAGTGAAGAAATAGAGTATCAATATGATGCTCTATTTTTATTTTTTTGGCAGAATGAGAGGCGCACTAAGACCACATCTTTAAGTTAGAAATCGTTTGGTAAGAAGCCTTAATTACTCGGTTATACTTTTCAACTCATAGGCTTTTAAGTATAATAGTTCTTTCTAACTCTAAAGGAATTGTCGAATTGCCTCAGAGTATAGAGAATAAAATTCAATGATTTTACTAAGTTTGTTGTGTAAAATTAAATTATTAAATACATAGTTAAACGTTACTATTTGTAAGAAAGGATATGACAATGAGAACTGCAATTGTTACAGACAGTACATCCTATATCGATCAGGAATTAAGGGATTCTCTAGATATACATATGCTGCCACTTAATGTAATTTTCGGAGATGCATCCTATCAAGAGGAAATTGAAATAACAGCTGACCAATTTTTTATTAAGGTCCGAGAACAAAAGGACTTACCAAAAACATCACAGCCTGCTTATGGCACGATTATTGATAAATTTGAACAGTTAGCAAAGGAATATGACGCAGTAGTTTCTATCACATTATCATCTGGAATAAGTGGAACATATCAAAGTATGGTTACAGCTGGGTCAATGTTTGATAACTTAGAAGTAGTAGCATATGATTCAGAAATTAGCTGTATGGTCCAAGGATATTATGTCATTGAAGCTGCGAAAATGGCCAAAGATGGTGCAAGTCCTTCTGAAATAGTCGCTCGTTTAGACGAAATAAAAAAGACAGCAAATGCCTACTTTATGGTTTATGATCTAGATCACCTACAACGCGGTGGGAGACTATCAAGTGCACAAGCGTTTGTAGGAAGTTTACTCCAAGTAAAACCAATCCTAACATTCGTAGACAAAAAGATAGTAGCTTTTGAAAAAATACGAACTGAAAAAAAAGCAATGAAGCGAATTACAGACTTATTCGGTGAAGTTGCATCAAAAGGTGAAAAAATGAAGGCAGTTGTTATTCACTCCAACCGTGAAGAAGATGCCAAAAAACTAGCCCAACAACTCGGAGAAGCATATCCGAATGCTGAAATGGAAATTTCATATTTTGGCCCAGTCATAGGAACGCATCTCGGTGATGGTGCTTTAGGATTGGGTTGGTATACTGTTTGAGTAGAAGCTCCTTGAATTAGGGGCTTTTTTTATTGGTGAGAGTATGGAAGAAAGTGTTTATAAAGACACAAATTATCTGATTTTCTGACATAAAGTTTTAAAGTGTTATATGGGCGAGGAAAGAGACTTGTTGGTACAATTATCATAACTCAATAATTACTACTTAGATCAATTATTTTTGAATAGGATTTATTGTATTTGTTAACGGAATTAAAGAGAAGATAGAAATTGATGAAAATAACAATAAATTAATGACAATTATATAATTATAGAGTTATTGATGAAAAACTATATTCAAGATGCCTATTAACATGGGGATCTTTTTGTTTTTATTTACCAAAATAATCTTTTAAAGAAAGTAGGTAAAAAATGGACGAATTCTTAGGTAGAAAACTCCAACTCAGTCCCGTAATTAACCCTCAAAATCTCCCTCCAACAAGTCAAATCCTTCAAGCAGTTCAAAAAGTCAAAACACGTTATCAATGTTTTCGTTGTGGTAATCAAGACCAACATTTTTTTGCTACTCATTTTTGTTATAAATGTTCTTCGCAATGTACGTATTGTCGAAAGTGTATCATTATGGGGAAAATGTCAACTTGTACAAAGCTTATTATAAATGAAGCTGATATGAAATTAGATCGTTCAATAGCTGGACTTGAGTGGACTGGAAAACTTTCGCCTCAACAAGAGAAAGCTTCTCTGAAGGTTCTTGAAACTGTAAATGAAAATCAAAGTCTGCTTCTTTGGGCAGTATGTGGTGCAGGAAAAACTGAAATGTTATTTCACGGAATTGATGCTGCACTACAGCAAGGTAAATTCGTTTGTATTACGACTCCAAGAGTAGATGTTGTTTTAGAATTAGCTAATCGTTTTCGGCAAGCATTCCCTACTATTTCAATTGCAGTACTTTACGGTGATAGTGAAGAAGTATGGGACGGAAATAGAATAACAATTTGTACAGTTCATCAGTTAGTGAAATTTAGGCATGCTTTCCATCTTCTAATTATTGATGAAGTCGATGCCTTTCCTTATAATATTGAAACACATTTGCACTGGGTTGCAAGTGAAGCAAGAACAATAATAGGTTCAACGGTACAATTGACTGCCACTCCTTCTACAACTCAACAACAGTTAGCGCTAAAAAATAGAATTAATAACGTGATGGTCCCCGCTAGATACCATAGACAACCTCTGCCTGTGCCAGGCTTCGAATGGATTGGTAATTGGCGTAAAATAATCCACAAATCAAAAAAACTCCCAAAACCATTAGAAAAATGGCTAAAAAAATTTCTTCAAGAAGACTGTCCGATCTTTCTATTTATCCCGACGATTAGTGAATGTATTTATATAGAAGAAGCTGTTAAAAAGATTTCTAATAAAACTGCATCAGTCCATAGTAAGGACCAATATAGGCATGAAAAAGTTCGTGCATTTCGAAATGGCGAAATTCAAATCTTGATAACAACGACTATTTTAGAGCGAGGTGTCACGATATCAAATAGTCAAATTGCAGTACTAGGTGCTGACGAAGAGGTTTTTTCTGAAAGTGCACTCGTTCAAATTGCAGGTAGAGCGGGAAGACATATTGATTATGCTTCCGGAGAGGTACTTTTTTTTCATAATGGCATTAGTGAGGAAATGGTTAGAGCTAAAAAGCAAATCCTTCTAATGAATGAATTAGGACTGAAGAGAGGATGGCTAGATAAAAAATGATCTGTATATATTGCGGAGGTCGGTTTATTGAGGATTTTTCATTGCACAAACTGTTTTTTGAAAATAAGGATATCGTATGTTTGCAATGTAAAGGGCTGTTTATAAAAATTATTGATCCAGTTTGTGAAATTTGTTGTGGTCATGTATTTGAGAATCAAAAGCTTTGTAAAAGTTGTTTAGAATATAAGGAGCAAAATCCGAATCAACCTCTAATCATAAATAAATCAATATTTCATTATACAAATGAAATAAAAGAGTGGTTAAATTATTTTAAGTTTTGTGGTGATGTAAAATTAGCATCATTATTTGCTGAAGATTTGAGAGAATACTATGAAAATTATTTTAAAAATTATAAAATAGTGCCTGTCCCGTTAAGTGATGAGAGATTAAACGAAAGAGGTTTTAATCAAGTAGAAGAGCTCGCGCGATATGCCGGGTTAAGTTTAACCAAATGTTTAAAACGAATTCATACAGAAAGGCAAAGTAAGTTAAACCGAAATGAAAGACTAAACCGAGAACAAATATTTTCATTTAGTGGGGAGATGAAGATCGATAATGAATCGGTAATAATACTTGATGATGTATACACAACAGGAAAAACCGTGCAAGATGCTGCAACAATTTTGCTAGAAAATGGTGCTTCTGAAGTGTATTCACTAACATTAATTCGTGCATAAATGTTAGTGTATTGTCATGTGTAAAAGGAATTAATTTTACTTCTAATTTTGCCGATATAAATTATGTGCACTGAATATAATAGAAAGAAAAAACTAGAAATAGAGCAAAATGCCTATTTTAGAGGTATAAAACGATTAACGATGAGGTGAGAGAAATGAAGGGTAATCCATCTGATGAAGATCGATTTCATTTAGATCAAAACAATATAGAAAAGATTGCAGAGGATAAACGAGAGAATAGAGAAGAAAGAATAGAAATCTCCCCTCAGACTAAGGAAGATCAAAATGCCGATGAGATAATCACGAAACGCAATGATCGTATAGAGCATTTAAAAAAGCAAATCGAAGAAGGAACCTACAAAGTACAAGCTATGGAAGTTGCTGAAAAAATGCTTAAGTACTTTCATAAGAAATAAGATCTAAAGTCGATGTTAAGTGATGAGGAGTTCAGTATGAATTTCTATTAAATAATGATAGATTACATAAAAAGTATTTGGGCTTGGCAGAGAACCGTCAGGTCTTTTTTTGTGCTAAGTCAATTTCGCCAAAATATAATAATTTAGACTAAGTAAATCGAATTTCAATAGTGGAGTTAGGTTTTTATAGGGACTTAATTTTTTGTAGTATTTTAATTTGAATTAGAGGAAAGTTAATATTAATTATTTTGATAAAAACTTAATAAATTCTTGGAAAGATTTTCATAATATATCGCACAATTTTTTCTAATAATGTGATAAACTCAAATGGTTTAGTTTTTAACTTTTTTTGTAGAGGTGTACATATGTTATCGATATTAAAACGATACTTGATTGGTAAACCACTTAAGTCGACAGAATTAAGTGAACAAAGGTTATCGAATACGAAGGCATTAGCAATCCTTTCATCAGATGCACTATCTTCAGTAGCATACGGTCCTGAACAAATTTTGATCGTATTAACTACTGTAGGGGCAGTAGCATATTGGTATTCGGTTCCGATTGGTATAGGTGTTTTGATTTTATTATTAGCATTAATATTATCTTATCGCCAAATTATTTTTAGTTATCCACATGGTGGTGGCGCTTATGTCGTTTCTAAGCAAAACCTCGGCGTCGTTCCAGGTTTAGTTGCAGGTGGTTCCTTACTTGTTGACTATATTTTGACAGTAGCAGTTAGTGTTTCAGCGGGAACGGACGCGATTACATCCGCCTTTCCTATTTTGCATTCACACACAGTTTTTATTGCTGTTATTTTGGTTATATGTATTACGATTTTAAACTTACGTGGATTAACTGAATCTGCTTCAATTTTGGCATATCCAGTTTATTTATTCGTTGTAGCACTTGTTATTATCATTATCGTAGGTTTGTATAACGTCTTTACAGGTCATGCACCACAAACAGATCATGCAGCTATCGGTACGGTTGTTCCGGGAATCTCGCTCTTTATTCTTTTAAAAGCATTTTCATCTGGTTGCTCAGCTTTAACTGGTGTAGAAGCAATATCGAACGCAATTCCTAACTTTAAAGTTCCTTCTGATAAAAACGCAGCAAAAACATTATTAATGATGGGGTCAATTTTAGCTGTACTTTTTTCAGGAATCATGTTTTTAGCATACTGGTATGGAATTGTACCAAATGCTGAAGAAACTGTAATGTCTCAATTAGGGTCCGATATTTTCGGAAGAAATATAATCTATTTCTTTGTACAAGGTACGACTGCTTTAATTCTTGTTTTAGCAGCAAATACTGGATTCTCGGCTTTCCCGTTACTTGCATATAACTTAGCAAGTGATAAATTTATGCCAAGAATGTATCTACTTCGAGGAGATCGTTTAGGTTATTCAAATGGTATTATTACACTTGGCGTTGCTTCAATATTATTAATTATTGCGTTCCAAGGTAAAACAGAAGCGTTAATTCCACTATATGCTGTTGGTGTATTCGTACCGTTTACACTATCTCAAACAGGTATGGTTGTTAAATGGATTAGGCAAAAGCCACCGGGTTGGTTCCCAAAATTAATCGCAAACTTTGTAGGGGCATTTATTTCTGCAACAGTTTCAATTATTTTCTTAACGACAAAGCTAAACCAAGTTTGGTCAATCTTTATTTTCTTACCTTTGATTGTTATTCTTTTCTTGAGAATACGTAAGCATTATGAAGCAGTAGGTGACCAATTAAGATTAAATAATGATATTCCTGAAAAAATAAGTGGAAATATCATGGTCGTTCCTGTTGCAGGAATTACAAAAGTAGTAGAACGGACAATGCAATACGCTCAAGGTATTGCCGATGAAGTCTATGCTGTTTATATCTCTTTTGATAAGGAAAGTGAAGATCAAATGAGAGAAAAGTGGGAAGCATGGAATCCGAATGTAAACCTAATTGTCGTCCATTCGGAGTATCGAGAAATTACTAGACCACTTCTAAAAGTAATTGATGAAATGGAAGCTAAAGCTCATGAGCAAGGCTTTGAAATTACAGTCTTAATACCACAGTTTATTACGAAGAAAAACTGGCATAATATTCTACACAACCAATCAAGCTTATTATTACGTGCGTATTTACTACATAAACGAAGCGTTATAGTAACTACTGTACCTTTCAGATTTAAAGTGTAGGTAAAGTCTATAGGAATCAGTGGTTTTAATAGAAAAAATAATTTAAAAATATTTTTGGAAAAATTAGGTAAAAAATAGCAGGACAAGTTAAAAGATTCGCGAATAAGATAAATGAGGAAATAATTAGAATTTTTCGTTATTTG
This sequence comes from Gottfriedia sp. NPDC056225, assembly GCF_042267765.1. Taxonomy (NCBI): domain Bacteria; kingdom Bacillati; phylum Bacillota; class Bacilli; order Caryophanales; family Bacillaceae; genus Gottfriedia; species Gottfriedia sp. NPDC056225. The sequence continues at coordinate 161,393 of NZ_JBHJTJ010000001.1, read as the reverse complement.
TCGAATTCGTGAAAAAAAAGGCGATAAGCTACTTTTGACTTGTCCTAGTTTTATGATGTATAGTTGAATTGTGGAGAAGATTCACAAGTTTTCGACTGAAGGGAATGGATTTGAATGCAAGGTAAAGTAAAATGGTTTAATGCAGAAAAAGGTTTTGGATTTATCGAGCGCGAAGATGGGGACGATGTATTCGTACATTTCTCAGCAATTAACGCAGACGGCTACAAATCTTTAGAAGAAGGCCAAGAAGTTAGCTTCGAAATCGTTGAAGGTAACCGTGGACCTCAAGCTGCTAACGTTACTAAAATTTAATTTTTCCGTTAATAAGTAAGTATTTGCTTATATAGATTCGGACCACGAGGGCTTACTCATTTGAGTAAGCCTTTGTTTGTTTTTTCGTGAAAATTTTGTACGTATCTTTAGAGTGAGATAAAAATATAATCTGATATAAACGTATAAATGTTCATTAAAATGACACAGAGATTTCGAATATTGGACAAAATTAGCAAGCAGGATTTTCGAATTGAGGTGTAGAATATAAGTATGACAGCTTTCACTTTTGGAGCTTGATGAAGGAGGAAACCCATATGATGCTAAACATCCGAGGCGAAAATATTGAAATTACTCCAGCAATTCGTGACTATGTAGATAAAAAGTTATCACGATTTGATCGTTATTTTGACGAAGAGTTAACAGCTAGAGTTAATGCTAAGGTATTCCACGACAAGCAAAGAATTGAAGTAACTATTCCTGGAACGTATATGTTATTACGTGCAGAAGAAGAACATGCAGATTTATATGCAGCTGTTGATTTAGTTATTGATAAACTAGATCGTCAAATTAGAAAACACAAAACAAAAGTTAATCGTAAACTACGAGAAAAAGGTTCATTAAAATTTATGTTTGCACCATCTACTACTGAAGCAGCTGTTGCAGTAGAAGAGCATGAAAATGATATTGAGTTAGTTCGTACAAAGCAATTTGATTTAAAACCTATGGATGCAGAAGAAGCTGTATTACAAATGAATATGCTAGGCCATAACTTCTTTGTATTCTTAAATGGCGATACAAATAAAACCAACATCGTTTATGCTAGAAAAGATGGACGTTATGGTTTAATTGAAGCTAAATAATATAACAACAAAATAATAATAAAAGGACTAAGCTGATGATTAAGCTTAGTCCTTTTTTGCTTATTATTTAATATTTTCGAAAATATTAAATAATTCTAACAGAACATTCTCGACATAAGGTTGTCACTTAACTTCATTTAATGATAAAATTAGAAATAGTATCTACTTACTTAATGACATTTTAGTTTATGACTTTAAAATAGAGGAGCGTTACGAATGCTTGGAATGATAAAAAAGGTTTTTGACCTTAATCAACGACAATTAAATAAAATGCAAAAACAGGTTGATCAAGTTATATCTTTACAAGATCAGTATGCTAAATTAACTGATGATGAACTTAGAGGTAAAACATTTGAGTTTAAAGAGCGTATCCAAAAAGGTGAAACACTTGATGATATTTTGGCTGATGCGTTTGCTGTAGTTCGTGAAGGTGCTACTCGTGTACTAGGTATGACTCCATATCCTGTGCAGTTATTAGGTGGAATCTCATTACATGAAGGTAATATTTCAGAAATGAAAACTGGGGAAGGTAAAACATTAACATCTGCTTTACCAGTTTACTTAAATGCATTGAGTGGAGAAGGTGTTCATGTTGTTACAGTCAACGAATACTTAGCTACTCGTGATGCTCGAGAAATGGGTCAATTATATGAATTCTTAGGACTGACAGTTGGTCTTAATTTAAATAGCATGGAACCTGATGAGAAGCGTGAAGCATATGCATGTGATATAACGTATAATACAAATAATGAATTAGGCTTCGATTACCTACGTGATAACATGGTTGTTTACGCAGAACAACGCGTACAACGACCGTTAAACTATGCAATTATTGATGAGGTTGACTCAATTTTAATTGACGAAGCACGTACGCCATTAATCATTTCTGGACAGGCGAAACAATCTGCCCAAGCGTATATTGCGGCAAATGCATTTGTTGGAATGCTTAAGCTAGACAAGGATTACACGTATGATGTAAAAACAAAATCAGTTCTATTAACTGAAGATGGTATTTCACGCGCAGAGAAAGCTTTCGGCGTTGAAAACCTATTTGATTTAAAAAATGTTAATCTAAACCATCATATCACTCAGGCATTGCGTGCTCATGTTACAATGACGCATGATGTTGATTATGTAGTTCAAGATGGGGAAATTGTGATCGTTGACCAATTTACAGGTCGTTTAATGAAAGGTCGCCGTTACAGTGAAGGTCTTCACCAAGCGATCGAGGCTAAAGAAGGATTAAAAGTCCAAAACGAAAGTATGACGCTTGCGACAATTACTTTCCAAAACTACTTCCGTATGTATAAAAAGCTTTCTGGTATGACAGGTACAGCTAAAACTGAGGAAGAAGAGTTCCGTAATATTTACAATATGAATGTTCTTGTTATTCCTACGAATCGTCCAATAGCTCGTATGGATAAACCGGATCTTGTATTTAAATCAATGAATGGTAAATTTAACGCTGTTGTTGATGAAATTGTAGAGCGCCACAAAGCGGGCCAACCAGTTCTTGTTGGTACAGTTGCGATCGAAACTTCAGAGTTAATTGCTCAATTATTAAAACGTAAAGGTGTAAAGCATGAAGTATTAAATGCTAAAAACCATGAACGTGAAGCTGATATTATCGCTTTAGCTGGACATCAAGGAGCAGTTACGATTGCGACAAACATGGCCGGTCGTGGTACAGATATTAAATTAGGTGAAGGCGTACGTGAACTTGGCGGATTAGCTGTTATTGGTACAGAGCGACATGAGAGTCGTCGTATTGATAATCAGTTACGTGGTCGTTCTGGTCGTCAAGGTGACCCAGGGGTGACAACTTTCTACCTATCAATGGAAGATGAGTTAATGCGTCGATTCGGCTCAGATAATTTATCGGTAATGATGGACCGTCTAGGCTTAGATGATTCTCAACCGATTGAAAGTAAAATGGTTTCTCGTGCGGTTGAATCTGCACAAAAACGAGTAGAGGGTAATAACTTTGATGCTCGTAAACAATTACTTCAATACGATGATGTTTTACGTCAACAACGTGAAGTTATTTATGCTCAGCGTTCTGAAGTTATTGATTCAACTGATTTACAACCAATCGTAAAGAGTATGATTGAAGGAACTATTAACAGAGTAGTTCAAGCTCATACACCAAACGAACAACTTCAAGAAGAGTGGAATGTAGAAGGAATCGTTGATTTCTTAGAAGCTAACTTGTTAAATGAAGATGAAGTTGCAGTTGAACAATTACGAGTAATTGAGCCAGATGAAATGGTTGAGTTAATTCAAAAAGTAGTATTTGAACGATACGAAGAAAAACAAGCAGTTCTACCAGAAGAACAAATGCGTGAGTTCGAAAAGGTTGTACTATTACGTACAGTTGATGGTAAGTGGATGGCTCATATCGATGCAATGGATCAACTTCGTGAAGGTATCCATTTACGTGCATACGCACAAATCGATCCATTACGTGAATATCAAATGGAAGGTTTTGCAATGTTTGAAGAGATGATTGCTTCTATTGAAGAAGAAGTATCTCGCATCATTATGAAAGCTGAAATTGAAGCCGATGTAGAGCGTGAAGCTGTACAAGGTGAAGCGATTCATGTAAGTAATGACGGTGAAGGTGAAGTTAAGAAAAAGCCAATCGTAAAAGGCGAAGAAATTGGTCGTAATGAAGATTGTCCTTGTGGATCAGGTAAGAAGTATAAAAACTGCCACGGTAAAGGAATCTAATAAAATAGAAACTATATGAAAAGGGGCAAGGGCAAGTACTGTTAAGGTGAGTTATAACTTTCATTAGTTATACTCACTTTACTACTTGTCTTTACCTGCTTTTTATTGTTCGTAAAATTTAATCGAGGTGTTATTTAATGGAATTAGTAGAAGTAAAGCAAGAATTAGAAAAGATGGCGAAACGCCTTCAAGCATTTAGGGGGTCTCTTTGACGTCGAAACAAAACAAGCAAGATTAGAAGAGCTTGAAGCGTTTATGTCAGAGCCGAATTTTTGGGATGATCAAAAAGCTGCGCAAGTAGTAATTAGCGAAGTAAGTGGTTTAAAAGAAGTAATCAATGAATTTAATGACTTAGATGAAGGTTATGAGAACCTAGAAATAACTTATGAGTTAGTTAAAGAAGAAGACGATAAAGAGCTATTTGAAGAATTAGTTTCTGAAGTAAAAGTATTAACAGTTAAGTTAAATGACTTTGAGCTTCAGTTACTTTTAAGTGAACCATATGATAAGAATAATGCAATTTTAGAATTACACCCAGGAGCGGGTGGAACTGAGTCACAAGACTGGGGTTCTATGTTGTTACGTATGTATACAAGATGGGCTGAAAAACGTGGATTTAAAGTAGAAACATTAGACTACTTACCAGGTGACGAAGCTGGTATTAAAAGTGTAACTTTAGCAATTAAAGGACACAATGCATACGGGTATTTAAAAGCGGAAAAAGGTGTACATCGTCTAGTACGTATATCTCCATTTGATTCTTCAGGTCGCAGACATACTTCATTCGTTTCTTGTGAAATTATGCCAGAATTTAATGAAGAGATTGAAATTGAAGTTCGTACGGAAGATTTAAAAATTGATACGTACCGTGCAAGTGGAGCAGGTGGTCAGCATATTAATACGACTGACTCAGCAGTTCGTATTACACATACACCGACTAATACAGTTGTTACTTGTCAGTCAGAACGCTCACAAATTAAAAACCGTGAATCTGCAATGAAAATGTTAAAAGCAAAACTATATCAACGTAAAATAGAAGAGCAACAAGCTCAATTAGATGAGATCCGTGGAGAACAAAAAGAAATTGGCTGGGGAAGTCAAATTCGTTCATATGTTTTCCATCCTTACTCAATGGTTAAAGATCACCGAACAAATGCTGAAGTAGGTAATGTTCAGGCAGTAATGGATGGTGGACTTGATCCATTTATCGATGCTTACTTACGTTCAAAGATTTAATTTTGAATAATGGGCTGATAAGATTGAAGAAAACTTCATTCTTACCAGCCTTAATCTTTGAGGACTTAAAGAGGTATTTTTATCAATCTAATTCAGATAGTCTGTGACCAACAACATCTTCTATTTAGAAGGTGTTATTCTTTTGAGCTTTTCTCTTTTTGGGGATTAGCAAGGAACTTTCTTACTAATGTGAAGGAGTTACATGAATCATATTTATTTTTCGATTGTTTTACAAATGTAAGAAAGTAAATTTTGTTTAAGTGTAATTAAATCTTATTGTTTTTTTCATAATAAAAAATAGAGAGAGTATCCGATAAAAGGGATATAAAATCGAAAAGTTTTCGATAAGTGAGAAATTTTGAGGGGGATAAGTTTGAAAAAGGTTAAATATTCAACTGCTCTTACTGTAGGGTGGGGAAAAACGTTTTTTGATTATTTTTTCGTTTTAATTGGTTCAGCTATTATAGCTATTGCATTCTGTGTATTTTTATTACCAAACCATATTGCTTCTGGAGGAGTAAGTGGAATCTCGACTATTCTAAAAAGTACTATGGGATTTAACCCAGCTTTTGTGCAGTGGGCATTTAATATTCCTTTATTTATAGCGGGTGTTATTTTTTTAGGGCGTCAATTTGGAGCAAAAACATTAGTTGGAACAATTTTTATTCCGCTAGTAGTTTATTTAGTTGATCTATACAATGTAAAGCCTGCAACTGATAACCCACTTTTGGCATCTATATTTGGTGGACTTTTTATTGGTTTAGGTCTGGGGATTGTTTTCCGCGGAAAAGCATCAACAGGTGGAACAGATTTAGGAGCCCAAATCGTTCATAAATATACTGGTTTATCACTTGGTATTTGTGTAGCATTCATCGATGGTTTAATTGTTCTTATCTCTGCAATCGTATTTAATCTTGAAAGTGGTATGTATGCACTGATTGCACTATTTGTTACAAGTAAAACAATTGATTTAGTTCAAATTGGTCTTGCTAGATCAAAAATGGCACTTATTATTACATCAGAAGTAGAGCAAGTAACAAACGCAATTGTTCACGAATTAGATCGCGGTGTAACAAAGCTAACAGGTGTTGGCGGATATACTAATGAAGACCGTCTAGTATTAATGTGTGTATTAGATCAAACAGAATTTTCTTCCTTACGTGACATCGTTCAGTCAATCGATCGACAAGCATTCATCACAGTCGTGGATGCAACAGAGGTTCTTGGTGAAGGATTCACAAATTTGACATAAAAAGGAAAAATAAATACTTTTATAATTAGTAGACTATAGCTATGGGAATATTAAAGGGGCGATATTTGTGAAAAAACTACTTCTTGCATTTGTTACTGGTGGTATGTTGTTAACAATGGCAGCGTGTGGATCAAATAATAACAACAATACAAGCGATACTAAAGATTCAAGTGAGCCGGCTTCAGTTGCAAACGGTGAAAAATTATTTAAACAAACTTGTGCTAGCTGCCACGGTGGAAATTTAGAAGGCATAATCGGGCCAAGTTTAAAAAAAGTCGGAGCGAAATATTCTGAAAAAGATATAGAAAATATTATTCATGATGGTAGAGGATCAATGCCTAGTGGAGTTTTAAAAGGAAATGAAGCGAAGAGTGTAGCGATGTGGTTAGCTACTAAAAAATAAGCTTTAGATTTTTTGATGATTTGCTGTTAAAACGGACAAGCAAATCGTTCGGTTGCTAATTATGTATCAGGTTTATGTAACGAAAAAGAAGTAAGGAAGGATATTTTGTCATTCCTTACTTCTTTCATGTCATTTGGTTTTGTTTTCCAATTCAAACCAAAATCTAATTTAATAAAACAGACTATTTTCTGTTAATTAGAAAAGGTCTGTTTTTTTTCATTTTAGTTACAGTATTCCAAAATTTGTTAAAGAATCACCCTGAAAAGTCGAAATTTATATTGACTATTATGAAAATGTAACATAAATTTATCAGTTCTGACATTTTTTAAGTGGTATAATAGAGGAGCTTAGCTGAATTTATCGAAAAATGTAAATAGCAGGCGAAACGTGAGATTAAGAAAAGACAAGAAAAATTACATCCAGAATGAATCTAATATGATTTGATAGAAGAAAAATGGAACAAAAATTAAGGAGAATGTCATGATTGAGTTAAAAGATGTATACAAGACCTATCCTAATGGTGTTCTTGCGGTAAATGGTATTAATGTAAAAATTCGCCAAGGTGAATTTGTTTATGTCGTTGGACCAAGTGGTGCCGGTAAGTCGACATTCATTAAAATGATGTATCGTGAAGAAAAACCATCAAAGGGTTCGATCTTAATTAATGGAATTGATTTAAGCCATATGAAGGATAAAAAGGTTCCTTTACTACGCCGAAATATAGGTGTAGTATTCCAAGACTATAAGTTATTACCGACATTATCAGTTTATGAAAATATTGCATTTGCACTTGAAGTTATTGAAGAAAATCCGAAAACAATAAAGAAGAGAGTTATGGAAGTACTTGAACTTGTTAAGTTAAAACATAAAGCTCGATTCTTACCTACTGAGCTTTCTGGTGGAGAACAGCAGCGTGTTTCGATTGCACGTTCTATTGTAAACAGACCAAAAGTAGTGATCGCCGATGAGCCGACGGGTAACCTAGACCCTGAGACTACTTGGGAAATTATGGATATATTTAAAGAAATCAATGATCGTGGAACAACTGTAGTAATGGCTACACATAATAAAGAAATTGTAAATACGATTAAGCGACGTGTTATTGCAATTGAATCTGGAAAAATTGTACGCGACCAAGCGAGAGGAGTGTACGGTTATGAAAGCTAGAACTGCAAGAAGACATGTTCGCGAAGGACTTCGTAGTTTAAAGAGAAATGGTTGGATGACTTTTGCATCAGTAAGTGCTGTTGCAGTTACATTGATGCTTGTTGGTGTATTTTTAACTGTAATTTTAAATGTTAATCATATCGGAACAACTTTAGAAAAAGATGTTGAAGTACGTGTATTAGTTGATTTAACAGCAAATAAAAAACAGCAAGCTATTTTAAAAGAAGAAATTCAAAAATTAGATCATGTAACGACTGTTAAGTTCTCGTCGAAAGATCAAGAACTAAATAATCTAATTAAAAGCATGGGTGAAGATGGGAAAGCATTCCAACTATTTGAGCAACAAAACCCATTAAATGATACGTATATCGTTAAAACAGATTCTCCTGAGCAAATTGCTCCTGTAGCGAAAAAAATTGAAGGTTTAAAATATATTGACGAAGTAATCTATGGTAAAAAACAAGTACAAAAATTATTTAATGCCGTTTCTGTAGGTCGTAACATCGGTTTAGTACTGATTTTCGGACTATTGTTTACTGCAATGTTCCTAATCTCTAATACAATTAAAATAACGATTATGGCAAGACGCCGTGAAATTGAGATTATGAGATTAGTAGGGGCAACTAATAACTTTATTCGTTGGCCGTTCTTATTAGAAGGATTGTTACTAGGGGTATTAGGTTCAGTTATTCCTATCGTTATACTATTAACTGGCTATAAGGTCATTTATAATATGCTAATGCCAAAATTGGCAGGAACAATGTTTACATTACTACCATTTTCACCGTTTGTGTACCAACTATCTGCTGTTTTAATAGCTATTGGTGCTGTAATAGGTATGTGGGGTTCTGTTATGTCTATTCGTAAGTTTTTACGTAAATAAGAGTAAGTTTTTTATCGATAGTTTTATTAATAATGTAATGCGATTGATAAGCTCTAGTTCCTCATTTAACGTCTTTTATGAGTTGAAACAGGTACTAGGGCTTTTCTATATACATAAAAGGAGGGATCTTAGATGAACAGGAGACAATCATCGAAAGTAATAACGGTTATGTTATGCAGTACTTTCATAATCGGTGCTATCCCATCCGTTTCTTTTGCTGAAAGTAAGTACCAATCTGAAATTGACCGCATCAAAACGAAGCGTAGTGAGGTTAAGGAAAAGACGGATGCAACTAACAACAAAATTGCGGACATTAAACATGACCAGCAAGCAGTTGTTGCAGAGCTTGAAAAACTTGATGCCCGAATGAAAGTAACTAAGCAAAAAGTTAACCAAACGGAAGATGCAGTTAATAGTGGGAAAGTGCAGATTTCAAAACTAAAGGAAGAAATTAAGTTTATTGAGGAGCGTATTGAGTCTCGTCAAGAATTATTGAAAAACCGCATGCGATCTCTTCAAAAAGCTGGGGGAATGGTATCCTATATTGATGTCATTCTAGGCGCTAATAGTTTCGGAGATTTAATTCAACGAATGAGTGCTGTACAAACTATTATGAAGGCAGACGAAGACATTATTAAACAGCAAAACTCTGACTTAAAAGAAGTCAGTGCTAAAAAAGATGATTTGACAGCAAAGCAAGCAAAAATTGAAAGTGATTTAGCGAGCTTAAAGAGGCTTAATAATCAACTTACAAGTCAAGTAAGTGAAAAGAACAAATTAATGGCTTCCTTAAAAGAGCGAGAAAGCGAAGCCCATGAAGATGTATTAAATTTAAAAGAACAAGATCAACTTTTAGCTAGTCAACAAGCTGCAATGCAAAAGGCACTTGAAATAGCTAAGAAACAAGCTGAAGAAAGAGCCAAGAAAGAAGCTGCGGAAAAAGCAGCAGCTGCAAAAGCTGCCGCAGAAGCAGCTAAACGTAAGGCTGAAGCAGAAAAAAATAAGCCATCTACTAGTTCAAGTCATTCAAGTGGATCTGGAAGCTCAGGAAACTCTAGTAGTTCAACAGGAAGCTCTGATAGTACTCCAACAGTGTCTAGCGGAAACTTTACAAGACCAGCTAACGGTTACATCTCCTCTGGATTTGGTCAGCGTTCATTCGAAGGCGGGGAATTCCATGAAGGAGTTGACATTGCCTCAGCAGGTAGTGTACCAGTTGTAGCAGCAGCTGATGGAGTTGTTATACGTGCTTACGTCTCATCTACTTATGGTAATTGTGTATTCATTACACATAATATAGATGGACAAGTATGGACAACTGTATATGCTCACTTAGCTAGTTTTAACGTATCAACAGGACAAACTGTTTCAAAAGGTATGCAAATTGGTTATATGGGTAATTCAGGTCACTCTACTGGACAACATTTACACTTTGAATTACATAAAGGTGAATGGAATTACGCTAAAACAAATGCAGTAGATCCGATGAAATATATAAATTTTTAAGTTAGTAAACCTATCCTAAATTTTTGGGATAGGTTTTTTTGTTTTTTGCGATAAGGGGTGAGGAATCGTAAACGAGTGTTGAAGATTGTACATAAAACTAGGGAATCTCAAATAAAAATGGTGGATTGCAATTAAAAATGAGGAATCGCAAATAAAAAATAGGAATCGCTTAAAATGCCTAATATCCAAAAAAAATGCCGTCAAATCGATGAAAAAGTATCACCTTTTAACAAAAATTCGCTAGTTTTTAAAAAAGGTTAAGTAGTTTTCATCAAAAAGCTCTACTAAATAAGAAAAAAACAAATAAAATAGCCCAACACTTAAAAGTTTATTTATCTATACGGCTATTACGCTTAATTGTTGGAACGGCATCTTCATCCCTTTCAATGTAAAAAAATGACACATCCATCAGCTTTTTTCAACGAATCTATTAAAATATCATATTACTTTTACATAGATAATAAAAAATCCAATTTAGTTAAAATATTCCTAGTTTATAATTATTATAATTTGATATTGATTTTCATTTAAAAGTAATTTATTATATAGTTATTACTAAATAATAATAATTCTAATTAAGGAGAAATGATATGACAAGTAACCGTTTAACAACAAATCAAGGTGTTCCTATTGGAGATAATCAAAATTCACTTACGGCAGGGCGTAGAGGTCCTACTTTATTAGAGGATTATCAATTAATTGAAAAGCTAGCTCATTTTGACCGTGAAAGAGTACCTGAACGTGTTGTACATGCACGTGGGGCTGGTGCACATGGTGTTTTCATTACTAAAAATAGTATGAAAAAATACACGAAAGCTAAATTTCTACAAGATGCTGGTACGGAAACACCGGTATTTGCTCGTTTTTCAACAGTTATTCATGGAATGCATTCTCCTGAAACACTACGTGACCCTCGAGGGTTTGCTGTAAAATTCTATACTGAAGATGGAAACTATGACTTTGTTGGCAATAATCTACCAATATTCTTTATTCGTGACGCAATGAAATTCCCTGATATGGTTCATTCGTTAAAGCCGGATCCAAGAACAAACTTACAAACACCTAACCGATATTGGGATTTTATGTCACTAACGCCTGAGTCAACAAATATGTTATTACATGTATTTTCTGATGAAGGTATTCCAGCGAACTACCGTCAAATGAGAGGTTCAAGTGTTCATGCATATAAGTGGGTAAACGAATACGGGAATACCGTATATATAAAACTTCGTTGGGTACCAAAGCAGGGAATTGAAAATCTTTCAATGGAAGAAGCTAGTGAAGTTCAAGGTAAAGATTTTAACCATGCGAGCCGTGATTTATATGATTCAATTGAAAATGGGGATTTCCCAGAATGGGACTTATATGTTCAAGTATTAAATCCAGCAGATATGGATGATTTCGACTTTGATCCATTAGATCCTACAAAAGATTGGTTTGAAGATGTGATTCCACGTCAGTTTGTTGGAACAATGATCTTAAATAAAAACCCGGAAAACATATTTGCTGAAACAGAATCAGTTGGGTTTAATCCTGGTGTACTAGTTCCCGGTATGCTACCTTCGGAAGATAAGTTGCTGCAAGGAAGACTATTCTCTTATTCAGATACACAAAGATATCGAATTGGAGCAAATTATATGCAGCTTCCTATTAATTGTCCTTTTGCGAAAGTAGCGAATGGTCAACGTGATGGTCATATGCCAATTGGTCAGCAAACCCATCAAATTAACTTTGAGCCAAATAGCTATTCAGATACGCCAAAAGAGGATACGAATTATGTAGAAGTGGCTCAGCCATTAAACGGTGTTTCTGAGCGTAAGAAAATTGAAAAAACGAATGATTTTGGTCATGCAGGAGAAGTTTGGAATAGATATAGTAAAGCAGAGCAGGATGCTGTTATTAAAAATATTAGCGCTGATATGGCAGATGTAGATGAAAAAATTAAGCTTCGTGCAGTTTGTAACTTCTATCGTGCTGACGCAAATTTAGGTGAGAGACTTGCAAATAAGTTAGGGATTGACTTAACTCCATACTTGCAACATCTTCCAAAATAAATTAAACCTTTCTAATAAAAATTTATTAAATCGTGTTCTACTTGCAAACATAAGTGATACAGGCTTATCATATAATAGAACAGAAATGGCATCGCACGTCTGTGTGATGCTTTTTCAATACATACACTATTTAATAGATTGGAACGTTCTAAAAGGAACGAAAAATAGGAGGTTCTGTATGAATCGTAAAACAACGGCTCTACTTGCAACAGCAACATTTGTTGTTGGTATGGGTGTAGGTACATTTGGATTTGGTGATGGAACAAGTACGATTGTTTCGAAATTATCAGAGAGTAAAGAAGTAAAAGCTTCTGAAGATCAAAATATAGCTAAAATACAAAAAGCTTACGAAATAATAGCGAACCAATATGTGAAAAAAATTGATCCGGATAAATTAACTGAAGGAGCAATTCAAGGAATGGTAACAACTTTAGATGATCCATTCTCGACATATATGGATGGGAAAACAGCTAAACAATTCCATGAATCTTTAGGTTCATCTTTCCAAGGAATTGGAGCAGAGGTTTCTAAAGATGGTGACAAGTTAATTATCGTATCTCCAATTAAAAACTCACCTGCAGAAAAGGCTGGTCTGAAACCAAAAGATGAAATTTTAACTGTTGATGGTAAAAGTGTAAAAGGTTTATCTCAATATGATGCGGTCTTAAAAATCCGTGGTAAAAAGGGAACTAATGTAACGATTGAAGTGAATCGTCCAGGAGTTGCAGATCCTATTAAATTTACAATTAAACGTGACGATATTCCAATGTATACAGTATTTAGTTCAGTTAAAGATGTAAACAATGAAAAAATCGGTTATATCCATATCACTTCATTTAATGAAAAAACAGCTGATGAGTTTAAGAAAGAATTGAAAAAATTAGAGAATCAGGATATTCAAGGCCTAACAATTGACGTGCGTGGAAATCCTGGTGGTTACTTACAAGCTGTTGAAGGTGTATTAGAAGAATTAGTTGTCAAAAATGAACCATATTTACAAGTAGAAAATAGAGATGGCCAACGTGAGAAGTACTATACTAAATTAACAAAAGCGAAACCATATCCAATTGATGTATTAATTGATAATGGTAGTGCATCTGCAGCCGAAATTCTTGCGGCAGCATTAAGTGAAGCAGGACATTATGAATTAATTGGTGAAAAATCATATGGTAAAGGTACTGTTCAATCAACATTGGATTTCAAAGATGGCAGTAACATTAAGCTAACTCAATTTAAATGGTTAACTCCAGATGGTACTTGGATTCATAAAAAAGGTATTAAACCAGATGTTGCGGTAAAACAGCCTGATTATTTCTACGCAACACCAATTGATAAAAAGAAAACATTTAAATTTGATGATAATGATGAGAATATTAAGCAAGCTCAAATTATGTTAAAAGGTTTAGGATATGACCCAGGACGTAAGGATGGTTACTTCAGCAAGCAAACAGAAACTGCTGTTAAGGACTTCCAAAGAGCTGCTGGTATTACAGTCAATGGTAAAATCGATCCTTTAACTTCAGATAAACTTGAGGCATCATTAATTGATAAAATTAAAGATGAAAAGAATGATCTACAGTTAGAAAAAGCTTTAGATATGGTAGCTAAGTAAAAATAACATACAAAGGACGAATATTAATTCGTCCTTTTGTAGTGTAGATAAACTGGATTTGAATAAAGGGAATAGCAGACTATTTTTAGCAGTTCGTCCTCTTTTGACATAATTCCCGGGAAATAGATTCGAAATTACAAACCATGCAGGAGTTTTAGTTTTTGATGTCGAAAGTACACTTTGAGAAGAAGTGTGCTTTTTTTATTGTTTTAAAGCATATTCCCTTTGAAAAAACATCAATAAACCGATAACATAAGTATATCAATCTATTAATAAAAGAAGGTGGTGAATGTTATGTGGTCAAATTTAGTCTCTGAACTCTTAGTTGGATTAGGTAAATTATTTTTAAATCCATTTACTTATATATTCTTTATCGCATCAATTATATGTGGCAATATTCGTGTAAAGCGTGAACGTAAGCATTTTTCAGTCCGAAATTTTAATGTAACGTTCGAGTGGAAGACTTCAATATGGTCTGGATTATTTATTGGAGTAATTCTTTCGGTCATTACGTTAGGAGTTGGAATTAGTATTCCAATTGAAATGGTTTATTTATTGAGTGTGTTAGCGATTATTTGTGCGCTATTGTTGCAATTTAGATGGATGTCACCAGCTAATATTTTTGGACTAGCATTAGTTGCGCTACCTTTATTAAATAGAGGACAAGAATCTTTACCATTTTTACATAAGTTTGTTCCTAGCGATATGAGTGCAATGCTTCCTGCTATCATTATTTTACTTGGTTTAATGCTATTGGCTGAAGGAATATTAGTTCAGCGAAATGCGGCAAAGCATACAACGCCTTTATTTATTGAGAGTAAACGCGGAAAAAGAGTAGGGGCACATCAGTCAAATAGATTATGGATGATACCTTTATTTTTATTAATACCAAGTGGTCCAATTGTAAGTGATTATTCATGGTGGCCTACACTTTCTTTAGGCGATAGTAGCTATTCTATTATTTGCGTACCATTTGGGATTGGGTTTTACCAATTAATTCAAGGAATGCTACCAAAGGATTCAGTTAAGTTAGTAGGTAAGCGAATAGTTTCTTTAGCGATTTTAGTATGTATTGGTGGAATCTTAAGTTATTTTATTGGATTTGTAGCTTTTATTGCTGCTGCAATCGCAGTAGTAGGAAGAGAAGCCATCAGTTATTTTCATAGAAATCGAGATACTAATACACCATCATACTTCACAACGAAATCAACGGGACTTATAGTATTAGGAATTTTACCAAACTCTGTCGCAGACAAAATGAAAATACTAGTTGGTGAAAGCATTACAAAGGTAAATGGAAAAAATGTGTCAACCGTTAATGAATTTTATGAAGCACTTCAAATTAATCGTGCGTACTGTAAATTAGAAGTAATTGATTATAATTCTGAAATGCGTATTGCTCAATCTTCTGTTTATGAAGGTGAGCACCATGAGTTAGGATTCTTATTCCCGGAAGAGGAATCTAAATATAGTGGCCAGGTTGGATAATTTTTAAAACAGACAAATAAGAAGGAACATATTCTAACTGAGAATATGTTCCTTTTTTATTTGTTTTATTTTTGGGATTTCAGCTGAGATATGAGTATTATGTGGTGAAAATTATGTGGGTCATATGTCGTGTATACAACCGTGATGTGAGACCTATTGCTCGGAAATGTGAAATCTATCATTCTAATAAAAGAAGGACGTAAGAACAGTGCGCACTTTCTTCTTTTAAATTTTGTCACTTTAGTTTGTGACAAATACGAATATTCATTTCATTGTATTGGTACTGTAAGCGTTTTATCATTTAGATATAAGGTTTATGGGGGAGGTAAAAATTTGAATACAAGTAAAAATAGTAATATAAAAGTAAAAATACAACGGTTTGGTAGTTTCCTAAGCGGAATGGTTATGCCAAACATTGGTGCATTTATAGCATGGGGTTTAATAACGGCATTATTTATACCTACTGGATGGATCCCTAATGCAAAGCTAGCAGTTTTAGTAAGTCCAATGATTACATACTTACTACCATTGTTAATTGGTTTTACCGGTGGAAGAATGGTACATGATATTCGAGGCGGCGTAGTTGGAGCTATTGCAACAATGGGTGTAATTGTAGGTGCAGAAATGCCAATGTTTTTAGGGGCTATGATTATGGGGCCACTTGGCGGTTTGGCTATAAAGAAATTTGACCAAGCTATACAAGGAAAAGTTAAATCAGGGTTTGAGATGTTAGTTAATAATTTCTCTGCGGGTATAATCGGAGCAATTTTAGCAGTTATTGGTTTAATAGGTGTTAATCCGGTTGTATCAACTTTAACTGAAGTATTAGCGAACGGCGTAGACATGATGGTAAAGGCAAATGTCATTCCATTAGCAAACATATTTATTGAGCCAGCTAAAATTTTATTTTTAAATAATGCAATTAACCACGGGATTTTAAGTCCAATTGGTCTTGAACAAGCAAAATCTGCGGGGAAATCACTTTTATTCTTATTAGAAGCTAACCCTGGACCGGGCTTAGGCGTTTTATTAGCATATACAATTTTCGGAAAAGGAACGGCTAAACAAACAGCACCAGGAGCAGTTATTATTCACTTCTTGGGCGGGATTCATGAGATTTATTTCCCTTATATCTTAATGAGACCTTTATTAATTTTATCAGTCATTGCTGGTGGTGTTGCCGGAACATTTACTTTTAATGTTTTAGGAGCAGGGCTTGTAGCAGCAGCTTCTCCAGGTAGTATTATCGCGATTTTAGCAATGGCACCAAAAGGAGGATACTTACCAATCCTTGCGGGAGTATTAGTAGCAACAGCTGTTTCATTTATAATTTCAGCAGTCGTTTTAAAATCATCAAAATCTGTGGCATCAGATGAAGATTTAGAAAAAGCTGCTCAAAAAACACAAGATTTAAAAGGAAAAGAAAGTAAAGTAGCTAGTCTATTACAGACTGAAAAAGAAGTAGCTAGTTCTCTTGGTATTAGTAAAGAAGTGAAAAAAATTATATTTGCTTGTGATGCGGGTATGGGATCAAGTGCCATGGGAGCATCCATAATGCGCAAAAAAGTAAAAACAGCGGGAATAGATTTAGAGGTTACTAATGTAGCAATTAATAATCTACCAAATGATGTAGATATTGTCATAACACATAAAGATTTAACTGATCGAGCAAAAGCAAAAGTGCCAAATGCAATTCATATCTCAGTAGAAAACTTCTTAAATAGTCCGAAGTATGATGAATTAGTGAACTCTTTATTAAAATAATAATAAATTTTAAAAGAGGTATACATGTATATATCAGCTAGAGAAAGAGAAATCATTACTTTGTTGTTAGAACACCCAAATGGAATGAATGTTCAAGAAATTGCAATGCACTTAAATGTAAGTAGTCGAACCGTGCAACGAGAGCTTAAAGGAGTCGAAGGTACCGTTAAAGCTCATCATCTTTTATTTAAAAAGGTGTCAGGTGTCGGGATGTATATCGAAGGGACACCTGAGCATAAAAATGAGCTTCAAATAGCAATATTAAAAAGTGGGCAAGAGTTTACTCAAAAAGAAAGACAAGAGTTAATTATCTGTTCCTTATTAAAAGAGCCGGAATCTATTAAATTAAGCTCTCTAGCAAATGAGCTGCATGTTACGGTTGCTACAGTTAGTAATGACTTAAACAAAGTTGAAGAGTGGTTAAAAGACTTTGATTTAGAACTTATAAGAAAAAAGGGATACGGTATTGCTTTACTTGGTTCTGAAAGGAAAAAGAGAAAGGCATTAGGGCACCTGATTGCACAACAATTAAATGAATATGAGTTTTTATCTGTAATGGAAAATGAGCGCGAGACAAGGAATAGATTCTCAGATGGGTTGTTAGAAATAATAAAGCTCGAAAAGTTAACTATAATAGGAAAAATAATTCGGGATAATGAACAACAGTTACCATACTCTTTAGCTGATAGTGCATTTATGACTTTTACAATTCATCTTTCTTTAGCAATTGAAAGAATTATTCAAGGTGAGGTTATACAGATTAATCAGGTAGTACTTGAAGAGTTAGGGACCTCTAAGGAATTTCATATTGCAGGTCAGATCGTAAATGAATTAGAAGAAGTGTTTAAAGTTAAGATCCCAGATGCAGAAAAAGGGTATATTACGATGCACTTATTAGGTGCAAGACAACGCCAAGAGAAAAATGATTGGCTAGAAGAAAGTAGTACCGAAATTATTGCGGGCTCAAAGAAGTTAATCAATTATGTAACTGAAGAGCTTGATATAAATTTTGATGAAGATCATGCGTTATTTGAGGGGTTGATTACACATATCGAACCAGCAATTTATCGAATTCAAAAAAAACTAGATGTAAATAACCCATTAACTAGCCAAATTCAAGATAACTATCCAGTTCTATTTAAGATCATTCAAAATGGATTGAAAATTGCCTTTCCAACAGTTGTTTTTCCGATTGAGGAAGTCGCTTATCTTGTGCTACATTTTGGTTCATCACACGTAATCTATGATAACAGTAAAGAAATAACGGCACTTGTATTATGTTCAAGTGGTATTGGTTCTTCTAAAATGTTAGCAAGTCGAATCAAAAAAGAGATAAAAGAGATTACTGAAATTGAAGTATCGTCTTTAGCAAACTTAAAAAATATTCACTTTGAAAAATACGACATTATTTTATCAACTGTCGATATGCCAGGCTTCTCACAAAAATATTTTACAGTAAATCCTTTGTTAACAAAGGAAGAGGCTGAACAAATTCGTGAAGAAATAAAGCGCAATTCCTTAACGACAGAAGCGACGCTATTAAGAAAGCTCCATAGCAAAAATGTTCAAAAGGAAATAACACTAGAAACGCCAGAATCAATTAAACAAAATATGGAGATCGTACACCAATTTACAGAGACTGTGCTACATATTTTGGATACATTCGAGACGATCTCTTTACCATTTATTACAACTTCATCAATTTTACTATTGGAAGTTTGTAAACAAGCCAACTTGAGAGGTTTGATCGGTGACTATTTTGAAGTATCAAATCAACTTTTGGAAAGAGAAAAGAAGGGAGGTTTAGGGATACCTGGTACAAATGTAGCATTATATCACTGTCGTTCAGAATATGTTGTAAAGCCTGTATTTTTATCGTTTCGACTTCATGAACCAATGATAGTGAAAGCGATGGATCGATCAACAGTTAAAATTGAGACAGTATTATTATTACTTGCACCAGTTGATATACAGCTAGGTCAATTAGAAGTACTAAGCACGATTAGCTCAACAATTATTGAAGATGAAGAATCCATGAAGATTTTTGCTTCTAATAACTATACAGATGTTTATAAAAAACTCAGTTATGCATTATATGAAAATTTACAGAAAAGATTTAAGAATTGAGGGATTAATAATGATTCAAACAGTTTTACCAACAGAAAATATATTATTAAATGTAGAGGCAAAAACAAAAGAAGAGGCTATTCGATTAGCAGGAAGTGTTTTAGTTAAGAACGGTTATGTAAAGGAAAATTATATCGAGAAAATGATTGAAAGAGAAGAGTCTTTAACTACTTACATGGGGAATTTTATTGCAATACCACACGGAACAGAAGAATCAAAGCAAGAAGTTATTTCATCTGGTATATCGATTCTTCAAATTCCTGATGGAGTAGATTTTGGGAATGGAAATATTGTAAAGGTAGTATTCGGTATTGCAGGCAAAAACAATGAACATCTGGATTTATTATCTCAAATTGCAATCCTTTGTTCAGAGGAAGAAAATGTACATAAATTGGTCGCGGCCACCTTAAAAGAGGAACTAATTTCAATGTTTAGTGAGGTGGAGTAGATGTTAGCTGTACACTTTGGCGCGGGAAATATTGGTAGAGGTTTTATTGGACAATTATTGCATAAGGCAGGATATGAGATTTGCTTCGTTGATGTAAATGAAGAGATGATTAATGAGCTAAATGATAAAAAAACATATGCTATCATGCTAGCAGATAGCACTCAAGAAAAATCAAGAATAACGAATGTAAGAGGAATTAATAGTCTGAAAGACCCTCAAGAAGTAGCAAAAGTAATTGCACAAGCGGATCTTGTGACAACAGCAGTAGGCCCGACCATTCTTCCAAAAATAGCAAAACTAATTGCAGATGGAATAGTAGAACGAGTTGAAAGTTCAGATAAAGCGTTAAATATTATTGCATGTGAAAATATGATTGGTGGAAGTACATTTTTGAGAGATGAAGTGTACTTAAATATGACATTATCTCAACAGAAAAAAACTGAACAGTCAGTCAGTTTTCCGGATGCAGCAGTAGACCGTATCGTTCCGATTCAAAGCCATGAAGATAAATTGTTAGTAGCAGTTGAACCATTTTACGAATGGGTGATTGACCAATCAAAAATTATTGGAGAAGTTCCAGCAATTAATGGGGTAACATACGTAGATGATTTGCTTCCATACATTGAAAGAAAACTATTTACAGTAAACACTGGCCATGCAGCGACGGCCTATCTAGGAAATTTTTATGGATACGAAACAATTAAAGAAGCTATTTCTGATAAAAATATTAGAAATATCGTTAGCTCAGTATTAGATGAGACTGGGAAGCTATTAGTTAAAAAATATAATTTTGATCCAGTTGAACATAATACATATATCCAAAAAATTATTGCAAGATTTGAAAATGAGTATATATCTGATGAAGTGTCCCGAGTTGCACGTTCTCCAATTCGTAAATTAGGAGCAAATGATCGATTTATTAAACCGTTAAGAGAGCTAATGGAATACGGTATAACACCTAAATATTTAGTTAAAGCTATTGCAACTGCACTATTCTATAAAAATAAAGATGATAACGAAGCAATTGAACTACAAAGTTTTCTTCAGAACCATACTGTGGAAGAGTTGCTCGTTAAATATTCTGAATTATCAGAACATATAGAGTTAATTCATTTAATTATAGATGAGTACAATCAATTAGAGAGAGACTTACTTGTATATTAATTTAACATTATCAGATGAACTTGTTATAAATCATCTAGGGCTATAAAAGGACCGATTCGTTTATTGAATCAGTCCTTTTTCATTTTCACGTCTTATACTTGTGCTAATGGCTATTAACAAACATATCCCCAGTTTGCACTGCTTTCTCATATTGCTTAGTAGTAACATAATAGTTATAAAGTAATTTTGCATATTTAGTTAAATGCGTTACATGATGGTGACTTTTAAAAAATGGAAATGCAGTTTGCTCCAAGTACTTATAATATTCATCTAAATCTTTGTTAAAACGTAAGATTAGAAGATTAAAGAGAATCTTATATAAATCATTTGTAGCTTTTTCTGAAAGAGCGAGTCCTTCTAATGCCTGTTCTAGCAACTCTTTTGTTGATAAAAGTTTTCCTTCTTCTGCATTATCTAAATAGTTATACAAACGATTTAAATAAGGTAGTGATTGTTTATCAGCTTCTTCAACTGACTCTTTATAAAAAATATGTGCATTTTTATAGTCTTGCTTCCAAAAATACATTAAACCTAAATTATGTAAGATCATACCTCTTTTATCTAGGAGACCTAGTGCTTCACTATGCTCAATTAAGCTCTCATACCTTTTTACAATTTCTTCAAAATCTAGCTGTGTACTGTCTTTTAATTGTACTAGCATTAATGATTCTGCCAAAATTGCCCTTGCGTAATTATTTGTTTTGTTAAAAAATCTGAATGCTTTTTCACCATAGAAATATGCCATAACTTTTGACCGGGTCCAATGATAGGCTGATCCTAGATGATAGTAATATTCCTTGTTTCCATATTGTTCTATATTGACCTTTTTTAATTCCTGTAATGCAATTTGTCTATTTACATTTTCTAAACGAGTGTACTGGGCTAAATAGTATATTCCTTTAACGTGATGATATAGATTCTTTTCATAACTAGACATAGGGGGAGAATCTTTTTCGATTCGTTTAATAAGGCGATCTGCTTTATCTATGTTTTTACATAAAATAAAGTAACGAATTAGTAAAAGTTGATAATAGATTGCATAGTTGGAAGCCTTAATGTAGTGAATGTTTTCTAATTCTTCTTTTATTATTATGACATCCTTCATTCGCTCTAAAATGATTGCGTTGTGCCATTTTTGAAGCTTCATTTCAATATTTTGAACAGTAATTATTTCATTCTTTATGTCAATCTGAAGACGTTGAGAGAACAATTGGATAATTTCTTCAGAATATCGTGTTTCTCCTCTTTCAATTCTGCTCACATGAGTGGCAGTACAAATGTCTTTACCTAATTCTTCTTGAGTCAACCCCGCTTTTTTGCGGTAAAATTTAATGATTTCTCCTTCAAGCATATGTTCTCTCCTTTTCTAATCCCAGTTGATAAACTTTGATGCATCTTTGCGTTATTGTAAGACCACATTCACGCAATACGAATTACGCAAATCTAAGAAACTAGAAAGTACAAAGACTCTAATAAACCTATTATTTCAATTATAACTAGAATTTCGTAAAGTCAAATACTTTCATTTTAAAATAAAAATAACACAAATATTTACGTATAATTTCCTGTTTTTTTATATTTAATTAAACTTTCTTTCGAATTTCAATGCTTTTTAGTAAAAAAATCCTACAAAATAACCTAAATTTCGATTGAAAATAACACAATAGGCTTTTTTTACAAATAAGATTACTATTTAAATTATAAGAATTTTTAAATTATATAGAGAAAAATGGGGGATGAAGTTTATGAAGGCAAAAACATTGGTAAAACACTCAGCGGTACTTGCCCTTTCTACAAGTCTGCTTATATCACCTTTTAGTGCAAAGTCATATTTAACGGCAAAAGCGGCAACTTCTAAAGCAGAAGAGATTTTATCATCAATTTCACCAGAACAAAGGGAAGCATTAAAGCAATTAGAATTAAATGATCAAGATGGACTTCAAGGTTTCAGTGAAAATGAGCTGAATTCAGATAAAGACATCTCGGTAATTGTTCAGTTCAATTCAGATCCAAGCAATGTCGCAGTATTGGAAGCGGCAGTTGATGGAAAGTCATTAGCAAAAGCATCAGCACAAGCTCAAGTAGACAAGGAACACAAAGTTTTTAAAGAAGATGTAGGAAAGTTTGTAAAGGTTAAGGATAAGAAAAAAGCACCTGTCATTACAAAAACTTATAAAACAGCATTTAACGGTGCAGCTATAACACTCCCTGCTAATGAAGTGAAGGAGTTATTAAAATCTGATGCGGTTAAAACGATTTATAAGGATGTTACGTTTAATGTAGATCCTGTTAAAGTGAATGTTCCAACTGATGTTTCAGATAAAACAACTACATCTGTTGACAGCATTCCATATTTAAATGTGGACAAGCTACATAAAGAAGGAATAACAGGTAAAGGCGTTAAAGTTGGGGTATTAGATACAGGTATCGACTATAACCACCCTGATTTAAAAGACGCTTACAAAGGCGGATATGACTTTGTAGATAATGATAATGATCCAATGGAAGCTACATACAAGGACTGGCAGACATCAAATCAGCCTGAAAGTAATGGTAGTAGCACTTACTATACAGAGCATGGCACACATGTATCAGGAACAATTGTAGGACAAAATAAAGGTGAAAATGGAGTATCAGTAGAAGGTGTTGCACCTGATGCGGATCTATATATGTATCGTGTACTTGGTCCTTATGGAAGTGGTGCATCTGAAAATGTTATTGCAGGGATTGATAAAGCAGTTCAAGATGGCATGGATGTTATTAACCTTTCATTAGGTGCTGCTGTCAACGATCCATATTATCCTACAAGTACTGCAATCAATTATGCAGTACTAAATGGTGTAACAGCGGTAGTTTCAGCAGGAAACAGTGGACCGAATGCTTATACATTAGGATCACCAGGTACAGCAGCATTTGCTTTAACGGTGGGCGCAAGCGATGTCCCAGCTTCAATTACAACATTTGATGGTAAAATGGCAAATGGTTGGTCAACTGATCTTGTTAGTATGGCTAGAAGCTTTGCTGATAACTTTAATAGTTTAGAAGGGAAATCTCTTGAACTAGTAGATGTTGGATTAGGAACTTTAGATGATTACAAAAATAAAAATGTTGCTGGAAAAATTGCTTTCGTTCAGCGTGGAAACTTTGCTCTAGTAGACAAAGTAAAGTTTGCAAAGCAAAGCGGAGCAAAGGCAGTTATTATGTACAACAATGTGGACGGACACGTTGGATATAACTTAGGTGAATCAATGGAATATATTCCTGCATTCTCGATGACGAAGAAAGCAGGAGAAGAATTAAAAGAAAAAATTGCGAGTGGAAATACAACTTTCAAGTTTACGAACTTGAAAGAAAAGTTAACGGAAGGTGATCATTTAGCAGACTTCAGCTCAAGAGGTCCGGTTAATGGAAACTACCAAATGAAGCCTGAGATTACAGCACCTGGCGTGAGTGTTCTTTCTACAGTTCCTTCTTATATTGCAAATCACGATACGCCAGAAGACTATCGATATGCATACCAAAGAATGGATGGCACATCTATGGCATCACCATTTGCAGCTGGGGTAGCAGCATTATTAATAGGAGAAAATCCAAACCTTGAGCCAGCAGATGTTAAATCAATCTTAATGAACACTGCTGACCCTCTAAATGGCGACTATAGTGTATTTGAAGTTGGAGCGGGTCGTGTTGATCCATATCAAGCACTTCACACCGACGCAGAAGTAAAGGTACAGGATGAAACATTAATCCCGGTCGGCGAAAAACTATTAAAGGCAGAGAATGAAACAGGTGGGTTAAGTTTCGGTAGACAATATGTTAAAGATGGCTCTCAATTAAAACTAAAGAAAGATATTAACTTTACAAACAATGGAAGCAAAAAGAAAACATTTGATGTCCAAGTAGTAGATAGTGCACAAGGAACAAACGGCTTGGAAGAGAACGGTGTAGTATTGGATATGGGTGATTCGATTAAAATTAACCCAAACTCTACTAAAACGATAAAGGCAACATTAACTGTGCCATCAACTGCTAAAAAAGGCTTTTATGAAGGGTATGTTTTAATTACTAACAGTGCAGATAAAACAGAACAATACCGTATACCATTTAGTTTTAAGAAATCAGATGAAGGTTTTGACACGCTTGACATATCGTCACATGCTTTATCTCCATTGTTTTATGGAACATATGACGCGTTTAAAACAACGGCAACATCCTTAAAATTCAATTTAGGTTCTCCAGTTAATACTTTAGATGTAGTATTACAAGACGCTAATACAAATGAAGATCTAGGATTAGTTGGTACCCTTAATTTAAAAGGTGCAACAACAGATGTAAATTACTATATGCAACAAGTATTTTATGGATCATATTACAAGTTTACAGGTAATAAAAACCAACCTGTATCAACGGAAGAAAGTAATGCGAAACCTGGACATTATAAACTAAAATTCATAACAACATTGCCAAATGGAAAACAGAAAATTAAAACTGAAGATATATTTATTGATATCGACACACCAAAAGTGAAAAGTTCCCTTGATGGAGATTCACCTTTCATTGAGTATAAACCGGGACAAGAGACTTATCCTTTTGAAATGGAAGTAAAAGACGCTGCTTTAACAGATATGCAGCAAGCTGGAATTGATATTGATGAAACATCAAACTTTGCAGTCTATACTTATGGTTTCCCAATCCCTAACGGTCCAAACTATATGGACAAGAACGGTAAGTGGAGTGAGGAAGTACAAATGGATGAAAGTACCCCATCCC
Organism: Gottfriedia sp. NPDC056225; assembly: GCF_042267765.1. Lineage (NCBI taxonomy): Bacteria > Bacillati > Bacillota > Bacilli > Caryophanales > Bacillaceae > Gottfriedia > Gottfriedia sp. NPDC056225. The sequence continues at coordinate 135,656 of NZ_JBHJTJ010000001.1, read as the reverse complement.
TGTCATTCAACCTAATTGGGTATGATGCTGCAGGTAACCAAGCAAACTGGAAGGAATACTACTTTGTTAAAGAAGGTACACCGGTTGCATATGCTAAACATAATGTAGAGTTAGCTAGAACTGGAGATATACTAACTGCATCTCTAGTATTAGACAACTTACAAGGTGTAAAAGAAGCGACTTGGAATTTTGATGATGCACAAGCTGTGGGAATTCCTTACGTTAATCTTGTAGAAGCATCATTAACGGATAAATTCAAAGATAAAGCAAACATTCAAGTAACTGGCAATAAAATCAAAGTAACCTTTAAAGATGGTATTTCATTCGATCGTTCAGAAGTAGTAAAAGTAAAAGTAAAAGTACAAGATAAAGTTTTTTACCCAATAGGCTACATTAACCCATCAACTACGATCGTAGATGCTAATGGTCAAACTGTGAAGTTATTAAATGCGGGTAAACGATTCCAATTAAAACCAAGATTTAGCCGAGTTCAAGGAAATATAATTCCAGAAGGGTATATGGTTCAAGAAGAAGGTCAAATACCATATTTAGGATCTCGTGACTGGACAAAAGTTGGAGCAACAATAAAAGTAACAAATGGTTCTTATAGTCTAGACGCTACTAATTTGATTAGTAGAGGTAAATTTAATCTAGAACCACTTGCTTTAAGTAAAGATGCATATACATTTGATGTAAATGTTCCAGGTCACTTTATTACTAAGCAATCTCAGAACTTCGGGTATGAATACAATGGCCAATTATATGGTAAATCAAGTTCAATTAGCATTAATTTAATTGGCGGAGATGTAAACCAAGACAATGTAATCGATATTCAAGATGCGCTTTACGTTCAAACATACTGGGGAACAAACAAACGCAGTGCAGATATCAACTTTGACGGAACAGTAGATGCAAAAGATTTCGCATTCGTAGAGAAAAACTATTTACTGCAAAATCCATCAGTACAAAATGCACCAACTCCGAAAAAGAAATTTAAAAATGCAACGTTAGAAACGATTAAAAGTGAGTTAGGCTTATAATCTTATATCCCAAGGAAGCTGCTATTAATTATTATTAATAGTGGTTTCTTTTTTTTTGGAGAATTTAAGCCATTCACGCATTCAACATACGCCCATAAACTAAACTAGGGTGATGAATATGTTAAGAAATCAAGCAGATATAAAGGCTTATCATCAGAAATACTTTCGTCCATCTTGCTTACCTGCTTTAAATCTTAGACTAAATTCTTATAAGTTTTTTGACCCTTTTTATGATAAAACGTATGATCAAATTCAATTACCAAAGGAACTGACTAACACTGCAGAAGATACTATTATCAACTATTTTAGTATTTTGCGAGAAGCAGAAAACATGTCCAGGCGAAGTTGTGGAACGGTTGGTCAAGCGCGAATTCCCTTTCCAATTGCCTATAACTTCTTATCAAAGGGTTATCAAAAAAGATTTAGTTATGATGATTACTTTCATTCATTTGCTGGAATTGGTCATACGAGTTTAATCAAGCTTTGTCGAGTACCAGATATTAAAGAAGGAATAAAGTTTTTTTATGAAATTGAAACAATTGAATCATTTAAAGATAGTAGAGGAGAGTATTTTGGCTATTACTATGGGTTTATTAAGCTGATTCATGAACAAAAAGGCTATCGTATTTCAGATGTCGAACAATTTCCAGAGGATTTCTTATGTGCACCGTACCATGGCTGGGATCATGATGCAGAAGCAGTTGTCGATGTGAAGTTTGGAAACTGGTGTAAGCTAATTAAAAAAAGGCATCCACTAATACAAGATGAGTATGTTAAATATATTTATTTTGACGGCAATGATGGGGCTGACTACTGCCTTTTATTCTTTACATTAACAAACGGAACCGACATCGAAATAGCCCAATTCCGTAGATTTGTGGATGGGGATTGGAAACAAATTACCTATAAACCAGAGCAACATTGTTTAACAGAGTCTTAAATGTCTTCATTTTAAAGAGGAACTCATGGACCCGCAATGGGTTAGATATGTTTACACTCATTAAAAAAGAGGAGTCCCATAAATTACATCTTGAGACTCCTTGTTTTTAATTTACCATTCATTTGGTTCGTAATTTAAATCTCTAAACAGCTGAGTTTTTTCTTTTTTAGATAAATCTCTCCATTGACCCATTGGTAGATTGCCTAGATGAATATTCATAATTCGCGTTCTTTGTAATCGAAATACTTCATATCCAAGCGCTTCACACATGCGACGAATTTGACGATTTAAACCTTGTGTTAAAATGATTTGGAAATCGTACTTCGAAAGTTGCCTTACTTCACATGGCAATGTTTTTGTACCTAGAATTTTTACCCCTTCAGACATTTTTGTTAAAAATTCAGGTGTAATCGGTTTATCTACTGATACGATATATTCTTTTTCATGCTTATTTTCAACACGTAGAATTTCATTAACGATATCCCCGTCATTTGTAAGTAGGATTAAACCTTCAGAGTCTTTATCCAATCTTCCAATATTAAAGATACGTAATGGATGGTTTACTAGATCAACAATATTTCCTTTAACACCTTTTTCTGTCGTAGATGTAATGCCAACAGGTTTATTTAAAGCAATATAAACGTGATTTCGTGCTAGTCTGATGTGTTCGCCATTTACAATTACTTCGTCACCAGGCTCAACTTGGTCGCCAACTTTGGCTACCTTGCCATTTAATTTAACTCTACCTTCAGTAATTAACTTGTCTGCAGCGCGTCTTGAAGCTTTCCCAGATTCGCTGATAAATTTATTTAAACGAATGTTAAACAACCCCTTAAACTCTAAATTATATTTTCAGAATAACATAAATAGCTTTTTAATGAGAATACCGTTCTACTATTAATAAAAAGACTTTTAAATCATTGTTGTTTACTATTATTTTATCCACATTCTTTGTATTATTTTCTAAATTATATAACAATAATGTTTTTTATTGACAGATTGTATGGTCGGTCGTATGATAGATAAAATATATTAATATTTTCTCATATAAACTTGAAAATAAGGTTCAAGAGTTTCTACCTAGCGCCCGTAAATTGCTAGACTATGAGGAAGAGCTTCGGATTTTTATTTTCTACACAATGTAAAACTGCCTGCTTTTTCTCATGAAAAGCGGGCAGTTTTTTTTATTTTAATATAATAAAGGAGTCTTCGCATGTTTCAACTTAAAGAACGTAATACTTCGTTAAAAGTAGAAGTATTAGCTGGTTTCACAACATTTTTAACATTAGCGTACATTATTATTGTTAATCCTATGATCTTAAAGGATGCTGGTGTCCCTTTTAATCAAGCATTTTTGGCTACCATTTTAGCAACTATCGTTGGTACATTAACGATGTCATTAATTGCTAATTATCCAATCGTTATTGCACCTGCAATGGGGTTAAATGCTTATTTTACTTATTCTGTAATTGGCGGACATAATCTTCCATATGCAATAGGTTTCTCTGCAGTTTTTATTACTGGTATTTTATTTTTATTATTATCATTAACTTCATTTCGTACAAAATTAATTCAGGCGATTCCGGCCAATCTAAAACACGCTATTGCAGCCGGAATTGGTTTATTTATAACATTTATTGGATTACGTTTATCTGGCATAGTGGCCGATCATCCTACTAATCTAGTTCAAATTGGTGATTTTACTTCACCAAAAGTAGCACTTACTTTAATTGGCTTACTTATAACAATTGTATTCATGGCACTAAACTTAAACGGTGCATTATTCCTTGGCATGATTACGACAGGACTTATCGCTTATTTTACAGGACAATTAGACTTTGCAAATGGCTTTGTTGCAATGCCTCATTTACCAAAAGGGATTTTAGTCTACAATCCAATTGATTCGATTAAAGATATTATAGAATATGGACTTTATAGTGTAATCTTCTCATTCTTACTTGTCATGCTATTCGATACGACTGGAGCATTATTAGCAATCGTTAAACAAGCAGACCTTTTAAAAAATGGAAAGTTAGAAAAGGGAGGAAGTGCATTTTCTGCTGACTCTATTGGTACTATTGTTGGTGCGATGTTAGGAACAAGTCCAACTGCAGCAACAGTAGAATCTTCTGCAGGTGTTGGTGCAGGAGGGAAAACTGGTTTAACTTCACTGACCGTAGTTGTTTTATTTGTAATTGCTGCGTTCTTTAGTCCTTTGATCGGTTCAGTATCAGATGTAGCCGCAATTACTGCGCCTAGTTTAATTATTGTTGGTTGCTTTATGATTAAAAGTATTTCAGAGATAAAATGGGATGATTTTGAAGAAGCATTTCCTGCATTTTTAGTCATCGTTAGTATGCCTTTAACATCAAGCATTGCAAACGGAATTGCTTTAGGCTTTATTGCATATCCTATAATGAAAATCGTAAAACGCAAATTTAATGAAGTACACCCATTTGTTTATCTTTTTGCAGTATTATTCTTAGTACAACTAATATTTTTTGCACATAAGTGATTTGGAGCAGGTTAAGGATTATTAAGTCTTTTACCTGCTTTTTTCTTTACCTAGCAACCCGCAATCATTTTTCTATTAAAAAGGTTAGAATGGAATATTCTTACCAATAATAAATTATATAAACTGTAGAAATTTTATAAAATGGCTTCAAATGGGAGTGTATTGAAATGAAATTAAAAACATTAATAGGATTATTAATAGGTTCATTGACAACATTTTTTATTTTAAGTCTTCTAAGTAATAAACTTACAAGTAAAGAATACTGGTTCTATGCGTCAATCTATCTCATTTTTATGGTTTTAACATACTTGGCAATTAATTTAGTTAGAAAAGTAAAGTCGTCAAAGAAGACTGATTCATTCTGAAAATTATATTGTGAAAACTTGTTCTACTAACTGAGACTGGTTCGCTTTGAATCGGTCTTTTTATTTTTTCACTATAAGAGTACAAGGGTTTTTACTACATTATGCCTATAAGCAAAATAAATGATTATAATAGTGATAATAAGTAAATGCGATATAAGGATGTGGAGTATGGATCAAATTCTTTTAGTTTTTATGGCGGTGGCTGAAAAAAGGAATTTTTCAAGAGCGGCCGAAGAATTACATATGACTCAACCGTCTGTTAGTCAACAAATTCAATTATTAGAGAGACAGATTGGTGCAAAGCTTTTTATTAGAACGAATAAATATGTTCAGTTAACTAAAGCTGGAGAAATAGTTTATTTGCATGCAAAAGAAATAACGAGTTTATATAAACGTATGACCACATTAGTCAATGATCTAGTGAATGAAGCTAGCGGTCATCTAAAAATAGGTGCGAGTTACACATTTGGTGAGTATGTGTTACCGAAAATCTTAGCTGAAATGAAAAGATCTTACCCGAGTATTGTTCCGTCAGTTTTAATAGGTAATACTCGAGAAATTGTTCAATCTGTACTAAGTTATCAAGTTGACGTTGGCATTGTTGAAGGAGATGCAACAAATCAAAATTTAACGATACAACCTTTTGCGAATGATGAAATGTATATTATTGCAGGAACTAAAAGTGAAATTTCATGTAAAGAGATTTTGACAATGGATGAAATAGAAAATGAGACTTGGATTGTTCGAGAAGAAGGGTCAGGAACAAGGGAAGCAACTGAACGATTATTTGAAGTATTAAAGATAAGACCTAAGAACATTGTTGAATTTGGCAGTACGCAACTAATAAAAGAAGCGGTAGAAGCTGGAATGGGCATTACGTATTTATCTGAGCTTACCATAAAAAAAGAAAAGCAGTTAGGTACAATCGATTACCTTAAAGTAGAGGGGACCCCTATTCAAAGGAATTTTTCAATTATTACAGATAAAATCGAGCTGCAAACTAAATCGATGGAATTATTTATAGACCTAATTAAAAAATAGTAAAGTACTAATCCTTTTTTTATTTTATTAAACATATAGTAAAACGGAAAGTGTTCAATAAAAGTGAAAAAGGACAATAATAATGACCTTAAAAAATCAAAAGAGAAAAACTGTTTTAATTACAGGGGCAACAAATGGAATCGGTTTTGAATTAACAAAGCTATTTGCAAAAGATCGGTTCAATTTAATTTTAGTAGCAAGAAATAGAAATAAATTAGAAGAAATGGCACGAACACTGATGAAGCAATTTAATGTAAAAGTCTTTGTTATTTCGGAAGATCTTTCTCAAGCAAACTCTGCTAGGTCTATTTTCGATCAAGTATTAAAATCAGAAATGGAGGTAAATCTTCTTGTTAATAATGCTGGGGTTGCACTATATGGCAACTTCGGTTTTACAGATTTAGAAAAAGAGTTAAATATGATTCAACTTAATATCGTTACATTAACTGAGCTAGTAAAATACTTTCTCCCAACTATGCTACAAAACAAAACGGGTCAAATTATTAATATTGCTTCAACGGCAGCTTTTCAACCAGGTCCGCTAATGTCTGTCTATGCTGCCTCAAAAGCTTATGTACTTTCATTCAGTGAAGCTCTATCTGTGGAATTAAAGCATACAGGAGTTAGCGTAACTGCTATATGTCCAGGACCGACCAAAACTGGAATAATCAATGCTTCTGGTGGAAATAAATCCAAACTATTTCAAGGTAAAATGATGTCACCGAGAAAAGTTGCGAAGTTGACATATGAAGCAATAAAAAAAGAGAAGACAGTAGTTGTAACAGGACTAAAAAATAAAATTCTTGCTCAAGCCGTTCGATTTATTCCCCGTACGATTGTGAGAAAACTTGCAAGGAAACTACTAGACGAGAAATAAAAAAATGTCTAAAAAACTAGCGAAAGCCCACCAGGAAGTACGAAATCTGGTGGGCATATTTGGATTTACTCGAATTACCAACGAGAACCGACCGTTTATCAACAGGAATAGGTGAATTATCAATGGAAAACAGCTATCAATCAACAGGAATAAGTGAATTATCAACGAGAACCGGCCGTTTATTAACAGGAATAAGTGATTTATCAACGAGAACCGGCCATATATCAACAAGAATAGGTGGTTTATCAACGAAATATAGCAATATATCAACGAAGTTCACAGCTTTATCAACAAAGTTCACATAGTGTTCGTGTTTGTCCCATATCGAGACCACTACCCAGAAGCAGGAGGCACCTCAGATTACCAGCAGGAAAATAAAAAAACTGCCCCAAAAGCACATCGGCTTGCGAGACAGTTCCATCTAAATTATTCAATTAAGCGTTACCCATAATAATTTGCTCAAGTGTATTCGCTACATCTTGTGCGCTGTCAGAAACTGCTTCTAACATTTCATAAATTTCCTTGAATTGAATGATTTTTATTGGATCTTTTTCATTTTTAAATAATTCTTTAATTGAGGTACGTAATAAGGAATCGCATTGTGATTCATAATCTTTTACTTGGATCGCGTGTACGCGCATCTCTAGTAGTTTTTTTCTTGAAAGGAGTTGGATTGCTTTTAAAATTTCATTCGTTGCAGCTCGGATGTTTTTTACGAATTTGACCATGAAATCATCGATTTGAATGATGGAGTACATTTCAAATGTAGCAGAACATTGTTCCATCCCATCTAGCACATCGTCCATTTTATTAGCAAGTTCTAGAATATCTTCACGTTCAATGGGTGTAATAAATGTTTTGTTTAGTTCGACAATAATTTTATGAATATATGTATCGCCTTTTGTTTCATATGCTTTCATTTCTTCAGAGAATGTTTTTAAATCAGTAGCATTTTTGATTTTAAAATCATCAAAATAAATCGAACAAGCGTTTAAATTATTAGCGATATTTAAGAGCATTTCAAAGAAAGTATCATCCTTTTTACCGAATCTCAATATGATTCCTCCTAAAATACAGATAGATTTTAATTCTTATATTATGTTGCACCAGAGTATCAAATATTATATAAATTATCCTTAAAAAACAGGACCAGTTCTTTCAATTTTTGCTTTTACGGAACTTTCGAACTTAACATCCTTATAAACTTTATCCCAATTGATTTTTTTCCATAAATCTGGATAAGAGCTAGCTACTCTTCTACCAATTCCTAATGCATCACAATTAGCTTCCAGCAGTGACTTCGTAATTTCATCAGACTGATCAGTAAGGATTTTTGAGATATCTTTACTTAATTTTTCTTTGTTTAGTTTTTCGCCCACCTTACCTGAATAACTAACTATAGTTAATTCAAGAGTCAGATTTAGTTTAGAAGTTATTTTAGACGTCTTTTTATCTACTTTTACATCTAAATTCCTTTTCATATTTTTAACTCTAAAAGATATCGATTGATGCTTTCCTAAATCTATAGCCATTTCACTATACTTAGTTAATCGATCCATTAGTAACAATAAAAGGCTTCCCTTTCCATTAGGTAAGCTAGTTCCTGAAAACTTGTCCCCGTCAAACAGGTCTACTCCACCAATTGTAATTTTATCATTTTCGTCTTTTTTTACATAAGGTAAAACGATATCACTTCCTGTATCAGTAATTTGTGTCCATGCTGTAAAAGCAGTTACTTTCGGAATTTTTGTAGTTTCCTCAGCGGCCTCTAATCCTTTTAATATCAAAAAGGCGATAGGGCTAGTTCCGGGATCCACTGAAATAATGTCCGATGCTTTATCTTCTGCAATCACAACTCTACTAGAAATATAGGCTTGTCTAGGTCGATAAAAAAGTTCTAAAAAAGGGTAAATCCCTTTCTTTGCCAAGTCTCTTCCAATTAAGATAATATGCGCTTTACTAACATCAATTAGACCAGGGAGTTTATTATTAATGTCAATTTCCATTCCTGATACACTAGGCCGGTTCACTTTAACAAGTTCGTCATTAACTTCGAACTGACCGCCACCTTTATTCTCGATATTTAATGCTCTTACAGTGGCAAGAATATTATCGTCTTTATCTAAGTCAAAGCTTATCCCATTCACCATTTTTTTATCAACTAATAGATTTTGGTCCCAACAACTAGCTAAAAAAAGTGTAAACAAACATAAGGTAATTAATAAGGATTTTCTTATAATAGCTCACTCCTTTCAGTCTTAGAGATAATGAAGGATAGGCATAAGAGAATAATCGGAAGCCCAAATACAACCACATAACTTAAATAAGTTACATATTTGTCAAAGAGAACTAATTGATCTTCATCAAATGGCAAAATTGTAATAATAAAAATAAGGATGCCACTAAAAAAAACATTTTTTTTGAATGAATTTTCTTTGCTAATGCTTTTCGCTGATAAAAACATATATATAATTACCGATGTTGTCATTGGTACGATCCAGATTGATAAAAAAATCAAGTCTAAACGGTCTATCATTTCAAACGAAAGTACTTTAAATAAATATAAAACAGGTTCCCTAATTTGCAAAAGCTGTGTTGGGCTAAAGCTTACTAGACAAAGAAAAGTAAAATATGTATAGAATAATGTCACCGAAAAATTAGCTAAACTCGCTGTTTTTAATATTCCTTTTTGTGAATCAAGAATAAAGGGAAATATTAGTAGGAGACTTTCAAATCCTAGCATTGAGAGTAAAGATTTGTGGCTTCCCATAAGTATATTTTTCACGCCAGAATGTCCTACTGGTAGTATAAAGCGAAATTCTTTTGGTAAATAAAAGGTAAAGAATGACATGAAGAAAAGTAAGACTATTAAAATGGAACCTAAAACAAAAAATCTCGAAATGATTCTTAAGTCGCTAATTGTTAAATAGATGCTTGATAAAATAATAATTAGCGATAATACCCACATAGGGGTAAGTGGCAGTAACCAAAGATTTATAGTTCTAATAAAAAGAGTGCAAGCCAAACCACCAATCATAATAAAATAGATATATATAAATGAATTAAATAACTTACCTACATATTTTCCTAAAATTTTTTTTGTGATTTCTGTATAGATTGCATTTGGGTATTTTCTTAGTAATAGCCAATAAATGATGATTGTAATTTGAACTGCTAATCCAGCAACTAATGTAGAAATCCACCCATCACCTTTTGCAGTAGTTTCGACAACATTTGGCAAGGAGAGTAATCCAATACCTATTTGACTTTGGACTATAAAAAAATAAAGCTGTAATTTAGAAATTGAATTTATATTCGTTATCATTTTTTCTTCCACACCCTAGACATTCTTTGCCGTTCAAGTTTTTGGGGAAGTGCATCGGTTGGTCTTGTATTTTGTTTCCATAAAGGAAACCTGAGAAATGTATCCTTAATATCTTCCTTTCTAAAAGGGGCCATTGGTGAAAAATACGGCATACCAAAAGATTTTAATTTACACATGTGCATAAAGATTAACATTAAAGTTAGAGTAATCCCAAAAAATCCTAGAACCGAAGCCATAATCATAGTTGGGAATCCTAATAATCTCATACTAGTTCCCATTTCACTAACAGGGGCAACAAATGATGCAATCGCTGTAAATCCAATTACTACAATCATCGTATTTGATACTAAATGAGCTTCAACAACAGCGGTACCAATAACTAGTCCACCTACTATACCGATTGTTTGAGCGATCGGAGAGGGTAGCCTAATTGCCGCTTCCTTTAAAAGCTCCAATATTATTTGCATCATAAATGCCTCTACGAGGGGAAGAAAAGGTACGAACTCTAAAGAGACTCTAATTGAATAGAGAATGCCAATTGGTAGTACTTCAGAATGAAAAGATACAATCGCAATGTAGATTGCAGGAAGACAGATTGCAACAAGAAAGCTAAATACTCTAATAATCCTAAAAAACGATCCTATTAACCATCTATGATTATAATCATCAGGAGCTTGATAAAAAGCAAAAAAGGTAATAGGTACAATTGATACAGTTGGATTCCCATCTACAAGTAAATTGATTTTTCCATCTAAAATATAAGATACAGCCCGATCTGGTCTTTCTGTATTTAAAACTTGTGGAAAAGGTGAAAAAGTATTATCCTCAATCAATTCTTCTAGATGTCCTGTTGACTGAAGACTGTCTAACTCAACTCCTGAAATTCTTTCTTCTATCACTTCAACAAGTTTTCGATTTGCAATTGAGTCAAGGTAAACCATTGCAACTTTTGTATTTGTAATTTTACCAATCGTAAAATACTTAACCTTTAATTCAGGTGAATGTATTCGTTTTCTCAGTAATTGAATATTTGTATTAATATTTTCGACAAAACCATCATGAGGCCCATTAATATTTTGTTCATTTGCTGGTTCTTGAATTGCTCGTTCCTTATCATCTGCAGCTGCAGCTAAAATTCCAATTGAACTATTATCTTCTAAGATAAGACAAAATCCGTCTAATAAACCAGCTCCTAATTCGGAGATTTTTGTTAAGTTTTTTATTTCATAGGATTTTACGATATTGCCTGCTTCGTCTTTTTTTTCTCTTAAAATCGGTTCGATAATGAACGATTGGAGTGCTTCTATTTTTATCATCGATTCAAGAAACAAAATAGCAAAAATCTGGGCATTTTTATGAATAATCTTAACAACCAAATCTTCTGTATAACATAAATATTCTTGAATCATTTCAATATTATTTTTTAGATTATTGGTTAAAACTTCTTCTTTATTTGTTGTATTGGATCTCATATTGGTACCTCCTAAATGGACGGTCTAATTGTGTTTATTCTTTCCATAATTTGGTCACGTATGCAAGAAGGATTCATATAAAAAAAGCATTGTGCGATCTCAATTTTTTATATAAAAAAACGTAGGATATTAATTTGTTGAAAGAAGAAAAATCGAATTTTGTAAAAATAAACTTGTTGACTTTTTATTTTTTGCATAATAATATAAGGACAATTAATTTAAATCGAACATTCATAATTCCTTTGCGTTGACGAAGAGTAGTAACGATTACGGAAACTAAAGAGAGCTGATGGTTGGTGCGAATCAGTGTGAAAGTAATCGCGAATGGACTTCCGAGCATTCAAACCGAACCTTAAAAGAGTAGTAGGCTTTGGCGAGTAGTCTTCTCGTTACAAAAGACGGGTATTCAATCTAAATTTGATTGGATACTGACAAAGCGAGCTGTTAAACAGCTAATGAAGGTGGCACCACGGGTCTCTCGTCCTTTTTAAGACGGGGGGCCCTTTTTGTATTTCTTTTTAATTAAATAACAATAAATCGCTGAGTAAGAAGAGTAAATATTGGTGAATGTCACAGAGAGTTAGACAATGGTGGGAGTCTAATACAGGAACCTTTATCGAATGGGCTTACGAGAGGCATCTTGAACTCACAGTAGGGATGCACGGATTTCCACCGTTAAAAGGATAGGATATCGGAAATTGGAAGATCAGGTCCAATATATTCCCGTATCTGAAAAGTGGGATTTCAGAACAATCTGATATCCAATCGAGGTGGCACCGCGGTAGCAACTAATCGTCCTCTATATACACAATCTTTGTGTATATAGGGGACTTTTTTATTTTCATCAAAACTTTTTGGGGGCGAACTAATTGGGCGTGAAACATAAGGCTGAACTATTTATTGAAACGATAGCGGGGGATTTATTTACACCGATTTCGGTATTTAAGAAAGTGAGCGGTAGAAAAAAATTCTTATTTGAAAGCTCTTATAAGCATCAAGATTCTGGACGTTATTCATTTGTCGGTTCTAACCCTACTTTTGAATTGATTGGTACGAAACAAGGTGGCCAAATCATTGATCAACATGGTGAAACAGAAGAATTTTTCGGAAATCCACTTTTAAAACTGAAGGAACTATTATTAGAGCAAGAATACCCGAAGGAAACCGATTTTCCCTTCATTGGGGGAGGAATTGGATACGTTGGCTACGATATCATTCGTCAATTTGAAGAGATCGGCGAAGAGTTAGAAGACGTACTAGAAATGCCAGATCTGCATTTAATGTTTTTTGAAGTTTTTATTGTGTTTGATCATTTAGAACAGAAAATTCATTTAGTCGGAACTAAGCTTTCAGAAGACACAACTCTAATAGATTTAAAGACAGGTATTCAGAAGCTGAAGCAAGAGATTTTTACAAATTTAGAGCAAGAGGAAGTAAAACCTGTTGTATTTTCTACTTTCAATTCAGAGATTAGTAAAGCTGATTACATGTCGAAGGTAGAAAAAGCAAAACAATTGATTCAAAAAGGAGATATTTTTCAAGTCGTTTTATCGCACCGGATGGGAGCTGAATTTGAAGGCGATCCATTTGATTATTATCGTAAATTACGAATCAAAAATCCTTCACCATATATGTATTTCATCGATTTTGGAGATAGCGTAGTCGCTGGAACATCTCCTGAAAGCTTGATAAAAGTTCAAAATAATCATGTCATTACGAATCCAATCGCTGGTACGAAAAAAAGAGGGAGAACCCCCGAGCAAGATTTAATCATCGAAAGAAATTTATTACAGGATGAAAAGGAATTAGCTGAACATAAAATGCTTGTTGATTTAGGAAGAAATGATTTAGGGAAGGTTTGCGAGTTTGGAACAGTCAAATTAGATAAATACATGAACGTTGAAAAGTATAAATATGTGATGCATATTGTTTCAGAAGTGAGCGGGCAATTAAAGAAGACAAATACAACACTTGACGCGCTAATTGCTTGTTTACCGGCTGGAACAGTATCAGGTGCACCTAAGATTAGAGCAATGGAAATTATTAATGAATTAGAAGTATCAAAACGAGGCGTTTATTCAGGTGCAGTCGGCTATGTTTCAGTTAATGGAAATCTTGATTTTGCATTAGCTATTCGAACGATGATTTTAAAAAATCAAATGGCTTATATTCAAGCAGGTGCAGGCATTGTTTATGACAGTAAACCGGATCAGGAATATGAGGAAACCATTAATAAACTAAAAGCATTTTTGGAGGAACATCATGATTTTATTAATTGATCACTATGACTCGTTTACTTACAATCTATATCAATTTTTAGGAGAACTTGGTGAAGAAGTTAAGGTAGTTAGATATGACAAAATTTCGATTTCTGAAATAGAAGAATTAAATCCTAAAGCAATCATTCTATCACCAGGGCCAGGAAAGTCAGAAGAGAAGAAAGAAACGAATGAACTCATTCTATCCCTATATAAGACGTTCCCTATATTAGGGATTTGCTTAGGGCACCAAGCAATCGGATATGCATTTGGTGCAAAAATTATTAGTGCTAAACAAATCAAGCACGGAAAAACATCGAAAATTAGACATGATGCTAGTAATTTATTTGCGTATATGACTCAGCCATTAGAGGTAATGAGATATCACTCACTAGTTATTGAAAGGGAAACAATCCCGCCAATATTTGAAATGTTAGCAGTTGCGATGGATGACCAAGAAATTATGGCGATTAAACATCGCAAATATCCAATTTACGGGATGCAATTTCATCCAGAATCGATTGGAACTGAATGTGGAAAACAACTTTTACTAAATTTTTTAAATGAAATAAAGGAGGAATTGAGAGATGAAAGAGTACCTTCAACGCTTAGCTAATCGGGAATCCTTTACCGTAGAGGAGATGCAAGTAGCTGTACAAAGAATTCTACAGGATGATCAAATATCAGATAGTGAAATCGCTGCATTTCTAGTTGCCTTAAAAACAAAAGGAGAAACAGTTAATGAAATCGCCGGATTAGTAAATGCGATTAGAAATCATACCGTCGGCTTTACTAGAAAGTTTCATCATGTCATTGATAATTGCGGAACAGGCGGAGATAACTCATCCTCCTTTAATGTAAGTACCACTTCAGCTTTTGTTATTGCAGCAAGTGGAATTCCAATTGCTAAACATGGCAACCGTAGCATGTCCAGTAAAACAGGTAGTGCCGATGTATTAGAACAATTAGGTGTAGAGTTATCGATCCCAACGCAATCTTCGGAAGAGCTTTTAGAGGATATTGGAATGACTTTTTTATTCGCACCTTATGTACATCCACGGCTGAAAAAAGTAATGAAGGTACGACGCGAGCTACAAATTCCAACGATTTTCAATTTAATTGGACCTTTAACTAATCCAGTTGAATTAGAGACTCAATTATTAGGAATCTATCGAAGAGATTATTTAGAAGTATTTGCAGAAGTGTTAAAAAAGTTAGGACGTAAACGAGCGATTGTATTAAATGGTGCCGGTCACTTAGATGAGGCTTCATTAGCAGGAGAAAATCATATCGTTTTACTTGAAAATGATGAGCTTAAAAAAATGACGCTTCACCCAGAGGAAGTTGGATTAAGTTACTACCCAAACGAGGCAATTAAAGGTGGAGACGCAAAAAGAAATGCGGATATTCTTCTTAGAGTTTTAAAAGGTGAAAAGGGAGTATTTAGAGATACCGTGTTATTAAATGCAGGTTTAGCAATCTACACTTCAGGTATCGTTAATCGCATTGATGAAGGGATTAAGAAAGCCAAGGAGAGCATCGATTCAGGTGCAGCTCACGAGAAACTGCAAAAATTAATCGAAAAAACTAGCAAACTAAAAAGAGAGGTTATTTAAATGGAAACAATTTTAGATCGAATTATTTCTCAAAAACGAATCGAAATTAAAAATTTAAGAGCGATTAGTCGACAAATAGTCAACGATACAAAGAATTTATCATTCATTGACCATTTAAAAAGTGCAGATACTCTATCGATTATTGCTGAGTTTAAGCGAGCTTCTCCATCAAAAGGTGATATTAATATCAATTTAAATCCAGCGGAACAAGCAAAAAGGTATGAAGAAAATGGAGCATCCGCAATATCTGTGTTAACCGATACGACTTTCTTTAAAGGGTCATTTAAAGATCTGAAAATCGTACGAGACGCTGTTAACATCCCGATTTTATGTAAGGATTTTATGATCGATGAAGTTCAAATAGATATCGCCAAAGAGCACGGAGCAAACATTATTTTATTAATAGCTGCTGCTTTACCTTTCACAGAACTAAATAGACTATATCAATACGCTAAACAGCAAAACCTTGAAGTGTTGATGGAAGTGCATGATGAGGAAGATTTGGAAAAAGCATTAAAAATTGGACCTCAATTATATGGCATTAATAACCGAAATTTAAAAACGTTTGAAGTAAATTTAAATGTAACAGAAAAATTAGCACCAATCATTCAAGCACAAGGAGGTTTCATTATTAGTGAAAGTGGAGTTTTCAATGAGTATGATGCAAAACGAGTAAGAGATACTGGAGCTAATGGGATTTTAGTAGGCGAAGCATTAATGAGAAGCAATGATTTATCTACAAATATGAAAGAGCTTATGCTTCCTATCCTTAAGGAGGCTAAGCAGTGAAGGTCAAAATTTGTGGTATTACGGATTTGACTTCAGCACAGATTGCAGTTGATGCAGGAGCTGATGCGATAGGGTTTGTTTTTGCTGAAAGTAAGCGACAAGTCAAAATTGATGAAGCAAAAAAGATCATTAAATCGCTGCCAAATTCGATCTTAAAAATTGGTGTATTTGTTAATGAATCAAAAGAAACTTTAGAATCCATTTACGAGGAAGTTGGATTAACACATTTACAGTTGCATGGTGACGAAACGCCTGAATTTTGCCGTTCATTACGATATCCAAGTATAAAGGCGATACGAGTAGAGTCCGAAAAGGATGTTGAAAAATTATCAGAATATGATTGTGATTATGTTTTAGTAGATAGTCCAAGCGGTAAATATCGAGGCGGCAATGGAACAACGTTTGACTGGGAGTTGCTCAATTCTAAAAAGATTAACAACTTGGTTTTAGCGGGTGGATTAACAATTGATAATGTATTACCGGCTTGTAATATTGTTAAACCATTGATGGTTGACGTAAGTAGCGGAGTTGAAATGAACGGCAAAAAAGACTATGAAAAAATAAAAATGTTTATAAAAAAAGTAAAATTAGGAGGAATTTAAATGACTACGTACACACTTCCAGATGTAAAAGGACACTTTGGTATGTATGGCGGAAAATATATACCTGAAACGCTTGTTCAAGCAATTACTGAATTAGAGGAAGCATATTCAACTATTAAAGATGATCCGACTTTCAATGAGGAAATTGAAAACCTATTAAAGGACTACGTAGGTCGCCAAACGCCACTTTACTTCGCGGAAAATTTAACTAAGCATGCAAATGGAGCAAAAATTTATTTAAAACGAGAAGATCTAAATCATACAGGGGCTCACAAAATTAATAATGCGATTGGTCAGGCATTACTTGCTATACGAATGGGCAAACGAAAAATTGTTGCAGAAACGGGTGCGGGCCAACACGGTGTAGCAACTGCAACGGTTTGTGCTCTATTAAATTTAGATTGTGTGATTTTTATGGGTGCTGAAGATGTTCGTCGACAAGAATTAAATGTGTTCCGTATGGAATTACTAGGCGCGAAAGTTATTAGTGTTGAATCGGGGAGTGCGACATTAAAGGATGCAGTAAATGAGGCGCTTCGTTACTGGGTTGCAAATGTTGACGACACACATTATTTGTTAGGTTCAGTGATGGGACCACACCCATTTCCAATGATGGTTCGCGATTTTCAAAGTGTTATCGGAAAGGAAACGCGACAACAATTTTTAGAAAAAGAAGGCAAGCTTCCTGATGCAGTGGTTGCATGTATTGGTGGAGGCAGTAATGCAATTGGAATGTTCCATCCATTTATTACAGATGAAAGTGTAAGACTGTTTGGAGTAGAAGCGGCTGGACATGGAATTGATACAGATAAACAAGCAGCTTCGTTAACGAAAGGTGTGCCAGGTGTATTACACGGTGCCCTAATGTATTTGCTTCAAGATGAGGACGGTCAAATACAAGAAGCACATTCGATTTCAGCTGGACTTGACTACCCGGGTGTTGGACCAGAGCATTGTTATTTGAAGGATATTGACCGAGTAAAATATGAATCAATTACAGATAAAGAAGCGCTTGACGCATTCCAATTATTAGCGAGACTAGAAGGAATTATTCCAGCTTTAGAAAGTGCACACGCAGTTGCATACGCAATAAAACAAGCAAAAATAATGGGGAAAGACGAAAATTTAATCATTTGTTTATCTGGTCGAGGCGATAAAGATGTGCATACCGTTCGAGATCGATTAAAGGAGGAAAAATAATCATGAATCGAATTGAATGTCAGTTTTCAGATCGAATTAAAAAAGGTGAAAAATTATTTATTCCTTATATAATGGCAGGCGATGGTGGTCTAGAAGTATTAGGAGGAAGATTAGCCTTACTAGAAAAATTTGGTGCATCAGCGATTGAAATAGGAATACCATTTTCAGACCCAGTAGCTGACGGACCAGTAATTCAGCAAGCTGGTATTCGAGCACTACAAGAAGGTACAACTTTAAAAGCTGTTCTTGAAAAAATAAAAGAGGTTCGAAAATTAGTTTCAGTGCCTCTAATTGTTATGACGTACATGAATCCTATTCTAGCGTACGGAATTGATAAATTCGTAGCTGATCTCAAACAAGCAGGAGTAGATGGTTGCATTATACCTGACCTACCAATTGAAGAAGAAGAGATTATCATAAATAAACTAGAAGAATTTGGAGTAGAACTAATTCGACTAGTTACAATGACAACACCAAAAGAACGAATCATTAAAATTGCAGAAAAAGGCAAGGGCTTCTTATACACAGTAACGGTAAAAGGGATTACTGGTGTTCGAAATGAACTAGACGTTAGTTTATCATCCTTTCTAAGAGGTGTTAAAGAAGTTAGTAATAAACCGGTTATTGCTGGATTCGGCGTATCTAGTCCTGATCAAGTAAAAGAATTGTGCCAAGATTGCGATGGGGTCATTGTTGGAAGTAAAATTGTTGATTTATTTAATCAAAATAAGATTAATGAAATTAAGCTTTTAATGGAATCAATTTTAATAAGTGAAGAAGTAATCTAATATGAAAAAAATCAGGCTAGCAATCTGGCCTGATTTTTTTGACTTTATCGTTTAATTACGTTTTCTACATTATTTTAAAGAGTCCTTAAAAATCTTATCTTAGTAGAGAACCAGAACTTCTTACCATCCCATTCCAAAAACAATTTCATCACAAATTATCCACAAAAATTATACTTTTCTCATCTCAATTCAATGAAAAACAGTTATCGGTTTTCCACATAATAACGGAGTATCCACAAAAAAATTGCTTTCCAATAAAGAATAATGCAATTATCCACAGAACTTTGCAAATTTTAGCTATACATTATAGTTTTCCACAGGCTGATTCTTCATCTAACTCATCTTGGGACATATGTCCTTTCCAAACATGCCACCAATATCGTTTAATAATGAAGAAATCAAAATGTCAGGAGAGAAAGTATATGAAAGGAATTATATTAGCAATTTTGGCTGGAGCATTCATCACGCTACAAGGAGTCGCAAATTCGAAAATTAGTAGTGATATAGGTACTTGGCAAGCAGCTACGATTACACAATTTACTGGTTTTCTTGTTGCGTTTTTAATTCTACTTATAATAAAAGATAAAAATTTAGCTGATGTTAAGAAAGTAAATCCAATTTATTTAACAAGTGGAGCATTTGGAGCGTTTGTTATTTTTTGTAATGTAACGGCAATTCATTTGAATGGTGTTACCTTTTCAGTTTCAACGCTGTTAATCGCACAGCTATGTTTAACTTTTATCATTGATAGTAAAGGTTGGTTCGGAGTAAAAAAGCTTAATATAACTTCAACCCAATTAATTGGAATTGGAATGATGATGATTGGTGTCATTGTGCTAGGATCTTAACTTATAACCTACTGGAGGTGATTTTAACTTGAAAATTTCTAGCGATATAGAACAGATTAATCAATTTTTAGCTGAACATCGTATTGAAGAAGTCTTTAATGAGGAATTAAGAACTCATATGACTATTCAACGATTTAATCAAGGAGCATTTATTTGTTCTCAAGGAGACTCGGCACAAACAATGTTTATTTTAGTAAAAGGAAAGGTAAAAGTTTATACTTCCTCAGCTGAAGGGAAAACATTAATTTTATCGTTTAAAACGCCTCTTGAATTAATCGGTGATATCGAATATGTAAGAGAATCGAATTATATTAATACGGTGGAAGCAATTTCTACGGTGGAAGTGATCTCTATAGACTATCGTTGGTTAAAAAAACTTAGCAAAAACTATACACCGTTTCTTCAATTCTTATTAAAGGTCATAACGGAAAAGTTTTATATTAAATCGAATTCGATGAGTTTTAACTTAATGTATCCAGTAGAAGTACGCTTAGCGAGCTATTTATTATCCATTTCATATGATGATACAAATTCTTTACTCAATGATAATTTAAATACGATCAATCTTAAAGATGCGGCAAATCTGATCGGAACGAGTTATCGACATGTTAATCGAGTTATTCAACAGTTCTGTAAGGATGGCCTAGTAGAGCGAAAAAATGGGAGCATTCTTATAAAAAATAGAGATGGCCTGAGTATTCTTGCGAGTAATAATATTTACGAATAAAAAATCATTCGGCCAAAAAAATCACATTGTTAAATTTGGGAGGTGTGTAAGCTTATGCTCTATGGATTACTTTTATCTTTAATCGCGGGTGCACTTATTGGCTTACAAAGTATATTTAATAGTAAGGTTAATGAACGTACTGGAATATGGGTTACAACAACATTCGTATTAGGAATGGGCTTTTTAGCTTCACTAATTATGGGTCTTTTCCTTGATGGGAAACAATTATTTGATTTGCATAATATGAAAGTTTGGTATTGGTTTAGCGGCATTGTTGGTGTAGGAGTTGTATTCTGCTTAACGAAAGGGATAAGATTACTTGGGCCAACCTATGCAACATCAATAATTCTGACATCACAATTATTGTTTGCATTATTATTTGATACTAAAGGGTGGCTAGGTCTTGAGAAAGTTCCGTTTACTTCTAAGCAATTAATTGGAGTATTGCTAATTATAAGTGGTATATTAGTTTTTAAATTAAGCGGAATAAGCTTTAAACGTATAAAACAGCTAATTTAATTTAAGGGTAATCTAGTAAAATATGATTTTAATAAAATAGGGATGGGGTAAATGTTATGAAAACTTACAAGACATTATTATTAGATGTAGATGATACATTATTAGATTTTGGCGCAGCAGAAAAAGTAGCATTACAATCTCTATTTAAAGATCAAAATATACCGTTAACGTCTGAAATTAAGTCGAGATATAAAGAAATTAACCATGGACTTTGGAAGGCTTTTGAAGAGGGGAAAATAAGTCGCGATGACGTAGTAAATACTCGCTTTTCAACTTTATTTAAAGAGTTCGGTATCGATGTAGACGGTTTAATGCTAGAACAGACTTATCAAAATTACTTAGGAGAAGGTAATCAATTAATTGAAGGGGCTTTCGAATTACTTTCAAATCTTCAGGATCATTTTGATTTGTATATTGTTACAAATGGCATTTCAAAGACACAATACAAAAGATTAAATGCTGCACGAATTTATCCATTCTTTAAAGATATTTTTGTTTCAGAGGACACTGGCTATCAAAAACCAATGAAGGAATACTTTGATTATGTATTTGCTCGAATTCCAAATATCGAGTTGGATAAGACTTTGATTATTGGAGATTCGTTCAGTGCGGATATTACTGGTGGAGTCGGAGCGGGAATAGATACTTGCTGGGTTAATTCAAAAGCACTATCAAATGATACAGCTCTAATCCCTACTTATGAAATACAAAAACTTGATGAGTTATACAAAATTTTAAATATTGAACAAAAGATTTTGGTTGGTTCATCTAACTAAAAATTTAAAAAAAGAGACTGGCTCATAAGTATATGCACTTACTTATGAGGCAGTTTTTTTGGCTATGTTATAGGGGGAAATACGAATAAAATCTGTACTTTGTCCATAACGTAGACAGTATGATTTTAAAAATGAAGGGTTGTCTTTTGAGGCTCTAAGTTAGCATAGACATTAAAAGCTGAGGAAAAAGTTCCTCAGCTTTTTAATTTACTCGAATGTTGATATAAACATTAAAAATAGTTAATAAAAATATAATTGACTGTGATATGAAATACCTATATTATCAATATGTGATAATGATTATCATTTTTACTTAAGGGGAAAATCAACCATGAAGCAAACGCTTATCAAAGTAACTTTAACAGTTTTACTTTTACTTGTTTTACCGTTTAAAACCTTTGCAGCAAGCCCTGAAGAGGATTTAACAAATGCAAATACTTTTGTAGAAAATGCAATCCAAGCTGCACAAAAAGGGGATTTTAACACTGCCGAGCAGGAATATAAAAAATTCAACGATGAGTGGCTTGATAAAGAGGATGGTATAAAAAATAAATCGATTGATGCGTATGGCAAAATCGAGGAAGCTATGGGAATGGTTCAGTATAACCTAGCACAAAAAACAGTGAATCAAAATGCACTTATTACTGCACTTAAAGAATTAGAAGTTGTAAATGAAAAGTTTATTTCTCATCAGTTTGCTAGTTCAAAACTAAGTTCAAAAAGTACAGGTAGTGTTGAAGATTTAATTGAAATATTAAACAAAGCATTAGCAGATTTAAAAGATCATAATGTATCGGGAGCAACCTCAGAAATTAATCAGTTTAGAAAATCTTGGAACAATATTGAAGGGGTAGTATTAACACAATCACAAAAAGTTTACACTGACTCTGAAAGAGATATGGTTACATCTTATGCAATGTTAACTGCTAAAACACCAGATGTGAAAGCGGCTACAAAAACAATTACTAATATGCGTGATTATCTATTACCTTTAGCATCTAAAACTAGTTATACAATGTTAGATGCTATTACAATTCTACTTCGAGAAGGATTAGAAGCATTACTAGTAGTTGTAGCATTACTAGGTTTTATTAAAAAGTCTGGTCAAGAAAAGAAAAGTAAGTGGATCTGGTTTGGTGTTGGTACTGGTTTAGGCGTCAGTATTATACTAGGTGTTATTGTAAATATCTTATTCTCAGCAGGTGCTTTTGGAAGCAATAACTTCTTGATTGCAGGCTGGACTGGAGTATTTGCGGCTGTCATGCTTTTATATATGAGTTACTGGTTACATAGCAAATCTAATACGAAGCAATGGCAACAATATATTAAAACTAAAAGTGATAAAGCATTAAATACGGGTAGCCTATTATCTTTAGCTATTCTTGCGTTTTTAGCAGTGTTTCGCGAAGGAACTGAAACAGTATTATTCTTTATTGGAATGGCTTCATCAATTAAACTATCATCTTTATTAATAGGAATTGCGTTAGGGTTTGCTATTTTAGCAATACTGAGCTTCTTAATATTAAAGGTTGGCTTAAAGATTCCAATGAGACCGTTTTTCCTTGTTTCTAGTATTTTAATGTTCTACTTATGCTTTAAATTTGCGGGTATGGGTATTCACGGTTTACAACTTTCAGGATTACTTCCTGCTACCCAAGCTCCTATTCCAACAATAGATTTCTTTGCAATCTATTCTACTTGGGAGAGCTTTGTACCACAGATGTTCTTGTTACTAATAGCTTGTATAACTGTTATTTATAATAGATTCTCGAATAAAAATAATAAAAAAAGTAGTAAAAATTCGGAGGGAACGAAAAATGTTATCTAATAAAAAATTGATCGCGGCAATGGCTCTAGGACTATCTTTAACTTTATCTGCATGTGGAACGAACACAGACAATGCAATTAAATCAGGATCTGACGATATGATCAAAACGATTTCTGAACTAAAAACACAAGTTTCGAATAATGATGAAGCAAAGGCGAAAGAAAGTGGAGGATCACTTGAAAAATCATGGGAAAAATTTGAAGACTCTGTAAAAGATAAAGACAAAGCTTTGTATGAAAAAGTTGAAACTCCACTTCATATTATCGAAGCGGGAGTAAAAGTTTCTCCATTGGATGCAGATACACTTAACCAAGCCGGTGACGAACTAGAAGGCGTATTAAAAGAAGTAAAAGATTTAAAATAATAAATGTTAAAGCCTCTCAACTAGTATTAAGAGAGGTTTTTTCTAAATAAATCTGGTCTAAATACTTGAATAAAGTATAAGGATTAATTAAGATGATAAAGTAATCAAATTAAATAATTGAATAGTACTAGGGGTGCCGTAAATGGTCGGCTGAGATTAAGACACGAATAGTCTTTAACCCTTTAACCTGATCTGGATAATGCCAGCGTAGGAAAGTGAACGGTAGAATACATTTTTGTATTCATAACATTGATTTGTTCGAGCACAAGTCCTTATGGGATTTGTGCTTTTTTGTATTTAAAATCAAGTTTCATCTTCTATCTGTAAGATCAAAAGAGTTCTATTCATTAAATAGGGGGAAGAACATTGAAGAAAGTATTAACAATAGCCGGCTCTGATTCAAGTGGTGGTGCTGGAATTCAAGCAGATTTAAAGACGTTTTCAGCTCATGGTGTTTTTGGAATGAGTGTAATAACAGCAGTAACTGCTCAAAATACGCAAGGAGTGTTTGCTGTTCAAGATATGACACCAGAGATTATTGCGAGTCAATTAGATGCAATATTTACAGATATCGAAGTAGATGCAGTAAAAATTGGTATGGTATCACAAATCGATACGATTAAAGTAATTGCTGAAAAACTAAAGGAATATAGACCAAAGCATATTGTAGTTGATCCAGTCATGGTTTCTAAGAGCGGGTTCGACTTACTAAGCCCGGATGCAAAGGAAGCTTTAATTCAAGAATTAATTCCGTTAGCAACTGTTATTACACCGAATCTTCCTGAAGCAGAAGTTATTACTGGAAGAAAAATTACGACGATTGAAGAAATGAAAGAAGCTGCTATACAAATTTATTCATTAGGTGCAAAAAACGTCCTTGTAAAAGGTGGCCATTTAGAGGGTGAAGCAACAGATATTTGCTTTAATGGTGAGGAGTTTACTAGCTTTAATAGCGTTAGAATCAATACAATTAATACTCACGGTACTGGATGTACTTTATCTTCAGCAATTACATCTAATTTAGCGAATGAACTTGAATTAAATGAGGCAATTAGAGAAGCAAAAAACTATATAACATTAGCGATTCAACATTCCTTCTCAATCGGAAAAGGAGTAGGTCCTGTCCATCACTTCTACTCTTTGTATGAAAAGGCAGGAGTTCAACATGTCTAATCAAAATGCAAAAATGACAAAGTGGAATTTTACGACACTTTGGTTTGGTGCTGCGGTATCAGTAGCGGAAATCATGACAGGGGCATTAATAGCTCCATTAGGTTTTACTAAAGGTTTAACAGCTATTTTAGTAGGACATTTAATAGGAACACTTTTACTTGTATTAGGTGGTGTAATTGGCTCTCAGCAAAGATTAACCGCAATGGAATCAACAAAAATTTCATTCGGTAGCTATGGTAGTTACTTGTTTTCAATTTTAAATGTATTACAGTTGCTTGGTTGGACGGCAATTATGATTTTAACAGGAGCTCGTTCAATCAATATAGTCACAAAAAATGATTATCATTTTAATCACCTTTGGGTTTGGTGTTTAGTAATTGGAGTGCTAATAGCAATTTGGTTGTACTTTGGGCAAAATGCTTCAAAAAAACTTAATAGTATGGCCGTTTGTTTGCTATTTGTTTTAACGATTGTATTATGTTTTGTTATTTTTAAAAGTGATAAAATTCTTTCTCAGCCAAGTACTTCAGGATTATCTTTTGGCGAAGCAGTTGAATTATCAGTCATTATGCCACTATCATGGATTCCATTAATTAGTGACTATACTCGATTCGCGAAAACTACAAAAGACGGGGCAATTGGTAGTTTCATAGGATATATGTTTGGAAGTTCATGGATGTATATTATTGGGCTTGGGGCAGCATTAGCATTTAATGAAGTGGATCCAGTAGCTGTATTAATGAGTGCAAATTTAGGTTTATTCGCAGTTGGTATCGTTGTTTTAGCAACTGTTACAACAACCTTCATGGATGCTTATTCAGCTGGGATATCAGTTACAACCATCTTTCCAAAGCTAAATGGAAAGCATATAGCGTTGATCGTTACAGCAATTGGAACAATATTAGCGGTGATTTTCCCAATTGAAAAATATGAAGGATTCTTATATACAATTGGGTCATTCTTTGCACCGTTGTACGCAATTTTATTAACAGATTACTTTATTCTAAAAAGAACAAGTATAAGTAAATCCTTAAAAATTGATTGGTTAGCGTTTATTACATGGATTTTAGGCGTTTTCATTTATCGCAAGTTTGTTCAATTAGATTTATTCCTTGGGGCTACTGTTCCGAGCATGATTTTAATTTGTGTTATTTATATTGTCGTTCAATTTATATTAAATAAACTTATTCGAAAGCAAATAGGGGGAGAAAAAAATGTTAACTATGAATGAAATGAGTCAATTAATTGCAAGCGTAAAAGAGAAAAAGCCTTTGGTTCATCATATTACAAATTATGTAACGGTAAATGACTGTGCAAACATGGTATTAGCACTAGGTGGGTCACCGGTTATGGCAGATGATTTAGCCGAAGTAGAGGAAATGGTATCATTTGCTTCAGCTCTTGTAATTAATATTGGTACGTTAAATGAGAGAACTATCCAATCAATGATTCAAGCAGGTAAAAAAGCTAATCAATTAGGTGTACCTGTTATTTTGGATCCTGTAGGAGTTGGGGCAACGACTCTACGCACAGAAACAACTGCAAGATTATTGAAAGAAGTACGTTTTGCTGTAGTACGTGGAAATATGTCAGAAATTAAAATGATTGCCGGCTTAAACGTTCAAATTAAAGGGGTAGACTCTGTAGCTGATGAAGAAGATGGTGTCGAAATTGCAAAATCACTCTCAGCGAAATTAGGATCAGTTGTAGCAATCACGGGTGCAGTGGATGTTGTTGCAGAACAGGACCGAGTATGCACAATATCAAATGGAGATAAATTGCTAGCCGATGTAACTGGTACTGGATGTATGACTACATCATTAATCGGAACTTATGCTGGTACAACAAATGATTACTTCCTAGCTGCTGTTTCGGGTATCACTACAATGGGTCTTTGCGGGGAACTTGCTAAAGCTCGTTTAACTGAAGAACAAGCAATCGGTACATTTAGAGTAAATTTATTTGATGAAGTATCTATAATCTCCGTTGATAAGCTTCTAACAGGAGGTAAAATCGAATGGCTATAACAAAAAACAAAGTCGATTATAAGCTTTATTTAGTAACTGATCGTGATGTATTAGGATTAAGAGATCTTGTTCAATCTGTTGAGGAAGCAATTCAAGGCGGAACAACAATTGTTCAAATAAGAGAAAAGAACTGTAGTAGTTTGGATTTCTATCAAGTTGCTATGCAAGTAAAAGAAGTAACTTCAAAATATAATGTACCATTAATTATAAATGATCGATTAGATATCGCATTGGCAATTAAAGCTGATGGCCTGCATATCGGCCAAGAAGATTTACCTTTAACAGTGGCTAGAAAAATTGTTGGCGAAGACATGATTATTGGTGTATCTGCATCGACATTAGAAGAAGCAATGATTGCACAAGAACAAGGAGCGGACTATGTCGGTATTGGTTCAATGTATCCAACAAGTACAAAACTAGATGCAAAGTACTTAACACTTGATGAACTACGAAGAATACGCGAGGCAGTAAAGATTCCAATCGTAGGCATCGGTGGTATTAATGAAGAAAACGTTTCTGAATTAATGGAATCAAAAATTGATGGTGTTGCAATTGTTTCTGCGATTTTAGGGAAAGAAGATATTAAATCGGCTGCTGAACATTTAAGTATGCTAGTTAATAAATAGTAAATTACTAGGGGTGTCTATTTCATCGTTATTCGATGGATAGATGCCTTTTTTTGTTTTCTAAAAGTTAAATGATTTGTAAGATGGAAAAATTCATAAGGATTCCAAATTTAGTAAACAAAATTGTATTCGTAGCCTATTTTCAAAAAAATATTATTTTTCATTAACATACCGACGGTCGGTACATAATATACTCTTATAAAAAAACAAACCAACAGTCGGTCTTTCTAAAATAGCTAAAAAAAATAAAATATCGTTCGTACCAATAATCTCTATATAAAAAATAAGTTTAAAGGGATGATTTTATGTCTAAAAGAATGTATGTCATTTTCACATTAGTAATTAACGGTATTTTACCTTGGGTTATTTATGTTGTGTTATCAGATTATATGAGCAGTATTTTAGCTCTTTCGTTTGCAACTCTAATTCCATTGGTTGATAATGTAGTTCATTTATGGAAGCATAAAAGGCTTGATGCTTTTGGAGGGTTAATGCTTTTTTCACTTATTCTAACTCTTTTATTAGTCTTTCTTGGCGGTAGTGAAAAGATTTTGCTTGTAAGAGAATCATTAATAACGGCTTCGGTCGGAATAATCTTTTTAGTATCTCTATTATTTAAACGACCTATCATGTTTTACTTAGGAATGCGATTTATCCAAAATAATCGTTTTGCTGAAAACTGGAATATTAAATATTTTCGTTTTGTTATGCGATTAATGACGCTTGTATGGGGAATTATGCTGTTATCAGAAGCAATTGTGCGAATTATTATGGTTTACGATCTATCGACGGAAAGATATCTACTTTTCTCAAATTATGTCCTTTACGGATTTATAGGTGCTGCAATTTTATGGACTGTTTTTTATAGAAGAAAGTCATCAAAAAAGCTTCAAGAAATTAAATTACAGATAACTAAGTAATCTTGATAAGGAGAGTTAAGATGAACATTATTCCAATTCAAAAGAATTATCAAAAAGACGTTTTGAAGCTGTATAAAACCGTGACGAAGCATTTGCGCAGCAATCAAAATGATCAATGGGATCTATTTTACCCAAATCTATTTGTTATCCAAGATGATATAACTAATCAAAATATATATGGAATAATAGACAATCATGTCGTAATTGGAACTGTTGTACTCGATGAATTACAAAGTAAAAAATATGAACATATAGATTGGGATGACAAAAATGGAAACCCAGTTTGCATACACCGACTTGCGGTACGGCCTAATTACCAGGGAAGGGGAATCGGAAAATTACTTTTAGAGTACGTGGAACAATTGGCAGTACAAAAAGGGTATACAAGTATTAGATTGGATGTCTATTCTACAAATGACGAAGCAGTGGGGCTGTATACAAAGTATGGGTATGTTAAAAGAGGGACTATAGAGTTTCCATTACGAAAGAATCCCTACTATTGTATGGAAAAACAACTAAATAATAATTAATTTAATAGATTGGTATCATCAATGTTTTTGCACAGGAGGTAAACATGAAAGAAAATTCGCAGCTAAATTCAAGCTTCCAATTGATATTATCAGTTACAGAACAGCTCATTGAAGAAAAAGGCTGTAGAAAAACAACAATGCAGGATATTATTGATCGAACAGGACTTTCTAAAGGTGCCATTTATCATTATGTTACTGGAAAAGATGAATTGTTTGGACTGATTTTGAAAGCACGTATCGGGCAAGTTGATACAAAATTTTTGGAAGTCGTATCTAAGAATGAAACAGTAGGAATTAATGACCCACTGAAAGTAATTGCCGGTGGCGTAGCTAAACACTCTACGGAACAAGATGTAACGACTAAAATTTTTATTTATTTACTAAGTCGCGTGGATAATCAGAAAGTTGAAGAAATATTAAAGGATGTCTATTTGCATAGTTTAGCGACGTCAACAAAATGGATCAAAGTAGGGCAGGAAGAAGGTGCGATTCCTTTAGCAGTTGATGCAGAAAAAATGGCTAATTTGTTTCTAACGTTTATGTATGGTTTACGCGTTCAAAATACAATGAATAAGTACAATTCTAAAATAAATATGAGCGATATATTCGAGATGATGTTTAGAACTTTACAATAGCAATGAAATTAATAAGTCTAACTTATTGGAACTCATAATAAATTGTTATTTTCCGAGACTTCATTCTTATAGATAAAATAAAAGTAATGACAATAAGTGGGGTGGAGAGTGTGAAAGCAATTGTTGTGACAGAGTTTGGAAAACCAGATGTATTAAAGTTTGTTGATCTTGAATTACCAAAAATTAGCTCTAATCATGTGTTAATTAAAGTAGAAAAAGCCAGTGTGAATTTTGCAGATGTAAAAGCAAGATATGGAAAAAAAGGTAAAGGAAAATTCCCATTTATCCCTGGTCTAGATGCTGCTGGAACTATTGAAGCTGTTGGATCTGATGTGAAACAATTTGAAGTTGGTCAAAGAGTTGCTGCTTTTCCAGCAGGTGGTTCATACGCTGAATATGCTGTTGCAAATGAAAATCTAACATACCTGTTACCTGAAACGGTTGGATTTGATATAGCTGCAGCCTGCCCTACCGTTTCGTTTCTTTCATATAAGCTGCTAGCTGATTTAGCTAGAATTGAAAAAGGAGAAACCGTTCTAATCCATTCTGCTGCTGGCGGTGTAGGTACGACGGCTATTCAAATAGCAAAGATATTAGGTGCCGGTAAAGTTATAGGCACAGTGGGAAGTCAACAGAAAATAGAGTATGCTCTAAATGCTGGGGCAGATCATGTGATTTGCTATGAAAAGGAAAACTTTACAGAGAAAGTAAATGAGTTAACGGGCGGAATAGGAGCTAATATCATTTTAGATTCAGTTGCTGGTAGAATTTCAGAACAAAGCATGGATTGCTTAGCGAAATACGGACGACTTGTTCACTTCGGCAATTCAAGCGGTGAAGTTGGTCATTTTAAAACAAATAAGTTACATTCGAGCTGTCGATCAGTCATTGGTTTTAGTTTAGGTACAACAAGGAAAGAAAGACCAGAGATTTTGAAGGAAACAGCGGAACAAGTATTTAAATTTATCGATGAAGGACTTTTAAATATCAAAATCGGGCAACATTTTTCGTTAGAAGATGCTGCTAGTGCTCATAGATTAATAGAAAGTAGACAAAGTACTGGGAAGATTTTATTGGATATTAATAATTGATTATGAGGGGGTATCTCTGTGATTGGGGTATGCCTTTTTTGTTTTCATATTAATGCTGTGTAGTTTGAACATAGAAAGGGGTATATCAATGGACCTTTGTCGTTTATTATAGATAATTTGCAGTTTTATATCGGTTTTTTAGTTGATTTATCTAAGGTTAGAGCAATTTTGATAGTTTTCTATTTAAAAGGAGCAACGATTGTTCAATATTTAGTGTGAATACCATAACCGGTATGGGTAATATTTTATCTTATTTGCAGTTTTAGCTATTTTAATTGCAGGACATTTTCGCTTATTTGCACGAACAAGTTTCTTATTTGCACTTTTCTATGGCTTATTTGGAGTTCGACATTTATTTGTACTTTTGAGTCGCACTCATTCTTATTCTAACTCCTGCCCTTTTGTCTCAATTTGTCGAAAGGACAATAAAGGAAAATGGTAGAATATATCGAATATTATCAATTGTAAGACTAAAATATTTATCTCTTATACGTGAAATATGAGGACTCCACTGCTATTTGCGCAGTTGGAGACATTCTTACGTTTTTTAAAACGTACCTAAATATTAAAAGGAGAGTGACTAACACATGG
Source organism: Gottfriedia sp. NPDC056225 (assembly GCF_042267765.1). NCBI lineage: Bacteria > Bacillati > Bacillota > Bacilli > Caryophanales > Bacillaceae > Gottfriedia > Gottfriedia sp. NPDC056225. The sequence continues at coordinate 104,173 of NZ_JBHJTJ010000001.1, read as the reverse complement.
ATTTTTTATTATCTAAAGAACAGCAAATGATTCAAGAAATGGTACGAGATTTCGCAGCGAAGGAAATTGAGCCTTTTGCAGAAGAGCTTGATCGTGATAGTAAATTCCCGATTGAAACGTTCAAAAAAATGGGTGAATTAGGTTTATTAGGTATTCCGTTCCCTGAAGAATACGGCGGTAGCGGTGGCGATACGATTAGTTATGCGTTAGCTGTAGAAGAAATTGGGCGTGCATGTGGAGGAACAGGTTTAAGCTTTGCGGCAACTTGTTCATTAGGTGCTTCTCCAATTTACTATTTTGGTACAGAAGAACAAAAGCAAAAATATTTAGTTCCAATGGCGCAAGGAAAAACGCTTGGTGCTTTCGGTTTAACAGAACCAAATGCAGGTTCTGATGCTGGTGGAACTCAAACAAAAGCAGTTTTAGAAGGTGACGAGTATGTGATTACTGGTGAAAAATGCTGGATTACAAATGCTCAATATTCTAACACAATCATCGTAACTGCTTATACTTCGATTAGCGAAAATGGAAAGAAAAATATTTGTGCATTTATCGTACCAACTGACTCAGAAGGATTAACAATCACAGATCCTTACGACAAGATGGGTGTTCGTGCATCTAATACGACTCAAATTGTTTTAGATGGTGTACGTGTTCCAAAAGAAAACATTCTTGGTAATCCTGAAAAAGGTTTTGGCCAATTCTTATATACATTAGATGGTGGAAGAATTTCAATCGCAGCACTTGCTGTAGGTATTGCACAAAAAGCTCTTGATAAAGCATTAGCATATGCTAAAGAACGTAAGCAATTTAAACAACCTTTATCAAGTTTCCAAGCTATTCAGTTTAAGTTAGCTGATATGGCTATGGGAGTTGAATTAGCACGAAACATGGTGCATAAAGCAGCATGGTTAAAAGACAATGGAAAACCGTTTACGAAAGAAGCGGCGTTCGCTAAGTTATACGCATCTGAAATCGCTTCCAAAGTTGCGAATGAATCATTACAAATTCATGGTGGATATGGCTATATGAAGGAATATGGTATTGAACGTTTAGTTCGTGATGCTAAGTTACTTGAGATTGGTGAAGGTACTTCAGAAATTCAACGTATGGTAATCGCACGTCAATTAGGATGCCGATAAGGAGCGAGAATATGATCAAAATACTTATTGCAAACCGTGGTGAAATCGCATGTAGAATTATTGAAACATGTAAAAAACTTCGTTATCAAACTGTAGCAGTTTATTCAGATGCTGATAAAGAAAGTTTGCACGTTAAGTTAAGTGATGAAGCTTTTTCTTTAAAAGGAAATCATACAAAAGATACGTATTTAAACGCAGATTTAATTATAAAAATTGCAAAAGAGAATAATGTTACAGCCATTCATCCAGGATATGGTTTCTTATCAGAAAATAGTGATTTTGCTAAAAAATGTAAAGAAGCAGGCATCTTATTTGTTGGTCCTAAGCCAGAGCATTTAGAGATGATGGGTGAAAAAATTAGAGCAAGACAAATAATGGAGCAATTAAACATTCCAGTAATTAAAGGGAATTCTCATCCAATTCAATCTGTTGAAGAGGCAAAAGAAATTGCAGAACAAATTGGCTATCCTGTTATGTTAAAAGCGTCTAGTGGCGGCGGCGGAATTGGCATGAAGCTAATTGAAAACGAAGCACAGCTTGAAAAAGAATTTTTAACAACACAAACGAGAGCTCTTCAATTTTTTGCGAATGATGATGTATTCATTGAAAAAGCGATTATTAAACCTAGACATATTGAAGCTCAAGTTGCTGCTGATACTCATGGCAATGCTGTTTTCTTATTTGAAAGAGATTGTTCAATTCAAAGAAGAAACCAAAAGGTTGTTGAGGAAGCACCATCGCCATTCCTTTCTCCACAAGGTAGAAAAAAGCTTGAGGAATATGCTCTTACAATTGCTAATCAAATGAAGTACGTAAACGTAGGAACAATTGAGTTTTTAGTTGATGAAAAAGAAAATATTTATTTCTTAGAAATGAATACAAGATTACAAGTTGAGCACGGTGTAACAGAAGGAATTACAGGAATTGATTTAGTTGAATGGCAATTCCGCATTACATTTGGTGAAACACTTCCAATGCGTCCTACTCATGTAGAAATGAATGGTCACTCGATTGAAGTGAGGGTTTATGCTGAAGATCCTAAAACATTCTTCCCATCTCCAGGAACAGTTCAACATTGTAACTTCCCAGAGGAAATTGGTGTACGTATTGATACACATCTTTATGATGGATGGGTAGTATCACCATTTTATGATCCTTTATTAGCAAAAGTAATTGTTACAGCAAATACAAGAAAAGAGGCAGTAATTCAACTGCACAATTATCTTAAAAATGTAGAAATTGAAGGCATTAAAACAAATGTGCCATTTTTGATTGATATTCTTTCAACGAATGCATTCCAAGAAGGCGACTATACAACAAGTTTTATTAGTGAATATCAAAAAGTGAAATGAGGTAATTAAATATGGAAAACTTAACTGCAATGATGGCTGGAAGCGTATGGAAATGTCTTGTATCTGTAGGAGACGAAATTAGTAGTGATCAAGATTATGTAATCTTAGAATCTATGAAAATGGAGATTCCTCATACAGCTCCATATAAATGTAAGGTAGTAAATGTATTCGTAAACGAAGGCGATTTTGTAAATGAAGGCGACTCTTTAATCCAAGTTGAAAAATTAGGTTAGGAGTAAAAATGATGAAGCTACCTCAATCGGCTCTTATAAGAGAAGTAGGACCACGCGATGGTTTACAAAATGAAAAACAGTTTGTTTCAACTGAGCAGAAGCTTGATTGGATAAATTTATTAGTTGATAGTGGTTTATCTTATATTGAAGTTTCTTCATTTGTGAGACCTGACTGGATTCCTCAGTTAAGTGACTCTGTAGATTTGTTTACAAAGCTTAAGAAAAAAGATGGGGTTACTTATGCAGCTCTAGTTCCTAATAAAAGAGGTTTAATGAGCGCATTTGAAGTAGATGCAGATGAAATTAATTTCTTTGTATCTGCTAGCGAAACACATAATTTAAAAAACAAGAACGCGAGTATCCAACATTCAATGAACGATATTCGCTCAATGATTACAGAATGTAAAAACAATAAAAAGACTACTAGAGCCTATATTTCAACTGTATTTGGTTGTCCATATGAGGGTGCTGTAGACCAATTGAAAGTTATCAATCTTGCAAACCAATTACTTGAATGTGGCGTAGATGAAATTTCGTTAGGAGACACAATCGGAATTGCTAACCCACTTCAAGTGAATGATTTTTTAGAAAATCTTGTTAAAGAAGTACCAGTTAATCGAATTGCTATGCACTTCCATGATACATATGGTCGTGCGATTGCAAATCTATATACTTCTTTACAATTTGGTATTGAAAAATTTGATTCTTCAAATGGTGGACTAGGTGGATGTCCATATGCACCAGGAGCTAGTGGCAATGTAGCTACTGAAGATGTTGTTTCATTACTTCATAATTTAGGCATTTCAACTAATATTGATGAAAAGAAACTTCATCAAGCTACTTCATATATCTCTGAACAAATGAACTTAACACCAGTTAGTAAGCTATTTTCAGTATGGAATGGTTCAAAGGAGAGTATTTAAATGGAATCAAGTTTATTAGTGAGTGATATCGGTCACATTAGAATTCTTACTTTAAATCGTACAAATGCAGCTAATTCATTATCACGTGAGTTATTAGATGCTCTTCATATTCAAATGGAAGAGTTAAAGAAATCATCTATACGCGCTGTTGTATTTACAGGTAGTGGATCATCGTATTTCTGTAGTGGTGCTGATTTAAAAGAAAGAAGAGGCATGACTGAGAGCGAGGCTCGAGAGACTGTTGAAAAGATTGGTACGCTGTTTGAAAAGGTTGAAAGATTACCAATGCCAACAATCGCCGCAATCAACGGTGTTGCCTTAGGTGGAGGACTAGAGCTTGCTTTAGCCTGCGACATAAGAATTGCACATAAAGAAGCAATCGTTGGTTTACCGGAAACATCTTTAGCAATTATTCCAGGAGCTGGTGGTACGCAAAGACTTCCACGTTTAATTGGCCTTGGAAGAGCGAAGGAACTAATCTTTACTGGCAAACGCTTAAGTGCAGTTGAGGCAGAAGGATATGGCATTTTAGAACATGTTGTTGAAATAGATGAATTACAAAATAAGGCGCTTGAAATGTGTGAAACAATTGCAAGTAAAGGTCCTCTTGCAATTCGTGCTGCAAAAAAGGCTATTCAACGTGGTTTCGATCTTCCTTTAGATTTAGGGTTAAGATTAGAAACATATGAATACGAAACATTATTGCATACAAACGACCGTATGGAAGGTTTAGTAGCATTTCAAGAAAAGCGTAGGCCGCAATATAAAGGAGAGTAATTGTATGTCAAACGAAGCAACATATCAAGCTCGAAAAGAACAAATACTTTCTGGTGGGAAAGAAAAATATCATGAGAGCAATGCCAAAATTGGTAAGCTCTTTGCAAGAGAAAGAATAAATCAACTTTTAGATAAAGACAGTTTTGTAGAGGATGGTTTCTTTGCAAACTGTATGAATGATGAATTTCCAGCTGATGGCATTGTAACAGGAATCGGTAAAATTAATGGCCGTACTGTTTGTGTAATGGCAAATGATTCAACAGTAAAAGCAGGTTCATGGGGCGAAAAAACAGTTGAGAAAATTATCCGTATTCAAGAAACTTGTTTAAAAATGCTAGTACCTCTAGTTTACTTAGTAGACTCTGCTGGAGCTCGTATTACTGATCAAGTATTCATGTTCCCAGGTAGACGTGGTGCTGGACGTATATTCAACAACCAAATTAAGCTATCAGGTCAAGTACCTCAAATTTGCTTATTATTTGGACCATCTGCTGCAGGTGGAGCTTATATTCCTGCATTTTGTGATGTTGTATTTATGGTTGAAGGCAACTCTTCAATGTACTTAGGTTCTCCTCGTATGGCTGAAATGGTAATTGGTGAAAAAGTTACACTCGAAGAAATGGGTGGAGCTAGAATGCACTGTTCAGTTTCAGGCTGTGGAGATGTATTATGTGAGTCAGAAGAGGAAGCGATTTCTAAGTTAAAAGACTATTTATCTTACTTACCAACTAATTTCAAACAAGGAGCTCCTGTTGTTGAGGCTAAAAATCCTGTACAAAAGGAGAAATCTTTATCAGAAATTATTCCAAGCAATCAAAACGTACCATTTTCAATCTATGAATTTATTGACCGAGTAGTTGATGAAGATTCATTCTTCGAAATTAAAAAGCTATTTGCTCCTGAACTAGTAACTGGTTTTGCTAGATTAGATGGGCGTAGCGTAGGAGTTGTCGCTAACCAACCAAGAGTTAAAGGTGGCGTATTATTCCACGATTCAGCTGACAAGGCAGCTAAATTTATTAATTTATGTGATGCTTTCCATATTCCTTTACTATTCTTAATGGATGTACCTGGATTCATGATTGGTACAAAAGTAGAGCGTGCGGGAATTATCCGTCATGGTGCAAAAATGCTTTATAGTATGAGTAATGCTTCGGTTCCAAAAATTTCTGTAATTGCTCGTAAAGCCTACGGTGCTGGACTTTACGCAATGGCAGGCCCTGCATTTGAAACGGATTGTGTAATTGCATTCCCATCTGCTCAAATCGCTGTAATGGGTCCTGAAGCAGCAGTAAACGCAGTATACGCGAAAAAAATCGCAAGTTTACCAAAAGAAGAACAAGCTGCCTTTATCCAAGAAAAACGTAAAGAGTACGCTGAGGATATCGATATTTATCGCTTAGCGTCTGAGCTAGTAGTAGATGTAGTCATCCAACCAGAAGAGTTACGTGCAGAGCTTATTAAACGTTTTGCATATTATTCAGAGTCGTATGAAACTCCTGCTACGAAAAAGCATGGTGTTTATCCAGTATAATAGATGAAGAAACGGCCCTAGAAATAGGGCTGTTTTTTTGTTTGAAAAAAACTTTTCTAGTTAATTGGATTAATAATCAATTATTTATGGAAAATTAGATTTGCATACAGTTTACAATGTGACAAAATCGTCACTTTAGTTCATGTTAAATCGATGGTTTACATCGTGTGGTCAGTTTATAGTTAACATGAACAGGAGGTAATAATCATGAAAACTGTAATCCAAGCTAAAAATTTATCAAAAAACTACGGTAAAACAAGCGTCTTAAAAAATATTGATTTAACAATTCAGCTAGCTGAATTTACAGCCATAATGGGGCCATCAGGGTCAGGGAAATCAACATTAATGAATGTTTTATCAACGATCGATCAATTATCAGGTGGGGATGTTTGGTTAAATGAGCAGTCTCTATTAGATTTAAATAAGAAAACTTTGCGCAAATTTAGACAAGAACATATGGGATTTATCTTCCAAGATTATAATTTGTTAGATACTTTAAATGTAAAAGAAAACATTTTGCTACCTCTTTCATTACGAAAATTCTCGATTGAAGAAATGGAAAAGCGACTTGGTCCAATTGTTAGTGCGCTAAATATTGAGGATATATTACAAAAATATCCTTATGAAATTTCTGGTGGCCAAAAACAAAGAGCAGCTTCTGCTAGAGCTATTATTACGAATCCGGCAATTGTATTTGCTGATGAGCCGACTGGAGCACTTGATTCGCGATCTGCAACGCAACTGCTAGAACAACTAGTCAATTTGAATGAATTATTTCAAACGACTATTTTAATGGTCACACACGATCCTTATGCAGCTAGCCATTGTAAGCGAGTGATTTTTCTTCGAGATGGAAGTATTGTGAATGAACTATATAGAGGTAATCAAGAGCAAAGGACGTTTTACGATCGAATTTTAGACACACAAAGTATTATGGGAGGGAATTAAAATGAACCTCCTAGAGTTAACAAGTCGGAATATAAAACGAAATTTTCGCTTATATACAATTTATTTAGTTTCAATGATTATCGGAGTGATTATTCAATTTACGTTTTCGGCATTAATGTATAACGATGACATTATTAATGCGCTTAAAAACAAAGAAAGTTTCAAAACTGGTGTTAGCATTGCAACAGTTGTTATTTTCCTATTCATTATTTTTTTCATTCTGTATTCAAATTCATTTTTTATGAAACAGCGAAAGAAAGAATTCGGAATGTACTTATTGTATGGGATGAGTGAAGCTCAAATCACACTTATGATATTTTATGAAAATCTTTTTATCGGTGGGATTTCTCTTGTGAGTGGGATGTTAATTGGAGGCTTATTATCTAAATTCTTCGGAATGTTATTAATGAATTTAATGAAATACAATGAAGTCATTTCATTGAATTTTCCGATTGAAGCGATTGCCTCAACAGTTGGTTTGTTTATTTTACTAGCGATTATTATTAGTATTCAAAGCTTTTTTATGATCCGCAGAGTACAAATCGTTGAACTATTTCATGCACAATCAAAAAAAGAAAAAACATTTAAATCTTCACCTTTTTTTGCAATTTTATCAATCGTATTGCTAGGAATAGCTGTCTATCTCATTACTAGTGGAAAAGAATCAGTTTTTTGGAAGGAACATGTAAGTTTTACTTCAATCACGGTAACAATTGGTTTAATTGGTGGAACATATTTATTTTTTCGACAGTTTACAGGTTGGTTGTTACAAGTTTTTTCTAATAGAAAAAGGTTTTATGAAGGAAATACGGTCCTTTGGGTTTCATCATTAAGATTTCAAATAAGAAGTAATACGTTAAATTTAACATTTATTACGCTTTTTAGTGCAGTACTAATCTTGTTAATCGGATTTGTTACAATTAATTATAAAGTGCAATTTGAAGCTGTTGGAATGAACCTACCTAATGATATTGCATTTCAAACAATCGATAAAAATACTAGTAATCATATCCATCAAATAATAAAAAATTCAAATCATCCAATTGAAGAATACAAACAAATAGAAGGATTAGTTTCAAAAACAAAGTCAAACAGAGCAATTGCTTTTGAAAATCCTCAATATTTTACGAAAGAAATCCTGCTATTTTCAGAGAATGAATATAATAAAATAGTAACGATGCATGGTAAAAAAGAAAAAGTTCATTTGAATGGGATGGAAGCTGTTTCACTTTCTCAAGGATCAGACTTTCCGAAAGTATATCCTGTAGACCATCAGCCGAAATTTACGATTACAACTAAACAAGACCAAACCTTTAATCTAGTAGAAAAAAAAGACTATGCGTTGCTTGGGTGGGGAACAGACCCAGGTAAATCAATGTTAATAAAACCTTCGATACTAATTATTTCAAATGAGGCCTACAATAATATAAAAAAACAATCAGTTAAGCAGAGATTTGAAATTTATCATATTAAAGATGTGAAAAATGCTGAAGAGCTTTCTAAAAAGATACATGCAATTGTAACAAAAACGCCAAATGCATATTACTCCTCATTTGCTGATGTGTATTCAAAACAAATTGAAAGCTCATCTTTAGTTCTGTTTTCAGCTTGTTTCTTAGCCATTATTGCATTATTTGCTTTGGCGAGCGTTATTTATTTTAAGCAATTACGTGAAGCTACAGAAGAGCAAAGATTATATGCAATATTACGTAAAATCGGTACGACAAATAATATAATAAAAAGTGTAATACGAAAGCAATTATTATTTGTTTTTATGCCTCCATTACTACTAGGAGTTATGCAGAGCTGGCTAATATTAAAATATTATATGTTAGATTCAGTGAAGGGCTTTCCTGGGCTCACTAGCATTATTATAGGTGTATTAATTTCATATACATTGATCTATATTTTGTTTTATTTATCTTCGACGAGTATTTATTATAAGATCGTTAATCAGAAGAGGTAGGTTCCCAATTAAAGTTCGAGAATCTTCCACTAATCAACAAACTAACAGAAAAGGCTAATAAAAGGAGCTCCCGTTCGTCGATTTGTCCGACTTAAAAGGGAGCTCCTTTATTATGTGCTAAAGAGTTTTTCTTTGTAGACCAAAATGGGTCAATATTTTTTGGAAAGTGGATGACAAATTGAGTATAGATATTTTCTTCTGAAGTACAAGTAATAAAATGCCCCAATTTATTTGATAACTCCTGGGCTAAATATAAACCCATACCAGTGGATTTAGTGAAAATGCGTCCATTTGTTCCAGTAAAGCCACGATTGAATATGCGCGGCAAGTCCTCTTGTTTAATTCCGACACCATTATCTTCGATGATTAAAAGCTTCTCCTGTTGTGTTTCATTTGTGGAGATTGCTATTTCTCCATTTTCGTTCGAATACTTCAAACTATTCGTAATTAGTTGGTTTAAGATGAATTGTAACCATTTTGAATCACTTTGGATAATTGTAGGTTCTATGGACAAGTTTAAACGAATTTTTTTAGCAAAGAAGGCTTTAGAGTGTGTTTTCAAAGTATCTTTAACGAGACGATCTAAGTTGCAGTTTTTAATTTCATAGTCCTGATTAAAGTTATCGAGCTTAGCATAGTAAAGTGCTTGGTCAACATATTGCTCAATCTTAGTAATTTCTTCTATTAAACTTTTAGGCTCGAAGTCAGTTTGTTGCATCAATCGTAATACAGAGATAGGTGTTTTTATCTCGTGAAACCAAGAGACAATATAGTCATGATATTCTTTTTGCTTAGCTTGAACATCATTGATCGTTCTAATATGATTGCGCTTTAGTTCTTCAATATATTTTTCATAGTAGACCCCTTCAAAAGATAGGTTTTCATAATCTTCTTCGTCTATGTGGCGTATCGTCTGACTATTTTTCTGAAAACGATAAAGAAGAAAGGCTATAAAAATGAATATATTCAGTGCAAAGGCATAAGTGAATGTATCCCATCGAAATGAAATGGAAGGGTCGGTTGTAAGTAAAGTGACAAGGATGATGTTGCTTATAATGTATAGAAACAAATATGATTTTTCAAACTTAAGGAACAGTAAAAACTTCTTCATATGATATATCCTTGACCTTTGCGAGTATGAATAAAATCATCAAGCCCAAGTGAGGAGATTTTTCGTCGTAATCGATTAACGTTGACAGTCAAAGTATTATCATCAATGAATTGGTCATCATTCCAAAGCGCCTGCATTAAATCATCTCTGGACACGATTTTTCCAATATTACGCATCATAATTTGGAGAATAATAAATTCGTTTCTTGATAGCTCAGCTGAATTTTTCATATAAGCAACTGTTGAATTATTTAAATTGAATTGTAGATTACGATGAGTGAGATTCGTATTGCTCTCATCTTGATATGTATAATTTCTTCTTAATAGCGCACTAACCTTCGCGACTAAAACACCTAAATCAAATGGCTTTTGAACAAAGTCGTCGCCGCCCATATTAATTGCCATTATAACGTCCATATTTTGAGTTCTAGAAGAAAGAAATATAATTGGAACCTTAGAGGTCATTCTAATCTGTTGGCACCAATAAAATCCGTCTAAAGTGGGGAGGTTTATATCCAATAAAACAAGGTGAGGTTGAGTATTCTCAAACTCTAAAAGGACTTGATCAAACTTTGTCACTTCAATTACCTCGTATTGCCACTTCTTCAACGTTTCGGAGACGATTTTGCGAATTTTTTCATCATCTTCTACAATCATGATTTTAAACAATAAAAAACCTCCTTTTTGAATTATTTGGTAAGTGATTAAACTGATTGAATTTATCAACAGACTATCATAATAGTCAAGAGGGGACAATACGATGCTAATTATTAAAGTCAATTTCTTAAGCCATAGTTGAAGAAATAATGAATTAAACAAACGTTTAATTAAAATATTGTGTAGGTTAAGAGGCAAATTTTTAAAATATAAAGGTAATTTATGCTTTCTTGATAAATTATAATAATAAAAGAAGTGGCTTTAAGAGCTACTACTAAAGGGGGGAGTTAATGAGTAAATTAGAACAAAAGCTAAAGGAGTGGCACAAGCTCAATTTACTAGATGATGATTCATTAAATCGAATACTTGATTACGAAAGGCATCAAGGCAAGGTTGAGAAGCAATCATTTTTAGGGAATATAGTGCCATTTTTAATTGCTTTACTTGTGGCATTTGCGATTCTAGCACTTGTGGGTAGTAATTGGAATGAATATAGTCAGACTATGAGATTAGTTATTATTTTTGTAACGCTTTTTGTTTTCCACGCAGTAGCATTTATAAGTTATCAAAAAGCCAAAGAATTGTTTGGACATTGTTTAAATTTTATTAATGTGATCGGATATGCATGTGCATTTGTTTTAATTGTACAAATGTATCAATTTTCTAGTGATAGTCCAGTATTTCTTATTACGTGGACTATGCTCGCGTTTCTTTATTACTATGTCCTAAAGCACGATATGTTTTATTATCTGTTTTTAGGAATTGGGTTTTTTAGCTTGAGCTATAGTGCAGGAATAGATACTGTACATGTTTATCTACTACAAATTCCATTGTTGCTTTGCTCAATATATTTCTTGAAAATCATGAAGAATCGTTGGAGTGTAAGCTTTAATTATTCATTCATAGGTTATATCATCATTATGTTTTTCCAGACATTTTCAAATCGCCAGTATTTTATACCTATTATTCTAGTCGTATTTATTCTTTGGTATTTGAATGAACGCGGAGTAATTGACTATGTACTCCTGCCAGTATTTACGATTTTTGTATGGTTCTTCACCTATTTCACTACAACATTTGGGGGATTGTATGATGTAGCTCATGAGCTACAAAAGGAATTTTCATATGGGTTTTTGAAGCCGGTAGCTGTACCGTTATTTGATGCTATTATTCTGTTAATCCTTATACTAGCAATCTACACTGCATACAAAAAGTGGAAGAACAATGTGGCTATGAAAAATCATCTTTGGATTTTCTTATTTATATTTTTATTACCAATTTTAGGTGTTCAAGATAAATTAGCCAATATGATTGTAGGCGTTTTGATCTTATTTGCTTATTCATGTATCCGTCTATTTAATGGAGTTTCAGGTCACGAAAGAGGCAGCATCATTATAGGGTTTATAACATTTGCAGCGCTTGTAATTGGCATTTACACTGGATTAGCTGTTTCATTCATAAGCAAATCAATTGTGTTTATCATCCTTGCAATTGTTTTATATCTTGTATTTCTTCAATCGAAAAAAGTAAGAGGTGATGAACATGCAAAGTAAGAAAAAGTTACTTCTTCTTTCACTTATTCAGTTTGTTCTATTACTAGCTTTACTTGGAAATATTATGTACTTTAAACAGTCGGCAGATACTTTTAAAATTGAATCAAAAAGTCTAGATCCGATAGAACCATTATTAGGGCACTATGCATCTCTGACATACAGCTTCGATACGATTAATATGAAAGATTGGCAAGGAAAATCAGAACCGAAAGATGGGAAGGCAGCTTATATCGTTTTTAAAGAGGATCATCAAAATGGTATATACGTATTTAACTATGCATCGGATCATCGCCCAACACATGCAAAATATATTAAAGCAACCATTCAATATTCATATGATGATGGTGAGGGCGGCAAAAAAATAGTCCTTAACCATAATTTAAGTCGTTTTTATATTCCAGAGAGACAAATGGATAAATTCAATAATGAAAGTGATTTCATTGTTACAGTCCAACAAAAAGGAGATCGATCAATCGTTAAATCTGTTGATCTTCCACACTAGTAGCCACTCATTCAAATGAGTGGTTTTTTAGTATCCGACAAAAAAGGTTTGAAAATAAAATGACTCAAAATTGGATAATTATGGTATTATTGAAATAAAAGTGGTTCGGAGATTTTAAAATATGTATAAGTTTATAAAGACGATTTTAATCTTATTATTCTGTTTCTATTTGATGATTTTGACGCAAAATATTCTTTTCAAGTATACGCCGATATCACAAGTAATAAGTCAATTTGAATTTAGCTTAATTAGAGAGAATTGGTGGAGTTTTAATAACTTTATTCCATTTAAAACAATCATTTTTTACTTGTTTTTAGCAGATATTAATTTAAATATTAGAGTTAGTAATTTGGCAGGAAATATTATCGGCTTTATGCCCTTTGGTTTTATTCTTCCTTTAATCCTTAAGAAGTATTTTAACTTTAAGTCAATTCTAAAAGCGACGTTCATTTTAAGTTTAACTTATGAAATCCTTCAGTTGGCATTAGAGCTAGGAAGCTTTGATGTTGATGATTTAATCTTAAATACACTCGGTGGAATATTAGGTTATTTCGTTTTAAAATTGATAAAGTTCATCTACGATTTGATAGGTAAACGTAGTAATAATACAATGGGTATGAATTAAGAATATAAAAAAAGCTCATTTCATCGAATGAGCTTTTTCTATATTATGCTGAAATTTCATCACGTTTTAGTAAATTTGCTTTTACTAAACGTTTACCAATCATAACACCTAGTGCAGATGCAACATAGGCTTTAACTAATCCTAGAATAATGAATGGATAAAAACCAAAAACCATTGCGTCGTGCCAGCTTAGAGAAGCCGCTATTTTTAACCAGACAGTACCAAAAATTAATGTAACAAACATTCCGATCGTGTTTGCAATCATTGCATTTAATACTGTGAACTTTGTTTTTTCAATAAAGTAAGCGATGATAAAAATAGTTGGAATAAATCCAATTAAATAACCACCAGTTGAACCGACTAGTACCCCAAACCCCGCAGCACCTCCTGCGAAAACCGGAATTCCGATTGCGCCAAGCGCTAAATAAAGAAGTAACGAGATTGTTCCGTATTTTTTACCTAAAATCGTAGCCGCTAAGCCGATTGCTAATGTTTGTCCCGTGATTGGAACAGGAGAAAAAGGCAAAGGAATAGATACTTGAGATAGAATACCAATAATTGCTGCAAATAAAGCTGAATTAATAAGCATTTTTAATCTTTCTTGTTGCATTACTAAAATCTCCCTCTCTTTATGTTAACTTATTTATTTTCATGGTTAACATATTATAAATTAATTATATTTTATATAAAAAGATTGTCAATATGAATAAAATGAAAGATAGAGAATTGATAGAAAAAAGAATTTATGAGGAAGAGATGATAAGGTGACAAGTCCGAATGTAATGTTAAAAAATTACGATCCTAATTGGGAATTACAATTTGAAGAAGAAAAAGGGAAAATTTTATCCGTCATTTCAGATAAACTAATTCAAATCGAACATATCGGGAGTACGTCAGTAAAAGGTTTAGGAGCAAAACCAATAATAGATATTATGATTGGAATCGATCAATTAGATGATGTTGATGAACTAATAAAACCACTAAGCTCAGTTGATTACGAATATGTCCCCAAGCCTGAATTAACAGATAGAATATTCTTTAGAAATGGGGAAAGGGGACAAGGAACGTGCCACTTACATATTTGTGAATATAAAAGTAATGAATGGATTGAAAAATTATTGTTTAGGGATTACTTGAGAGAGAACCCTAAAATTGCAGAAGAGTATTTGAATCTAAAAAAGAATCTCGCGAAGGAATTTCAATTTGACCGTCAAACCTATACTAAGAACAAAGAACCGTTTATTAGGGAAGTTAATAAGTGTGCTAAGAGTAAACTTTTCTAATATAATATCGCTTTCAATACTTTCTTAGAGGGTGGGACTAATAAAAATAAGTGTGAGTTTTCAATTTGTAGAAAAATAAACAATTAAGATGAAAATAACTATTTATCTATAGTAAGATTATTTTACTTTAGAATCTTAATAATTATAGGATTCATCTAGTAAAATCATTTGGATGAAAAAAGCTTTTATTAAAATTGAGGTTCAATTTTCTCATTAAGTTGGCGAGAAAAAAATAGATGATTACAATTGTATCTTTCTAGAGATAATTCGTAAAATTATATTTAAATAATAAATCCTTTTGAAAAATAAGTATAAAAAGTGTTGACATTTATGAGAAATAGGAATAAAGTATGTATTAATTGAATGACGAAAGCAATGATAGGAAATTTAGTAGTGGAGTTTTCCCTGTAACAGAGAGCTGGTGGTAGCTGCAAACCAGTACATAGAACACATGAATTACAATCCTAGAGCATCTTCTTCGAAACGAATAGTGAGGGGAAGACGGTGAAGAGCCGTTATGAAATGAAGATATTAGTATCGTTTTGAATACTAATAAATTTAGGGTGGTACCGCGAATACAATATTTCGTCCCTACTGTGCAAACAGTAGGGACTTTTTTATTTTTAAGAACAATTCAATTTAATAATAAAAAGCAATGAATGGAACTTAGTAGTGAAGTTTTCCCTGTAACAGAGAGCTGATGGTTGGTGCAAATCAGTACAAAAAACGACACGAATTACAATCCACGAGCATCTTCTTCGAAACGTTAGTGAGGGGAAGACGGTGAAGAGCCGTTATGAAATGAAGATATTAGTATGTAGTTAATACAGCTAATAACTAGGGTGGTACCGCGAATTAACCGTTCGTCCCTACTGTGCAAACAGTAGGGATTTTTTTTATGTTTTTAAATATCTTAATTACCTACGTGAGCGCAGCGCGCCTTTCTCACTAGCATTGGAAGGAGTGATGTATTTGGTTGATTATGACAATAATTACCGAATAAAAAAAGATTTTGTAGAAAGAAGGAGTAACTTGGAAAAGGTAGAAATGGATAAATGATGGAAACTTGCTTAGAAATGCTCAAAAAAGCTTTTAGCAAGAATAGATAGAACGGGTATTTTTAAGAAAGTAGTGTAATAGATTTTTAAGTGAAACAATTATAAAAAAGGGGAATTGATGACATGAAAGAAGCAGCTTTTGAAACAAAAATTATACCACCTCATTTGAAGCAATACTTATCGGAGCAAAATTATGATCTATACACGCCGATTGACCATGCGGTATGGCGTTATGTTATGAGACAAAACCATCATGCATTAAAAGATAAAGCACATGCTGCATTTGTAGACGGTTTAAAGATGTCTGGAATTGAAACGGAAAAAATTCCAAATGTAGCTGAAATGAACGAGAGCTTATCAAAAATTGGTTGGGGCGCAGGGATCGTTAATGGATTAATTCCTGGTGCAGCATTTTTTGAACTTTTAGCTAATGGGATTTTACCAATCGCAACTGAAATTAGACAAATAACGAATATAGAATATACACCTGCTCCAGATATTATTCATGAGGCTGCAGGACATGCGCCAATCTTATTTGATCCTGTATTTAGAGAATACGTTCAAAAAATTGGTTCAATTGGTGCAAAGGCATTTGCTACGAAAGAAAAACAAGAATTATTTGAAGCAGTTCGAAATTTAACGATTGTAATGGAAGATCCAAAGTCGACTCCAGAAGAAAAAGCTGCTGCGCAAAAATTAGTTGAAGAAAGACAAAAAGCGATTGTTGGAATTTCAGAAGCTGAAAAAATTTCACGCGTATTCTGGAGAACAGTTGAATATGGTCTAATTGGTGAAGTAAATAATCCGAAAATTTATGGTGCTGGTTTATTATCATCAGTAGGTGAAAGTACACATTGCTTTACAGATGCAGTAGAAAAACTTCCTTTCTCTATTGAAGGTGCTACAGAACAACCGAAAAATATAACTGAAATGCAAGCACAACTATTTGTATGTAAAGATTTTGATGAGTTAATGCAAGGTGCAGAAGAATTAGCAAGTACTATGGCGTTCCGCGTTGGTGGTACTGAAAGCTTAGATAAGGCTCTTAAATCAAAAAGCGTTGCTACATTTGAATTTAATTCTGGATTAAGTGTAACAGGTATTGTTCATGCGATCTTAAAAGATAAAAACGGTGAAGCAATTTACGTAAATACAACTGGCGAAACAGCACTATCAATTAACAATAAACAATTAGATGGTCACGGTAAAGACTACCACGCTAAAGGATTTGGTACTCCAGTCGGACTTCTACAAGGAGATATTAAGTTAGAAGAATGTGATGATGCAGCACTTAAAAATTTAGGTATTGTTGTAGGAAACTTTGTTGATTTAGAATTCTTAAGCGGTGTAAGAGCTTCTGGTAGAGTTGTGAATATCATTAAGAATGAAGACAAGATTGCATTAATTTCATTTGAAGACTGTACTGTTACTTACGAAGGAAAAGAATTATTCAAAAAAGAGTGGGGAACATTTGATATGGGAGTTGGTTCAAGCGTTGTATCAGCATACCCTGGTGCGGCTGACCCAGCATCTTACTTCAGTGATTCAATTAAAGAGATTGAATTCGTAATGGAAACACCTGCTCCATTAACTGAATTAGAAAAATTATATAAAGAAGTTAGAGTGATTAGAGAAAAGAATACTTTCTGCGATGACTGCATTTCTAAATTAATTGCTGTTCATGGTGAGCTTAACCGCGACCACCAAAGTGATTGGTTATTACGTTTAGAATTACTTGAAATTGCTACAGTTAATCCTAAACTAGCTCAACTTGTGGAGCCACTTAAAGCTGAATTAGAAGCATTAAGAATAGAGGATTCATTAAAGAATTTAATTACAAATGGTTTAAAATTAGTTTAAATAAGTAAAATAGCGTTGCTTCGACAGAAGTAACGCTTTTCTTATTTTGTAGTTCTGTTAATCTAAAGATATAAAAAAGATTCTTTTATAATGGGAGAGGTGTTTTTTATGGCGTTTGAAATAAAAGGAATTGACCATGTTCAGTTAGTTTGTCCAAAAGGTGGCGAGGAAGAAGCTCGAAAATTTTATAGCGGCATTTTAGGCATGGAAGAATTGCCAAAGCCAGTAAATTTAAAGGGCAGAGGTGGATGTTGGTTTATTTGTGGAAACCAAGAGATTCATATTAGTATTCAAGAAGACTTTGTAGCGCCTAAAAAAGCACATCCTGGATTAATTGTTACAAATATTGAGACATTAAGAGAACAACTAATTGCACTTAACTTTGAAATTAAAGAAGAACCACCAATTGAAGGTAGAACTAGATTTTTCGTTAATGATCCGTTTGGAAATAAAATTGAGTTTTTAGAATTTCATCAATAATCTTTGTCCAAATTAGGATTGTCTGAATAATAACATGACGAAAGCGAGCATTATCTTCTATAAGCAGGAAGTAATGCTCTTTTTATTGAAACTAGTTATATGTAGATTAAAGGATTAATAAAATAGTCGAACTTATTACTAGTTAAAGTTTATGTAATATTCAGGAGGTTTGAGATGAGATTTATCGCGTTTGAAAATAGATATTTAGATGAAGCGGCTAGTCTTTTGGCTAACCGTCATATGTATGACCGAAGTATGAACCCTGAATTGTCACCTAAATTCGAAAGCGCTGAGAATGGTAAAAAGGCTATTGAAGTGCTTTTTAATGAAAAAAATAGCATTGGCATCGCCGCAATAAATGATTCCAAGCTAGTTGGTTATATGATTGGATCAATTCATACAGATAAAAATCGCGAGCGACATACTTGGATCAAGTATGCAGGTATGGCAATCGCGGAAAGTGAAAGTACAGAATTATATCGTGAATTATATGCAGAGTTTGCTAGGCAAATGGTTGAGAAT
This sequence comes from Gottfriedia sp. NPDC056225, assembly GCF_042267765.1. NCBI lineage: Bacteria > Bacillati > Bacillota > Bacilli > Caryophanales > Bacillaceae > Gottfriedia > Gottfriedia sp. NPDC056225. Next base: position 85,648 of record NZ_JBHJTJ010000001.1, on the reverse strand, counting down.
GGCTCTTTTAATCACTACGTAATGGTACCGAGTGGAAATAAGCCGGCTTTAGATGCTTGGCTTCATTTGGGATTTGCTTTTGAACAGGTTCATGCTATCCGTAATTTGTCAGTATCGACGGATCGAGTTTTTTCAGATATACAAATTCGAGTAGCAAATAATGAAGATGAAAAACGAATTCGTGAATTAGCAACTGTCATTATGGAACACCAAGCGAAATCGCCAGTATTTGCACCAGGTTTCATTGAAGAGAGAGAAGATTACCAAGAGGGTTATGCAGAGTTAATTAATGATGAGACTGCAACTTTATGGTTAGCACTCTATCAAAATGAAATTGTAGGTTTTCAAGTATTTGAATCGGCAGAAGCATCTGATGAGAATTTATTAACGCCGGAATCTTGTATTAGTTTAGTAGTAGGAGCAACGGTCGAATCTTCCCGTGGTATGGGTGTTAGCACGGCCTTATTAGATCATGGACTTAACTTTGCTAAAGAAGAAGGCTATCAGTTTTGCGAAACTGATTGGAGAATAACCAATTTAGAATCCTCAAGATTTTGGTCGAAAAATGGTTTTAAACCTATAGCGTATCGGTTAGTTCGTAAAATTGACCCTAGAATATTGTGGGCAACAGGAATATAGATTAGTGGGAATCAATAAAAAGCAGTTATGACAGGGAGAGTAGCGGAAATGATGAAGTTAGTTGGTAACAATATACATATAAGACAATTAGAAGTTTCTGACGCTGAGGAATTTTTGGCGTACGAAGTTAGAAATAGAGAGTTTTTTAAACCATTTACATATATAAAAGATGAAAGTTTCTATACATTAGAAGCTCAAGTCGATCGTATTAAATCCTATAAAGAGAAAAGTGACAATGATGTGTATTATGGATTTGGAATCTTTTTAAATGAAACGAATGCTTTCATAGGATTTACGATGTTAGCAGAGGTTTTAAGAGGAGATTTACAAAGTTGTTTTGTTGGTTATTCTTTAGATGAGGATCAAAATGGAAAAGGTTTTACGACAGAAGCTGTAAAGTTGGTTGTTGAATATGCATTTAATGAATTAAAATTACATCGCATCGAAGCGGGAGTAATGCCGCATAACATTGGTTCAATTAGAGTGTTGGAAAAGTCAGGCTTCCATAAAGAGGGTATTGCTAAGAAAAATGTCCGAATAAATGGAAAATGGGAAGACCATCAAGTACTTGCAATTATTAACGAAAATGAATAACTTTAAAATATTTTGGAGGTATTAATATGAGCATTATTAGTTATCCAGATTTATCGAGTAGACCATATAGTTTAACAGTAGAGCGAGTGATGGATAGTTCGATAGAAGTATTGTATGAAGCGTGGACAGAACGATTCGGTGATTGGTTTGCTGCGCCAGGTTCGGTCATTATGAAGGCAGAGGTTAATTCTGTATTTTTCTTTGAAACACATTTTGAAGATAAGCGTCATCCTCATTATGGTCGTTTTTTAAAGCTTGAACGCAATCAACTTGTTGAGATTACATGGTTTACTTCAGGATCAAAAACAGAAACTGTTGTTACAGTGGAATTTTCTACAAATGAGAGTGGAGAAGCAGTTGTTAAGTTAACACATGCAGGGTTTCTAGATGAATTATCAAGAGATCAACATGAGCAAGCATGGCCAATGGTGCTTGAACAACTTGATCGACGTATGAAGGAATTAGCATAAGCATGAAAAAAGAATCATTTCTTTTAGAGCTACAAGTATTAAAGGAAATTGCAGAAATATTAAATGAGGGTACTGATTTATACAGTACCCTAAATTGCGCCTTAGCCAAATTAATTCAAGTAACGGGCCTAGATACAGGGTGGATTTTTTTAATAGATAATAATGGAGATTATGAATTAGTCGCATCACATGAGTTACCCCCAGCTCTTATGAACGAAGAAGCTAAACCAATGTGTAATGGCGATTGTTGGTGTGTAAATAAATATAATACAGGCAGACTTAATAAAGCATCCAACATAATGGAATGTAAAAGATTAGAGGATTCATTAATCCATAATTGGGGAGAAACGAATGGTGTCACACATCATGCGACCGTACCACTACAAGCAGGTGAAGAATCGTTTGGCTTATTAAATGTTGCGGCTTCTAATAAATTAAACTTTGACCGAGAAGAGTTGAATTTACTAGGAGCAGTCGCACTGCAAATTGGAACAGCAATTAAACGAATTCAATTAACTGAACAGGTAAAAGAGTTTGAGTTGATTCAGGAAAGAAACCGCCTTGCGAAGGACTTACATGACTCAGTTAGCCAATTATTGTTCTCTATTAATGTTACTGCAAAAGCTGGTGCAAATGTTTCGGAGAGTACTAAGTTAAAAGATACATTTAATCAGATCCAACAAATTGCCCAAGAAGCACAAGCAGAAATGAAGGCTCTAATTTGGCAGCTTAGGCCGCAAGGAATTGAAAAAGGAATCGTTAGCGCGCTAATTAACTATGGTGAAATGCTAGGATTGAACGTAAACAGTCATGTAAAAGGTACAACAATATTGCCATCCAAAATAGAAGAAACATTATGGCGTGTCGGTCAGGAAGCCTTTAATAATTGTAGAAAACATTCAGGTGAAAATGCAGTATTTTTACAGTTATCAATCAGTACTAAGAAAGTAAAAATGACGATTCGAGATGAAGGTGTAGGTTTTATCTGCCCAAAGGATGTACAAATTCCAACATTAGGATTGAAGAGCATGAAGGAAAGAGTCGAATCGATAAAGGGATCGTTCTTGGTTGAAAGTGATTTGAACAAGGGAACAAAAATTACGACGAGTATCCCTTTTTAAAAAGGAGAATTTTATGTCTATTAAAATATTAATTGCTGATGATCATCATGTAGTTAGGAGAGGACTAATTTTCTTTTTAAATACACAGGATGATATTGAGGTCATTGGGGAAGCGTCAAACGGAGAAGAGGCATTAAACTTAATAAAAGAGTTAAAACCAGATATTGTAATCATGGATTTAGCGATGCCGGTTCTAGATGGAATTGAAGCAACAACACGTATTCACAATGAAGGCTTGGCTGTAAAGGTAATGATTTTAACTAGTTTTTATGATCAAGATCATATTTTACCTGCTATTGAAGCCGGCGCAGCTGGATATTATTTAAAGGATAGTGACCCAGACGAGCTTGTTTCGGCTATTCGAAAAATTCATGATGGGGAAAAACAATTCCATTCAAAGGTGACAACTCAATTAGTTTCTGCTCTTACTGGGAAGTCTGAAATAAAACAAGAACAGTCATTTCAAGATAAATTAACTAAACGAGAAATGGATGTGTTGAAGGAGATTACAAGAGGTAAGAGTAATAAAGAAATTGCGGCATCACTATATATTACTGAAAAAACAGTGAAAACCCATGTTTCGAATATATTGGCTAAGACGCAGCTTCAAGATCGTACGCAATTAGCCCTTTATGCAATACGAAACGGAATTTCAAAATAAACGATTGTTCAACCATTTGAATTTTAATTTTGGATAGAGAGGGAGTTTTTGATGCGAATTCTTGTATTGGGAGCTGGAGGAGTTGGCGGCTATTTCGGAGGACGCTTAATAGAAAAAGGAGAAGACGTTACTTTTTTAGTACGAGCTAATCGGAAAAAACAGCTTGAGGAAAAAGGTTTGATCATCCGTAGTTTACACGGCGATTTTTCATTTCAACCAAATCTAATTACTACTGAGGATCCGGCCGAGATTTTTGATATCATTCTTTTTTCAACTAAGTCATATCATTTGGAAAACGCAATTAAAGATGTAAAACCGTTCGTAGGTAATCAGACTGTTATCATACCTCTTCTAAACGGAATTGCTCATTTAAATCCATTAAAACTGGCCTTCGGTGAAGATCAGGTGATTGGCGGTTTATGTTTTATTGAAACAACTCTAAATAAAGATGGTGAAGTTGTACAAACAAGTAAAGCCGCTAGACTTGTATTTGGTGAATTTCTTGGAAAGGAAACTGATCGTATAAGAAGAATTACCGCAGTGTTTAATGGCACAAAAGCTGATTTCGTCCAAAGTAAACAGATTGAGCGTGATATGTGGCATAAATATTTATTTATTACGGTAATGTCTGGCGTTACGTCTCTTATGCGTGCCCCAATTGGTCCGATAAGGGAAAGTGAAGGTGGTAGAGTCACTATCCGAGAATTATTTGAGGAATGTAACAATATTATGAGAGCATATAGTGCACCAATTTCTGATAATATCGTCGATGAGCATATGCGATCAATTGATGCTCTTGGGTATGATATGAAATCATCTTTGCAGCGCGATATGGAAAAAGGTTCCCAGGTTGAGGGAGATCATTTGCAAGGGTATTTATTAGAACTTGCCAAGAAAAAGGATATGAGCGCTAAATTGCTTGAGATAGTTTATCAAAATATAAAAGTTTATCAAAAAATGAAGCAAGATCGATTCAAACAAGACAATACAAAAAGCGAGCATCTCTCGGTCTGAAATCTACAACTTTAGTTGTAGATTTTTTTTATTTTTATATACAACTAAACGTGTAGAAAAGTTCTATCATACGACTGAGGTATCCACTTTATTCATTGACTATACTAAAAGTACAAATCAAAGGAGTGGGAAATATGAATATTATAATGATAAATGGTAGTCCAAGAAAAGAAGGGCGTACAGGTAAATTAACTTCAATCATTTCAAAAAAATACATTTTAAAAACAATTGATTTAAGTGAACTAGTATTACCAATATACAATGGACAAGAAGAGCAAAATGAAATTGTGAATATCCAAAAATTAAGATCACAATTAGAAAATGCTGATGCAATAATCGTTGCGACACCAGAGTATCATGGTGGAATGAGTGGAGCATTAAAAAATGCTTTTGACTTTTTAGGGAGTAAGCACTTTAAAGATAAACCAGTTGCAATAATGTCTGTATCCGGTGGTGGAAAAGGTGGCATTAATGCGCTTAATAACATAAGAATCGTTTTAAGAGCTTTATATGCAAATGTATTGTCGAAACAAGTTGTCATCGACCCATCGGATTTTGTCTCAGAAGGGACAGGACTAGGAGAAAACATTTCTTATTTAGTAGACGGATTAATTCAAGAATTGAAGCTTTACACACAATTATCTAAAAAACTAAATGAAGAATGGGCAGCATCAAATTATTAAAGGATAAAGGTGGTGACAATGAGAAACTGGGTTCAGTTTAGAATTGCAAGACCTACCGATCAGCTAGCTGAAATAACCAAGTTTTATGGTGAAGGGCTTGGCCTAAAATGCGTAGGAGGATTCCAAAATCACGATGGTTATGATGGAATCATGTTTGGTTTACCGAATGTTGAATACCATTTGGAGTTTACTCAACACATTGATGGAAGTCCATGTCCTGCTCCAACTAAGGATAATCTTTTAGTATTTTATATGCCAGATCAAGCTGAAATTAACCTAGTTAAATCGCGATTAAATCGCATGGGATACTTCGACGTTAAACCGGAGAACCCATATTGGCTTGGAAAAAGTAATACATTTGAAGATCCAGATGGTTGGAGGATTGTGCTAATGAATACGGAAAGATTGAAGGATGCTTGAGCCCATATTTTACCTGTAAAATGAAAACATACTGAAGGGACCTTCTAGGGAAGGTCCTTAATTTATTCTAAATAAAATTTATGTATATGCACTATACATAAGTTGAATTTTAAAGTCTCACTAAACCAATGGTCGATCTATTAAAGTTGCAAATTCAAGATCATGCTCATGATCATCATTAATCGTTGTCATTCCTTTAACAAAGTGAACATGCTTACCGTTTCCTACAGGAATAGGAGGCCCAGTTTCAATAATAACTTCGTGATGATGATCTAGAAAATCTGTATTTACTACAATTCGGTGTACATGGCTGTGTCGACCTTTGGGAATGACTTCACTTGTGACTCCCGCAAAGCGATGGTTATGCCGATCGTCATTTTCTTCTGCTAATTTAGTACTAGCTACAAATTCATGCACATGTGTTTGAGGTTTTACTTCTGCCTCTTCGTTTGACACTTTTTCTGCTTCTTCATTAGATTCTCTTTCTCTTATTCTTTTCCGATATTCAAACGGGTCTCTTTTCATAAAATGTAGCCTCCTTCAATCAAGATTGTCTACCTTTTTCATCTTATTAGTGGAATTAAATAAATATGTTTTTTTTAGGTCGAAAATTAGAAGGCATTTATTGGAAAACATTGATTAACTTTCGAAAAATAAGTAAAATTAAATAAAACTTATAAAAAGAAGGTATAGATACATGGATGCTTATGATTTGAAAATAATTAATCACTTAATGGATAATTCTAGAATGAAGTGGGCGGATTTAGCTAGTGAAGTCGGCTTATCAGCGCCGGCTACTGCTGAGCGTGTAAACCGATTAGTTGAACAAGGTGTAATCAAAGGATTTGGTGTATTAGTCGATTCAGAAAAAGTCGGTAGCGAATTAACAGCATTTGTAGCTGTCTCGCTTGAACGACCTGAAAATAGAGCACCATTTTTAGAGCTTGTTAATCAATTAGAGGAAGTACAGGAATGCCACCATATTGCAGGTGAAGATGATTATTTACTAAAAATAAGAAGTAGAAATACGAAGGACTTAGATCGAGTAATTAGTCATGAGATAAAAGGGTTAAAAGGTGTGGTAAGAACAAAAACAACAATTGTAATGGATACAACGAAAGAAACTTTTCGACTACCATTGCAAAAGCATAAATTTTCGATTGAGTAGGAGGTTAATATGAATTTTGAAATTTACATTAAAGGATTATTAATAGGCTTATCAATTGCTGCACCTGTAGGCCCAATTGGAGTGCTATGTATACGTAGAACATTGGCTCATGGAAGAATGGTTGGTTTAGTTTCTGGACTTGGGGCAGCAACTGCAGATGGTATTTATGGTCTTATCGCTGGCTTTGGTTTAACGGTCATTATGAATTTTTTAATTGGTCAGCATGTTTGGATTCAATTAATTGGTGGTTTTTTTCTATGTTATTTAGGTGTAAAAACACTTATTTCAAAAGCTAGCTATACACAATCTGATACACAAAAGAAAAATATGATAAACGCATTTCTATCAGTTTTATTTTTAACGTTAACAAATCCAATGACGATTTTATCATTTATTGCCATTTTTGCGGGTTTAGGTATTTCGAATTCAGCTAGTAATATTGGAACTTCTATTATTTTAGTATTAGGCGTTTTTAGTGGATCAAGTTTATGGTGGATCATTTTAAGTAGTGGTGTAGGATTATTTAGAAATCGAATTAATAATCAATCTTTAACACTAATTAATCGCCTATCAGGTATTATCATTATTATTTTTGGTGTCATAGCTTTATATGGACTAATGTAATATTAATGAGCTCAAACTAGGCAGCCGTTTCAACATAAAATTACACTTAAATAAGGAAGGAAGCTATAGACTATTTATAACTTCTTTTATTTTAATTTTAGTAAAAAAATAAAACATACCATTTATTTAAAATAAGTATAATAAATTGCTTATCTTTTAAGAGTAGTAAAGGGTATTTTATATAAAAATATAAACACCAATCGGATTGTGTAAAATAAATATTGTTGACATTTATTTATAGTTGTAACTATAATAGTTACATCGGAGGTTGAATCCTATGAAAATCAGTAGTCGTTTTACCGTTGCTGTCCATGTTTTATCTCTTGTTACGATTGAAAATAGCGCACTTTGTACTTCTGAATGGATTGCAGAAAGTGTGAATACAAATCCAGTCGTAATAAGAAGGGTGATGGGAAAACTTAAGAATGCTGGCTTAATTCAAGTTCGACGAGGAACCGGTGGAGCTACACTTCAAAAGTCTTTAAGTGAGATAACTCTTCTAGATGTTTATCGAGCAGTTGAAGTAGTTGAAGAAGGTGAACTTTTTCAATTTCATGAGAAACCGAATCCGAATTGTCCAGTCGGTGCAAATATCCAGGCAGTGTTAGAATTAATATTAAATCGCGCACAAGAAGCAATGGAAAAAATACTGGATGATGTTACAATGGAAGAATTAGTTACAGTATTAAGTAAAAAAATTGGATAACAATATTCAATTTTTTTTATAAATGATGTAACCGAAACAGTTACATCTGTAAGGAGTTTTATTTTTTTTGAAATAGTTGTAACTATTCATGTTACAACGAATGAGTAATGAATCTGGATTTTAATCCAAATAAATAATTAAACCTTTAGGAGGAAAAAACGATGAAGATTGGTATTATTGGAGCTACAGGGAAAGCAGGAAGTCTTATTATGAGTGAAGCTATAGAAAGAGGACATGAGGTAACAGCAATCGTAAGAGATGCTTCTAAACTAACTAATAAAACAATATCTGTTTTAGAAAAGGATTTATTTGATTTAAATTCAACAGACTTAAAGCAATTTGACGTTGTCGTTAATGCATTTAAAGCAGCTAACGGTCAAGAACATCTATATCTGGAAGCTGGCAATGTTTTAATTAATGCTTTAAAAAATGCTGAAACTAGATTAATAGTTGTTGGTGGTGCAGGAAGTTTATTTGTTGATGAAGAACAAAAGATCCAGCTAGTTGACACTCCTGAGTTTCCAAAGGAATATTATGCAACTGCATCAAAAATGACAAAAGGTCTTCAGGATTTACAAAAAACAACGGATGTAAATTGGACATTTATTAGTCCCGCAGCATTTTTCGATCCAAACGGAAAAAGAACTGGGGCTTATCAAAAAGGAAAAGACAATTTTATTGTAAATAAAAAAGGTGATAGTTACGTAAGCTATGCTGACTATGCAATTGCATTAGTGGATGAAATTGAAAATCCACAGCATTTAAATGAACGTTTTACGTTAGTTTCTGAGGCAGAATAAAAATTTTTAAGCGATTCTTTTGGAGAATCGCTTTTTTGTATTCTGAATACGACATGGCTGTGAATTTAAGAAAAATTTAAGATTTACCCCACTCTTTCTTTAAATTATTTCTACTACCCTTTAAGCATAGAACAATAAGTAGTAAAGCGAAAATGAAGGTTTGATTTTTGATAGTATTTAAGGTTTGCTACATTAATAAAGTAGTTATTTAAAAAATATGACCTAACTACATGATAACAGCAAGAATTGGGGGAGAAATTTTGGGAAATAAAAAATTGACAGTCGTTTTATTCATAATCTATTTATTAGCACTTAATTGGTTAGTCCTATTTAAGTTGCAGTTTTCTTTTGATCAAATAACTAGGGTGCGTGTAATTAATTTGATTCCACTTAATGGGTCTGTCTTTTCTGAGGTGTATAACAATATAAGGATTTTTGTGCCGTTTGGTATTTATATATGTATGTTGAAAAGTAATTGGTCTTTTAAGAAGAAACTACTTTCGTTTTTTGGTTTAACTCTAGCATTTGAGGTTATACAGTATGTTTTAGCAATCGGTATAAGTGATATTACTGATATACTGGCCAATACTCTTGGCGGTTTAATCGGGATTGGAATCTATGAAATTTTATTTAAGATATTTAAGCATAGAACAAATAAATTTATTAATTTACTTGCACTGGTGTTAACGTCTTTTGTATTATTATTTATCATCTTTATATTTAAAAGGCACAGGATCCTTTTTATGTAGTGTATAGTAAGTCCGTAGTACGATAGGTATGGCTTAATTTCACAATATATGATTTTGGCATTCTTAATTGCTATGTATTAATTTGAATTTTATTAATCAAACTAAAATTACTTTAAAGTTCGGCATCGGGAATATAAATTTTAATTTCATATTACCGATTATCTCGAGATCTTAAATTAAAGTGGGTGCAGTTTGATGAAAAGAATAATAAAGTACAGCGTTATTAGTATTGTGGTGATACTATTACTTGCATTTGGAGGATTTTATATTTGGTCTCAACAGACGTATAGTCCATCAAAGGAGTTGTACTCATTAGTTGGAAATGTGAATACTGATAATAAACACCATTGGGAAGTTTTTGAACCTAAATTGAATAAAGAAACTGGAATCATTTTATATCCTGGGGCTAAAGTTGAGCCCGAAGCTTACAGTTATTTTGCAAAAGGACTAGCAAATGATGGATATACGGTTATTATTCCAAGTGTTAAGTTTAATTTTGCTATTTTTGATGTGGATAAGGCTGAGCAAGTAATGAAAAGTTATCCTTCTATAAAGAAATGGTATATTAGTGGGCACTCCCTTGGCGGAGCGTCTGCAGCTGCTTATGCCTATAAGAATCCGAAAAAAATAGAGGGGATCATCTTTCTAGGATCGTATCCAGGCAATTCTAATGACTTTTCTAATTCGAATTTACCTATGCTATCGCTATATGCGGAATATGATGGCTTATCTACAATGTCAAAAATTAAAGAAACTAAACATTTACTATCACAGGATGCTACTATGTATGAGGTGCTAGGTGGTAACCATGCTCAATTTGGGATGTATGGAAAACAAAAAGGGGATAAAAAAGCTACAATTACAGCGAAACAACAACAAGATAAAATAATTGAAGTCACAACGAAATGGCTAGATGCTAAGAGGAAACGATGATATTAATCCTTTATTATTTCCTTGAAAGTGTACCATAGAGTACCTGGGTCAATAAAGGAAAAATAAAAAGGACTTCTAATTTGAAGTCCACTAAGCTAATCGTACGATTATTCTCTATATTTGCTTCTTTTTATATCCATAAAAATACATGCTCAGCGGCCACCAAATGACTGCAAAAATTGGATATACTGCCCAAATTGTATTAGGAGTAGAAATGATATTTACAATAATAAAGAAAATACTTATAAAAATGCTAGCCGTAAAAGAAAATGCGACAAAAGCTTTTCTTTTTGCATAATAAATTGATAACGGCCACCAAATAATCGCAAATGCTGGATAAATCACCCACGGATACTCAGGAGATGCGATCAAATTTAATATGCCATAATAAGCAATTGTTATGATACTACCAATAAGTGCAATCGATAATGTTCTAGCCTTCTTACCTATATGTAAGAAGATAGGCCAACTAATAATTGGCAAAGCAGAATAAAAAAACCAAAGATAATCGGGTGAATGAATTAAGTTTTCTGTTAGCAAAAACGCAAGCAGTACAACACTACCGAAAACTGAGAATTGCTTTAACGACCTTTTCCCGATGAAATATAAACTAACGGGCCAAAATAAAATGAAAAAACATGGGTAAATGAACCAAACTGTACCAGGTGATGTAACAAAATTTACGATCATGAAAAAGAGCATAGTCATAATGCATCCAGCAGTTGCGAAACCAAGATAATTTTTCACTGTTTATTCACCTCACTTTTTTCGTTGCCAGTAGAAGTACATAGAAAGTGGCCACCATAATAGTCCAAACGTTGGATAGACAAACCAAATTGTCTTTGGGGTATAGTAAAAATTAATAAATAAGAAGAAAGCGATTAGTAAGCCACTTCCCCATATTGAATAGGCTAAATTTAGCTTTGCAAAGTTACCTTTTTTTCGATCTGGTTTCTTTACACCAAGTTCTTTCTTTAATTCCTCAATGTCTCCAAATTCAACGATTGCTTTATTTATAGCATCTTCTTCTTCTTTGCCATTTTCCATTAAATACATGACTTTTTCTTCTAGATTTTGTATGATTTCTTGTTTCACTATTTCTGACTGTTCCGTTTTTGGAACATCTTTAAATAGTTCTTCAATATGATTTCTAATTTTTCTCATCTTATCTCCTCCATGAATAAATCGATAATTTCTTTGACTTCCAGCCACTCTTTCACTAGTTCACTTAAATATGCTTTACCTAATGTAGTAATCTTGTAATATTTTCTTTTTCCACCGTGTGTAATATCACCAAAATAAGCTTCCACAAGTTCCTTTTTTTCTAGACGTTGAAAAACTGCGTATAAGGTAGCTTCCTTAATTTGAAACCGATTATCTGTACGTAGTCCAATTTCTTGAGATATTTCATAACCATATCGATCCTTCTCAGAAATTAGTTTTAATATGATTGAGTCAAGATGCCCTCGTATGATGTCACTTCTAACCATAATTCACCTTCTAAAGTATATTATTCTATCTGATAGAGTAATGTTAACAATAATTACTCTATCTGTCAAAGTAATTTTATGTTTTTCTAATCATTACTATTCCAAAGTGGATCAGAAAGCCCGTCCAAAGAGTAAAATATGCTTTTAGTTTATTTTTCTTAGTTCTGCTCTACTATATGTCACGTTTTTTATTTTTCATTCGTCTTAATTAATGAACGATGGAAAGGGAGCTGGAATAGGATGTTAAATCAAATAAATAATAGTCAAAAATGGGATGTTGTTATATTAGGTGGAGGTATCGCTGGTTTGACTGCAGCGATTTACTTAGCTCAAACTGGAAAAAAGGTATTAATTTTGGAAAAAGGATCTAAAGTAGGCGGTAGAGGTATTTCTAATCAAGTCGGGAACGCACAATTAAATCTTGGAGCACATGCATTATATACAAACTGTATTGAGATTTTAAATGAAGTAGGAGTTAAATTGTCTGGCAAACTTCCAAAATTGAGTGGTTCATTTATTTTTGGAGATCAGTATGAGCAATTGAAAGTGATCGAAGCATTCAATTTATTTTTGGGTAATCATTTAAAGTGGAAAGAGAAAATGGAATTTATTCGTTTTTATCGACAAATCCGCAAAATGGATATAGATGAATTAAATTGTATTAGTTTAGAAGAGTATTTGAATAATAATATAACGAGTAATCGTGTGAAAAATTTAATATTAGCGTTCATACGTTTATCTACTTTTACTTGTAACCCTGAACTTTTAAGTGCTGGAGTGGCGATTGGTCAGCTTCGTAGCGCAAAAGTAATGTATATAAATGAGGGATGGCAATCAATTGTTAATGACTTGGTTAAAACTGCAGATCAACATGGTGTTGCAATTCAAAAAAGTTCATCAGTATGTAAAGTTAGTGGCTCTTATCCAAATATAAATCTCGAACTACGAAATGAGACTAGTATTTCCACTAAATGTTTATTATCAACAATTAATCCAGTTGATGTAGTTAAGCTAATTGATGAGCCAGTCTCAGATTCATTTTTACAGAAATGTAGTCAAATAATCCCGATAAAAGCTGCATGCTTAGATCTTGTCATGCGTGGTTTACCAAATCCAAAACTCAATTTTGCTTTAGGCATAGATCAGCCATGGTATTTTTCGAATCATTCTACAGTTGCTAACCTAACGACTGAACAAGGAGAAGTTGTTGTCCATCTAATGAAATATTTAAACTCGGTTAACGAAACAGATCCGTCAAAAGATGAGGAAGAGCTAGAGGGCTTGCTTGATTTACTTCAACCTGGATGGAGAGACTATGTTATTTCACGTCGATACCTTCCTAAACTTATTGTTTCTAATGATATAAAAAAACCATTTGAAAGCTTAAATAGAAGTTTATCAAATAGTGAAGTAGGTGTAGATGGCATTTTTGTCGCAGGAGATTGGGTTGGTCAAATGGAACTTCTATTAAATGCATCATTGACTAGCGCAAAAAACGCTGCAAATTTAATAAATGAAAAGCTTGCTTTTCAACTAATTTAATAATAGAGGTGAGAAAGTTCATGGAGGTAGACGATCTATATTCTCAATATAAGCCACTTCTATTTTCGATAGGTTATAGTATGCTTGGTTCAATTGAGGATTCGGAGGATTTAGTACAGGATACATTTCTCGCAGTTCAAAAATTGAATCACTCCGCAAAAGATGAGCCAAATAATATGAAAGCTTATCTATGCAAAATTATGACCAATCGCTGCTTAGACGTATTAAAATCATCTAAACATAAAAGGGAAGTCTACATTGGACCGTGGCTACCAGAACCGATCATTCAAAACTTACCTGAGGATCTATATAGAGATCCAATCGAGAAGATGATTTTAGATGAAACGATTACCTATGGGTTTTTAGTATTAATAGAACAGTTAAATCCAACCGAAAGAGCAGTATTTGTATTACGCGAAGCCTTTGATTTTGATTTTCGTACAATAGCGAATATTTTAAATAAAACTGAATTAAATTGCCGGAAAATATTTAGTAGACTTCAACGTAAAATCCAAATAAAGGATGCAGCTATAAAACAAAATCTTAATCATGAACTAGACATTGCTAAACGATTTATAGAAGCAGCAGAAACTGGTAATTTAGATATGTTAATATCACTTCTAACCGAAGATATTATACTCATTACAGATGCTGGTGGTAAAACGAAAGCTGCTCTACGTCCAATAAATCTACAGAAAAATGTGGTTGCATTTCTGACCGGAATAAGAAAGAAAATAACTACCCCATCAAAAATTCAATGTGTTTTGGTAAATAATCAAATTGGCTTAATGGTAAAAGCTGAGGGAGAAGAAGCAACTGTAATTTGTTTTGAAATAGAAGATGACCGTTATCGAAGAATTTATATGATTCGAAATCCGGATAAAATTAGATTTTTAGATTAAAGATCAACTAGAGGGTATCCCATAGGTTTTTGGGGACCCTCGTTTTTTTTCAAGAGAGAAGTTAAAGGGATATGAGTAAGTAAATGAGTATGTTAGTAATCTTAGCTCATTAGACATTCCCATTTATATTTTTGTATTATTAATGTTAAGCAATATAGTTTAATGATTGAATATGTTTAAAGAATAAATGTTAGGAGTGCTTATGGAAACGAAAGAGTACTTAATAAGGCAGCTTAATGAAATTGAAAAATGGGAAAAGGATCAAAAAAGCGTATTTTTTTGGGAGAAAATCGGCAGAATTCCTTTTATGATTTTAGATAAAATAACACCGAAATTTGTTCATGATAAAATTGGGCTAATTTTGGATGAACTATCAAAATATGTTAATGCAGGTGGTCAATATTTAGTTAGTGTTCCAGCAACTCTTACAAGGATGAGCAGGGAACTCTCTATTCAAGAGATATCTGAGGTTGAAATGGTAAATCAGCTTAGTCTTGAACAAATGGATCAGGTTTCAAATGCTTTTATTTCTAGCCGTAAACAATTTGCAAAGGTTCAAGGAGCAACTACAGGGTTTGGTGGAATGTTCACGATTGCAATAGATATTCCAATATTGTTAGGTCTGACACTAAAGACACTTCAAGAAATAGCAATTTCTTATGGTTATGATCCGAATGAACAAACGGAGAGAATTTTTATTATAAAATGTTTACAGTTTACATCAGCGGATATAGTTGGAAAAAAGGCGATATTAGAAGAGTTAACAAATATTGAAGGAAAAAAAGCATTTTCTCAAATAGAAGGTTGGAGAGAAGTATTCTATACATACCGTGACAATATGGGATGGAAGAAGCTGTTCCAAATGATTCCAATTGCAGGCCTAATATTCGGTGCATATGTAAATAAGCAAGCAATTGAGGATGTTGGTGAAGCAGGTAGAATGTTATATAAGAAGAGACGCATTCTTGAGAGACTGAATCATGTAGAATAAACAGAAAAAAGATGAATTTAGTTAAGAACTAAATTCATCTTTTTTCAATTTAAAAATCAAACGTTTGTTTAATTTTTAAACTTATTTGGGAATTGCTTAATTATACCTGCAGATAATGCATCTGCTAGAACGTTAATGTGGTGTAGACCATCATCAAATGCTTTTACATTTCCGTCCCAATCCATTTTTATTCTAGTTACTACTTCATTTGTTACCATTTTTAAATGTACGTATAGTAAATTCTTTAATGCTTGATTTGACCAGTTAGGATTTGCTTTGCTTAGAAAGGCAACAATATCGTCTGCATTTTTGAACCATTGATCATTTAGTGATTTTAATGTTGCCATATCATTTGCTTTGGCAGCGTCAATAAGTTTACCAGCTATTACAATATGGTCGGTTAATAACTTAGCAAGTTGATTCCCAGCGGCATCACCATAATATGGTTTAATTGCATTTCCAATATCTTGTTGGTTCCTTAAAAGTCGAGCAAGTACTTTGTCTTTATCCTGTAAGCCAGCAACAGCACTAACAATATATTTACTAGTCCAAATTGTATGATCGTTCCAAAGCTTTCTCATATCACCTTGGAACTTACATGCGGAGTTACTTATACATTTTCCGTGAGCTCGAGTATCAATCTCCTCAGCACCTGTTTTAATTGGAGCTAAAAATAGTGCAAAACATAAAAAAACAGTCGTTAATTTCAGTAATTGTTTCTTCATCTAGATGTCTCCTTTGAGAAAAATTCAAAATGTACCAATATTATTTTGGATTTTTTTTCAAGTACTATTCATAAGTTTTTATGTCTTTTTGTTTGGAAATTCGAAGAACATCAAAAATGATACTATTTTCATATATGGAAAATAATGATTTTAATATAATATTAAAATAAACTAATGGTTAAAAATGGAAAAAATTTTCAACGGTATTAATTTCTTTGAAGGTGAAAGGGGCGTTGATTTGTTAAATTACTTGTACCCTAGTATTTTTGTAATGTCTTTTTTTATTTTATACTTTGGCTATAGATTCCTAAGGGGTTATATTACTTTACAAAAATATTTATATTGGATAATTTTTGGAATCTACTTTACATTCTTCATCGATTTAACTTTGTTTCCATTTCCCTATCAAAAATATTTAATACAAATCATGATTGAAGACAAATTAGGTGATTTAAACAATTTTGTTCCCTTTAAGGGAGTAGTAGACATCATAAGGAGTGGCTCATTTACAATTGCTCTAAAACAAATTGGTGGAAATATTTTATTATTTATTCCATTTGGATTAGCATGGCCGATTCTCTTTCCGAAGATTATGAAACGTAAAACGATTTTAATTGGTTTTTCTGTAAGCTTAGTAATTGAATTAACTCAAGGGATAGCTGGATTATTCATAGGATACAATTATAGATCTTGTGATATTGATGATTTAATCTTAAATACGCTTGGAACAGCATTTGGAATCTTTATCGATCATGTTAGAACAAAATCTTATATTAAATCAGACCTAGTTGAGGATAAATGCTAAAAAAAAAGACAAGTTGCAAAATGCTACTTGTCTTTTAGTTTCTGAAGTTCATTCACTGTGACAAACTTATATCCTTCATTAGATAGTAAATCTAAAATCCCTTTAATTGTCGCCAATTCTTTACCCGTTTTATCATACATCGGATGAATTAAAATAATTGAACCTGGTTTAATATTTTTCTTTACATAATTTAATTTGTCCGCAGTATTCGTGTAAAAAGTATCTGGTTCTATATTCCACGTAATTGTATCTCGATAATGCTTATGCAAGTAATACGGTAAACCAAATAGTTTTTTTCCATTCGGAGGACGGAAGTCGATTTCACCTTTATAGCCTGCTTTGCGAATTAATTTGTCTGTTTTTTCAATTTCGCCTTTAACGTAGGAAGGTGATTTTAGCACCATTCTCTTATGAGAGTACGTATGGTTACCAATCTGTTGTCCTGCATCTACGATTTTTTTAGCTTCCTCTGGATTCTTTTTAATTTCATTGCCGATTAGAAAAAAGGTAGCTTTTGCATTATATTGGTCTAGAAGAGGTAGAATTTGATCAACATTTTTAGTTGGACCGTCATCAAATGTAAGAGCCACTACTTTTTGGTTTGTATGTACCTCGTTAGTTAATCCTCCAAATAGTTGAAAAGATCTTGCATTCATTAGCTTATACAATCCATATAAGACAAGAAACAAAATGACAATACTTACAATTATTTTTAGTAGTCGTTTTTTCATATACTATACCTTTCTTTCTAGTTAATAAAAATTAAACATAATTATATCATCAAAAATTATAAAAAGAATAAAAGAAGGAAATTAAAGGGAATTTATATATGTTGAAAGAAATAGTTTAATAAAGCGCTTAAAAGTTTATTTATGAAAACAAAATTAGCCAAAACCATTTACTTGCTAATTTATCAGTTTAGTATTAAACTGATGCCAAGATCGATCAAAGAGGTGTAAAAATGTTAAATAGTCATAATGAAGTTTCTGCAAATAAATCAAAAAATTTAGCAGTTTTACTTTGGTTTCGATTAGCGCGTTTTTATCTTAAAAATGTTAGGGAATCTAATAATCAATTGAAGAAATGGGGACTGACGACTGCTCAATTTGATGTAATTGTTCATGTGGGTAGGAATAAGCGTCTAACCCAGCAGGAATTAGCAGATAAATTAGTCGTTACAAAAGGAAATGTAACTCATTTATTAAAGAAGATGGAAGAATTGCAGTGGATTAAAAGAGAAGTGGAATGGAAAAACAAGTATCTTTCATTAACAGAAATAGGTCAAAAAATGTATGAAGAGATTGTACCTACTCAAGATCAATTTCAACAAACCCAGTTCAGCAAATTAACGGATGTAGAGCAACAACAACTACTTGATTTATTAAGGAAATTAAATAAATAAAGTGAAATGGAGGAGAGTTAATGGAAAAAATGAAAGGAATACATCATATTACCGCCATAGTTGGTGACCCTCAGGAAAATATGGACTTTTATGCGGGGATTTTAGGATTACGTTTTGTGAAAAAAACAATTAATTTTGATGATCCAGGGACGTATCACTTTTATTTTGGAAATGAGGGCGCAAAACCAGGGACGATTATAACGTTTTTCCCTTGGGCAAATGCATACAGAGGAAAAGTTGGAAGTGGCCAAGTAGGGAAAACAACATTCTTAATCCCAGCTAGCTCGATGGCTTTTTGGGAAACTCGTTTAGCCTCTTTTAATATTAATACAAATAAAGTTAGTCGATTTGGAGAAACATTTCTTCAATTTGAAGACTTTCATGGTTTACAGCTTGAATTAGTTGAAAGAGAAGAGGGTACTGAAAATACTTGGGAGTTTAATGGAGTTACTAAGGATGTAGCAATTAAAGGATTTGGTGGAGCAGTTTTATATTCTGGTGCACCTCATAAAACAGCAGAGCTATTGGAAAACGTTATGGAATTAGAAAGTTTAGGCCAAGATGGAAACTATTTACGCTTTAAGGCTGCTGGAGCTATTGGAAATATTATTGATATCGAATTAGCAGCAGTAGGAAGAGGAGCTATGGGAGTAGGAACTGTCCATCATATTGCATGGAGAGCTAGTAACGATGAAGAACATGTAAAATGGCAGCATAAGATACATGACCATCAATATGGAGTAACTGAAATAAAAGATCGAAATTACTTTAATGCAATCTATTTTCGTGAAAATGGTGGATTATTATTTGAAATCGCAACTGATCCACCTGGATTTATGATTGATGAGAAAAAAGACCATTTAGGAGAACAGCTAATGCTTCCAAAATGGCAGGAACCTAATCGTGAAACAATCGAAAATCAACTACAACCGATAATTATAAGAGAAGTGAAAGGAGAATAATGATGAAACACGTATTTATTAAAGGAAGTAATCCTTCTAAGCCAACATTCTTATTACTTCATGGTACTGGTGGGAATGAACACGATCTATTACCTATTGCGGGTATGATTGATGATGAAGCTTCTGTTTTATCTGTTAGAGGAAATGTGAGTGAAAATGGAATGCCACGTTTTTTTAAGAGATTAGCTGAAGGAGTATTTGATATGGAAGATTTAGTTTTCCGTACAAAAGAATTGAAAGATTTTATTGATTCAGCTTCTTCAGAACATGGATTTGATTTAAATAATATTATTGCGATTGGTTATTCGAATGGTGCTAACATTGCTGGTAGTCTACTGTTCCATTATGAAAATATATTTCAAGGCGCAATGCTATTACATCCAATGGTACCAATTCGTGATTTAGAATTACCTATAATGAAAGAAGTGTCAGTCTTTATTGGAGCAGGTAAAAATGATCCGATTTGTTTACCACAAGAAACAGAAGAATTAGCGACATTGTTAGATGGTGCTGGTGCGAAAGTAATTACTCATTGGGAAAATATGGGGCATAGTTTAACGAGATCGGAAATTGAAGCAGCAACTGATTGGTACAAAAATAACTTTTAAGGGGTAACTAAAAATGATGAAGTCTTTTTCTCCAGCAGATTTAAGTGATCGTGATAATTATAAATTCTTAATTGGTGGGATTATCCCAAGACCAATTGCTTTTGTAACAACTGAATCAAATGAAAATGTATTAAACGGAGCACCATTTAGTTATTTCAACATTGTCACATCTAATCCACCGATGATTTCTGTATCTGTTCAACGACAAAATGGTAAACAAAAGGATACAGCTAGAAATGCGATCGAGAAAAAAGAGTTCGTCATTCATATAGTTGATGAATCAAATGTTGAAGCAATTAATAAAACAGCTGCTGCACTACCACCAACAGAGAGTGAGGTCGAATTAGCGGGACTTACTCCAGTTGCCAGTGTAAAGGTTTCAGTGCCAGGAGTGAAAGAATCGAAAATTAGAATGGAATGTGTTTTAGAACAAGCAATTCCATTAGGTAAAGATAATGAAGCCTGTGATTTACTTATTGGAAAAGTTGTTTATTTTCATATAGAAGATGAAATTTATGAAAACGGACGTATTGATGCGAATGGTTTAAAAGCAATCAGCCGTTTAGCAGGAAATGATTATGCTAAAGTTGGGGAAATGTTTACGATTGAACGTCCTGAATAAGTTGAAAGAGTGAAGGGTATTTTACCCTTCATTTTTTTTTTGAAAAAAATAATAAAAAAATGAACGATATGCAGAAGCTATTCGTATAACAAATGAAAACCAAATAAATATTGAATGCAAGCTTGAAAGGAGGAAGAGATGGCTGAAATTGATGAATTAGAAACTATAAAGCAAGCTCAGCAAGGTGACCAAAAAGCCTTCGCTAAACTTTTTCAAACCCATTACTCCTTTTTATATAAATACGTATTAAAGATGACGCTAAATCAAGAAACTGCAGAAGATTTAGTACAGGATACAATGCTAAAAGGTTATGACAATATAAAGAAATACAACGGTCAATCCAATTTTTCAACTTGGCTTATTACGATTGCTACTAGACTTTATATAGATCAACAAAGAAAGAAAAAGCGAGAATGGTTTTGGCAAAAAAATGAGTCTGAAGAATTATCACGTTCCTTAAATTGGCAGTTAGCTTATAAAGGATTTGAGTGGAGTGATATTATGGAAGGCTTTGAAAAGCTTAAATCAGAAGTGCGAGCGGCTATTTTATTAAAGTATTATTATGGCTATACGAATGAAGAAATTGGAAATATGATGGGAATTCGAGAAGGAACGGTTAAATCAAGAATTCACAATGGGATGAAGGAATTAAGAAAGGAGTTAATGCAAAATGGATAAAGAAGAAATAGTGTCGGCACTGAAACAGTTTGATGAATTAGTGGATATTCATGAGCCATCAATCAATTCGATTACAGAAAAACTTCAATTACATCAGGAAAAAAAGAAAACCATTTTTGTTAAAGAACTAATTCTGTTCATTTGTGTGGCATGCAGTTTGTTTGTAAGTATACTTCTCATAGCGCTAAAAGTACCAGTAAGTATCGTTATTTTTCAAGGTTTAGGATTTATTGCACTACCAATTATTTTTAAACGAGATAAAAAGAAAATTGAAAGTGAGTGGAATTAGTATGGAATGGACAATGGGGAATATCATTATTTTAGTTTTAGTATTTATCGTTTTAATAACTCAAAGTATCATGCTTTTTACAAAAGCTAAAAAGAGAAATCGTTCGGCGTGGTTATGGGGCTTATTAGGAATAATCCAATTTCCTTGGCCAAGTATATTTTTTTACTTTTTAGTTGTTAGAAAGGATCGAAAAAAACTAATTTAAAAAAGTGTATTTAAAATACTAGACTGATTGGAACGGTACAATAAAGTCTAGTATTTTTATTTTTGTGTTTGACATCTTTAGTGTATTACGTGTATAGTACACATATAAGGTGTATTAATTGAGTAATACACATAGTCATGTATTAAGTGTATGAACTAAGTAGTACACACACATACTATTTAAATTGTATTAAGAACGAGGAGGTGGATTGATGGAATTTATAGTGAATAACCGTGAACCAGTTTATCTACAGGTTGTTAGGCATTTTAAACAGCAAATTGCAAAAAGACTAGTAGAAGCAGGTCAAGAAATACCATCAAGAAGAGAATTAGCTGTTCAATTTAATATAAATCCAAATACTGTACAAAAAGCATACAAGGAAATGGAGGAACAAGGATTGATTACGACTGAACGAAATTTCCCTAGTAAAATTACGACAGATATACAAGTGTTAAATGGAGTAAGAAATGAACTGATTATGGAAGCTGTAAATGATTTCGTAGATTCAATTAAAGTAATTAATGTCCCGGTAGAAGAATTACTTACAATGGTTAAGCAAAACTATGAACAAAAGATAAAAGAAGAAAAGAAAGGAGAGGCTTAAATGATTCAAGTAAAAAATGTTTCAAAAAAATTTGGTCGAAAAAATGTATTACGTGATATTTCCTTCACTGCAAATAAAGGAGAAATAACATGTTTAATAGGTATTAACGGTGTGGGGAAGTCCACAACGATGAAAGCAATCATGGGAATCACGCCAATTGATCGCGGTGAAATTTTAATAGATGGTAAAAAAATGAATCATTCGATGTATGAGAATATCACGTTTATTCCAGATACACTTACAATGCTTCCTAGCTTTACAGTTGGTGAAGCAATGCAATTTATGAAGGATTTTTATGTAAATTGGAACGAAGAACGTGCTAAAGAACTACTTGGATTTTTCCGTTTAAAAGAAGATGAAAAACTAGGTGAACTTTCAAAAGGTAATGCTGCAAAAGCAAATTTACTATTTGGATTAGGGTTAGATGTAGATTATGTTCTAATGGATGAGCCTTTTTCTGGAATCGATATGTTTAGTAGAGAGCAAATTGCAAAAGTGTTTACGAGTCACTTGATTGAAGATCGTGGAGTAATTATAACAACACATGAAATTAGTGATATTGAACATTTAATCGATAAGGTCGTTTTATTGGATAACGGCGAAATTCTTAAAGAGTTTTATACAGAAGAATTACGATTAGAAGAAGGTAAATCAGTAACGGATGTAATGAGAGAGGTGTATCAGCAATGAATCGATATTTAAAACTAGTGAACTTTGAAGTTAATCGATTTTTTAAATTATATATAGGGTTATTAATTGTGATAGCCATTTCACAGTTTGTGAGTTTGTTTTTAGTAAAGTCCACCTATATGCAAGCTGCTAATGACGCAAACTATGCAAGTTCAATGAAGGCAACCGAAGCATTTATCTCTTCAAATGGGTTACTAAACTTTAACCATGTTGCCAATCATCCATTATTTATTGGTCCTATTTTAATATGCATAGCTCTAATGATGCTTTACGTCTTTCTTATTTGGTATAGAGATTATTTCGGAAAAAACACATTTATTTACCGTTTATTTATGCTACCAACATCAAGAATGACAATTTACTTTGCAAAAGCAACTACGATTTTAATTATGGTATTAAGTTTACTGGCTTTTCAATTAATACTATTACCGATTGAAATTCATGTTTTTCAAAATATAGTTCCAAGTGAACTTTTAGGAAAAATGAGTACGGTTGATCTTTTTATGAGCCCTACTATTTTTACAATGATATTACCGAGTAATTTCGTGGATTTCATTTTTAGATATCTTATTGGAATGGGGCTAGTGTTTACTCTGTTCACATTTATTCTATTGGAACGTAGTTACCGTTGGAAAGGCATACTTTTTGGGATTTTATACGTGATTGTAATTGTAGGTTTATTTTTAATACCAGCTTTCATTCAATCCTATATGTTTGGAGATGATTTTTCATTTTATCCAAGTGAAGTAATCTATATGGAATTAGGTCTTTTTACAATCATCATTACAGGTTCAATCTTATTTAGTAAGTATTTATTAAAAAACAAAGTATCGGTGTAAGGAGGAGAAATAAATGAAACGATATCGTAATTTAGCAGCAATTGCCGTTGTCACGACGATTAGTTTAGGTACGTTTTTTACAAAAGTTGTCTTGTCAGAAAGTAAGTTACCTAAATTTTACTTAAAGACCGAAAACGGAGATTCAAAATACGTTAAAGATTTAGTTTTTAACGCTGGGTACGGTCAGGATGGAAATAGAGGGTTAAGTATTACTACTGCTGGAAGCGAATATAATAGTAATTCTATCCTTAGTGACCTGAATAATGACTACTATGATTTAAAGAAATTAAGTGATCTACAAAATGAAGAAAGAAACTTCATGCGCGGAAAAGCTTCTTCTTCTTCTCAATTTTATATCGATAAAGATTTTGCATGGTATGCTAATGTAAAAGGTGGAAGACTAAATGGTGCTTACACAGATAAAAATAATCATTTTAAATTGTATATAGATGGTCTTGATCGTCAAAGCAAAGATCGTTATACATTTAAACTTGATATTCCGGGAGAAGAAAACTTCTCTTATATCTCTGTACAAGACGTGCAATTAATTGGAAAAGATATAGTTGTTACTACTTCTCAAAATAAAACATATAAGAACGTAAATTCAGGCGCATACGTTGATCAAAATGAAAATGTGGTTTATAGAATTAATGTAAATCAAAAGAAAATTGTTAATCAAACAGTAATCAGTAAATCCACAAATGACCCAAATAATCATACTCATACTGAAATTCAAAATATAATACAAGAATCAGATCCAACAGTTCCTTCTAAATACGCTATATACAAAAAAGCAAATTTAAAGGACACCACTCAAGAGAATGGTGAAACAACGACTGAAGAAATTAATAGTGAACTTGTTTTATTTAATTTAGAAACTGGTAAAAATGAAGCTTTAAATTTATCCAAAGAGCAAAAGGAACAGGTAAAGCAGAGTAATGAATTAATTGATAATGGCAACCTTTATTTTGTAAATCAGGATGATAAAGGTTTATCGATTTTAAAGTATAATTTAAACGACAAGAAAGTCGAGGGTGAACCATTATTAATTACTAAATTAAGCAATAACCCTTCTAATTATAAAATCTTTAATGGGAAATTATATGCATTTACATCTAATAATGAAAACCAAAAAGCGATAAATAAAAAATTATTAATTGCTGATTTATCAAACGGACATATTATTTATGAAGGCAAAATTGATGTCAAAAATATAAAAGGTAATACTAGTAAAGCATTAAAAAAATTACAAGTTTATGATTTTTTAACGAAATAGGGTTTGGATAAGGAGCTGTCTCATAAGTAATGAGACAGCTTCTTTTTATTTGCAACATGAATTAAGTAATACGAACAAATTATGTCTTTTGTTGATAAAGTTGTGAACTTTATTGATATAGTCATTATTTTTGTTGATAAAGTACAGATTTTTGTTGATATAGCTTTGATTTTTGTTGATAAACCGTTTGGAACAATTTTTGAGGGAGCGTCTTTCGCCATCTCTTTGATTCATAAAGAATATACGTTCTAGTTTAATTACTTGATTTCGCACTTGAACATCGATAATATGAAAGAACTATTAAATTTTAAAGTACGCTTGTTCTGTTTTTGATTGATTTTTGAAATTTTGTGGTAAAATAGAAGGATAGGTATGTTTTGGAAATGGAGGCGGGGAAGATGGAGCAGAATTTCGAGGTAGTTTCTAATTATTCACCTCAAGGTGACCAGCCAAATGCGATTAAGCAACTTGTAGATGGGGTCAAAAATGGTAAAGAGCATCAAGTTTTATTAGGTGCGACGGGTACGGGAAAAACGTTTACCATTTCAAATGTAATTAAGGAAATAGGAAAACCTACATTAGTATTTGCTCACAATAAAACATTAGCTGGACAATTATATAGTGAATTAAAAGAGTTTTTTCCTAATAATGCAGTTGAGTATTTTGTAAGTTACTATGATTACTTTCAGCCAGAAGCTTATGTACCTCAAACTGATACTTATATTGAGAAAGATTCAAGTATTAATGATGAGATTGATAAATTGCGTCACTCTGCGACTTCCTCCCTTTTTGAACGTAAGGATGTCATTATCGTAGCGAGTGTTTCTTGTATTTACGGTTTAGGTTCTCCGGAAGAATATCGTGAATTAGTTTGTTCTCTTCGTATTGGTATGGAAATTAGTAGGGACGAATTATTACATAAACTAGTAGATATTCAGTATGCACGTAATGATATTGACTTCTCACGTGGTACATTCCGAGTTCGTGGGGATGTTGTTGAAATTTTTCCTGCTTCACGTGATGAACACTGTATTCGTGTGGAGTTTTTTGGTGATGAAATTGAGAGAATTAGAGAAGTTGATGCATTAACGGGTGAGATTTTAGGTGATCGTGACCACGTTGCAATTTTCCCTGCATCCCACTTCGTTACACGTGAAGAAAAAATGAAAGTTGCCATTAAAAATATTGAACTTGAGCTAGAAGAACGTTTAAAGGTTATGAGAGAAAACGGTAAATTACTTGAAGCTCAAAGACTGGAGCAACGTACTAGATATGATCTTGAGATGATGAATGAGATGGGATTTTGTTCAGGTATCGAAAACTATTCCCGTCATCTGACGCTTAGGCCACCGGGTTCAACTCCTTATACATTATTAGATTATTTTCCGGAAGATTTCTTAATGGTTATCGATGAGTCACATGTTACTGTTCCGCAAATTCGAGGAATGTTTAACGGTGACCAAGCGAGAAAGCAAGTACTAGTAGATCATGGATTCCGTTTGCCATCAGCTTTGGATAATCGACCTTTAAAATTTGCGGAGTTTGAAGAAAAAGTTCAGCAAACAATATATGTCACAGCTACGCCTGGACCATACGAGCTAGAGTTGTGTCCAGAAAAAGTAGAACAAATTATTCGTCCGACAGGTCTATTAGATCCAACGATTGATGTTCGTCCGATTGAGGGGCAAATTGATGATCTTATTGATGAAGTTCGAAATCGTATTGCTAAAAATGAGAGAGTACTAATTACTACTCTTACGAAGAAAATGTCTGAAGACTTAACAGATTATTTAAAAGAAATCGGAATTAAAGTTAACTACTTACATTCGGAAATTAAAACGCTTGAACGAATTGAAATTATTCGTGATCTACGTTTAGGTAAATATGATGTATTGATTGGAATTAACCTTTTACGTGAAGGGATAGATATTCCAGAAGTTTCGTTAGTCGTTATATTAGATGCCGATAAAGAAGGGTTCTTACGTTCAGAACGATCGTTAATCCAAACAATTGGTCGAGCAGCAAGGAATTCAAATGGTCACGTTATTATGTATGCTGATAAAATGACGAACTCGATGAATATAGCTATTAATGAAACAAAGCGACGCCGTGTAATTCAAGATGAATATAATAAAAAGCATGGCATTACGCCTAAAACAATCATAAAACAAGTACGCGATGTGATTCGTGCTACTGCAGTTGCTGAGGAAGAAGAAGTTTACGAAAATGGCATTAGTGCTAAATATAAGAAAATGAACAAAAAAGAGCGTCACTTATTTATCCAATCAATTGAAATGGAAATGAAAGACGCAGCGAAGGCGCTTGACTTTGAACGAGCAACAGAACTTCGTGACTTAATATTAGAATTGAAGTCTGAGAGGTGAAGAACTTGAAAAGTATGAATGAAATTATTATTAAAGGAGCCAGAGCGCATAACTTAAAAAATATCGATGTAACGATCCCTCGTAATCAATTAGTTGTTGTGACTGGTTTATCTGGATCAGGTAAGTCCTCTCTAGCATTTGATACGATTTATGCTGAAGGTCAACGCAGATATGTGGAATCACTATCTGCCTATGCTCGTCAATTTTTAGGACAAATGGATAAGCCGGATGTTGATTCAATTGAAGGATTATCACCAGCGATTTCGATTGATCAGAAAACTACAAGCCGAAATCCACGTTCGACAGTTGGTACGGTAACAGAGATTTACGATTATTTGCGTCTTTTATATGCTCGAATTGGTACGCCAATTTGTCCGAATCATGGCATCGAAATTACTTCTCAAACAGTGGAACAAATGGTAGACCGTGTAATGGAATATCCTGAACGTACGAAAATCCAAGTACTTGCTCCTGTGATATCTGGTCGTAAAGGTACACATGTAAAAGTGTTTGAAGATATTAAAAAGCAAGGTTTTGTTCGTGTTCGAGTTGATGGTGAGCTATACGATGTATCTGATGAAATAGAATTAGAGAAAAATAAGAAGCACTCTATTGAAGTTGTAATTGACCGTATAGTTGTAAAAGATGGAGTAGCTACGCGTTTAGCTGATTCTCTTGAAACGGCATTGAAACTAGGTGAAGGTCGAGTAATTATAGATGTTATTGGTGAAGAAGAGCTACTTTTTAGCGAACACCATGCATGTCCTATTTGCGGTTTCTCGATTGGAGAGTTAGAACCGCGAATGTTCTCGTTTAACAGCCCATTTGGTGCTTGTCATTCATGTGATGGATTAGGGACCAAATTAGAAGTTGATTTAAGTTTAGTAATCCCAAATGAGGAATTGACGCTTAGAGAGAATGCGATTGCCCCATGGGAATCAATTAGCTCAATGTATTATCCTCAGTTGCTTGAAAGTGTATGTAATCATTATGGAATTAATATGGATATTCCATTTAAAGACATTCCAAAAGATCAACAAGATAAAATTCTTTATGGTAGTAATGGAGAACAAATTTATTTTAAATATGATAATGAACAAGGTCATGTGCGTGAAGCGATGATTCAATTTGAAGGTGTTATTTCAAATGTTGAAAGACGTTATAAGGAAACTTCTTCAGATTTTATTCGTGAGCAAATGGAAAAATACATGGCCCAACAAAATTGTCCAACTTGTAAAGGACATCGTTTAAGACAAGAAGCTCTTGCAGTATTTATCGGTGGTTTACATGTTGGCGAAGTAACTCGAATGTCAGTTAAGGAAGGGTTCGACTTCTTTAGGACACTTGAATTGACTCCAAAGCAGGAACAAATAGCAAATCTAATTCTTCGAGAAATTAGTGAGCGTATCGGCTTTTTAGTTAATGTAGGTTTAGATTATTTAACACTGAACCGAGCGGCAGGTACTTTATCAGGTGGAGAAGCTCAACGAATTCGTTTGGCGACTCAAATTGGATCGAGATTAACAGGCGTATTATATATTTTAGATGAACCGTCAATCGGACTACACCAACGTGATAATGATCGATTAATCTCAACATTATTAAATATGAGAGATATCGGAAATACATTAATAGTTGTTGAACATGATGAAGATACAATGTTAGCAGCAGATTATTTAATTGATATCGGACCAGGAGCTGGTATTCACGGTGGGCAGGTCATTTCACAAGGTACTCCAAGTGAAGTAATGCATGATAAAAACTCGTTAACTGGAAAGTATTTATCCGGTGAGAAGTTTATTCCAGTTCCGCTAGAACGTAGAAAAGGTGACGGACGTCAAATAAAGATTGTTGGAGCAAAAGAAAACAATTTAAAAAATGTATCGACTTCCTTCCCATTAGGTACATTCGTTGCTGTAACAGGAGTGTCAGGTTCAGGAAAAAGTACATTAATTAATGAAATTTTATATAAATCATTAGCTCAAAAGTTAAATGGTACAAAAGTGCGTCCAGGTGAGCATAAAGAGATTAAAGGGATTGAGCAATTAGAAAAGGTTATTGATATTGATCAATCACCAATTGGTCGTACTCCACGTTCAAATCCTGCTACTTATACTGGCGTATTTGATGATATACGTGATGTGTACGCAGCTACGAATGAGTCGAAGGTACGTGGTTATAAAAAAGGTCGCTTTAGCTTTAACGTTAAAGGCGGTAGATGTGAAGCTTGTCGTGGCGATGGGATTATTAAAATAGAAATGCATTTCTTACCTGATGTATATGTACCGTGCGAAGTTTGTCATGGTAAACGATATAATAGAGAAACTTTAGAAGTTAAATATAAAGATAAATCAATCTCAGAAGTTTTAAATATGACTGTTGAGGATGCGGTTTCATTCTTTGAAAATATTCCAAAGATTAAACGTAAACTTCAAACGTTATTTGATGTAGGTTTAGGATATATTACATTAGGTCAACCTGCTACGACTTTATCAGGTGGGGAAGCTCAGCGTGTAAAACTAGCTTCTGAGCTTCATAAACGTACAAACGGAAAGACTTTATATATATTAGATGAACCTACTACTGGACTTCATGTTGATGATATCGCTCGATTATTAGTTGTTTTACAAAGACTAGTAGATAATGGAGATACTGTGCTTGTAATCGAACATAATTTAGATGTTATAAAAGCGGCAGACCATCTTATTGATTTAGGTCCAGAAGGCGGAGACAAAGGTGGAACGATTGTAGCAACTGGTACACCTGAACAATTATGTAAGGTTGAAGCATCTCATACAGGTAAGTATTTAAAAGTTGTATTAGAACGTGACAAAGCTAGAATGGAAAAACGAATGGCTTTGATGGAATCCTGAAGACAAAATTAAAGTAAAAACGTGATACAAAGAATGGGAGGAAACTCCTGTTTCTTTGTATTTGTTTTTAGTTAGGTTTTTTAAGTAGTTGCTTTTACTTGAAAAGTAGTCCACATTTCTTTAATGTTTTAACATAGAATAAATAATAAAATAGAAAAATTTGTGAATATAAAAAATGAGGACTTATCGATAGAGAGGAGATTTCCCGTGAAAAAACTATATCGATCTTCAAAAGATTCTATGCTTGCAGGAGTATGTGGCGGATTAGGAAAGTATTTTAATCTAGATAGTACATTAATAAGGTTACTTTTTGTTATATTATTTTTTATAGGATTTGGAGCACTTCTATTTGTATATTTGATTTGGATATTTGTTGTTCCAAAAGAAGGTGACGTGAATTAAATGAGATGGTTATTTTCACTAGCTATTAATAGCTTAGTTTTTATTGTAGTGGCTGGATTTCTACAACCAGATTTTTATGTGAAGAATATTGCAACAGCTATAATTGCTGCGTTAGTATTATCGATCTTAAATACAATCATTCGTCCGGTCTTAATTTTAATAACATTACCAGTGACCATTTTTACAATGGGCTTATTCCTATTTATAATTAATGCTTTTACACTAGAGATTACTGATTATTTACTAGGTGATGCACTTAGGGTAAATGGTTTTGGAACAGCTATTATTGCATCAATTTTAATTAGTACATTCAGTATGTTAATTCAATACTTTGTATTTGGCTCAAAAAACAAAAATAAGAATAGTCAACGCTAAAAAAGGGAGTCTCTTAAGTTCAATTACTTTTGAGAGTCTCTTTTTTGCATTTCTTAAATATGTCGAAAATATGAACAAATACACTAAGTTCTATTTGCGGTAAAAGACGAACACAATGTGTATAAAATTGTGAGCTACGTTGATATATGACTGTTTTTCGTTGATATAAAGCTAAATTGATTGATAAATTGCTAAATCCCGTTGATCAGTTTCACTTTTATATTAATAATTTTTAATTGTTTGCGTGCTGTTATTAGCTTATCGACATTTTCCCACAAAGTTTAAAAATGTTACAATATGTAAGATAGTACATAATTATTAATCCTTAGGAGGCTTGTATGGCTAAATTACGTACAAAGAATTTAGTTGAGTATTTTAAATTAGAAGTTATTAGTGGAAGTGCGGGTTTGAATAAATCGATTAACACTACTGATTTATCTCGCCCTGGAATAGAGGTTGCTGGTTTTTTTACTTACTATCCATCAGATAGAGTGCAAATATTAGGAAAAACGGAATTAACTTTTTATCATAGTTTAACTGATGAAGAGAAGCATGATCGATTAAGAAAGCTTTGTGCTGACGATACTCCTTGTATAATTGTTACACGAGGTTTAGAGATTCCAGATGAACTAATTGAAGCAGGTGAAGAAACTGGAGTACCTATATTATTATCAAATAGTAAAACAACTAAGATGTATAGTAGACTAACGAGCTATTTAGAGGCAAAACTTGCTCCAACTACTGCGTTGCATGGGGTACTAGTTGATATTTATGGGGTAGGGGTATTAATTACTGGTAAAAGTGGAGTTGGTAAAAGTGAGACTGCTCTTGAACTAGTAAAGCGTGGCCATCGATTAGTAGCGGATGATTCAGTTGAGATTCGTCAAACTGATGAAGATACGCTTATCGGTTCTTCGCCTGAATTGATTGAGCATTTATTGGAAATTCGCGGATTAGGAATTATCAATGTAATGACTCTTTTTGGAGCAGGATCTGTAAGAAATTACAAACGTATTACGCTAAACATCGACTTAGAGACATGGGATTCACAAAAAGTCTATGATCGAGTTGGTCTTGATGATGAAAAACTAAAAATATTAGATACAAGTATTTCGAAAATTACATTGCCGGTTCGTCCAGGACGAAATTTAGCAGTTATTATTGAAGTAGCAGCCATGAATTTCCGTTTGAAAAATATGGGTGTAAATGCGGCGCAGCAATTTGCGGACCGTTTGGAAAAGGTAATTCAAGGTGGTAATAACGTAAGTGATTTAATTTAAAGATAAAGTGGGGAAATTGGAATGGAATCAAATATTCAGCCATTAGATAAAGTTTTTTTACATTTAGGTCCACTTTCAATAAAGTGGTATGGGGTATTGATTGGACTAGGTGTTGTTTTAGGGTTATGGTTGGCAATTCGTGAAAGTAAAAGACGCGGTATACCTGATGATACATTCTTAGATTTAATTTTAGTAGCTCTACCTTCAGCAATTATAGGGGCTAGAATTTACTATGTACTCTTTGAGTTAGACTATTATTCTAAGCATGTTAGTGAGATTCCAGCAATTTGGCATGGTGGATTAGCAATTCATGGTGGTTTAATTGGTGCATTTATTGCTAGTTATTTCTTTGCAAAGAAAAGAGGAATTTCATTTTGGAAGCTTGCAGATATTGCAGCACCAAGTATTTTAGTAGGGCAAATGTTAGGACGCTGGGGAAATTTTATGAACCAAGAGGCTCATGGTGGACCAGTAACTAGATCGTTTTTAGAAAGTCTTCATTTACCTACATGGATCATTAATCAAATGTATATTGATGGAACATATTATCATCCAACATTTTTATATGAATCAATGTGGAGCTTACTAGGTATTATCTTCTTACTTATTTTAAGAAGAGTGAATTTAAGACGTGGTGAAATGTTTTTAACTTATTTAATTTGGTACTCAGTTGGACGTTTCTTTATTGAAGGTTTAAGAACAGACAGCTTAATGTTAACACATAATATTAGAATGGCTCAGTTTATATCAGTAGTCATAATTATCGTTTCAATTATCATTCTTGTTTATCGCAGAGCTAAAGGGTTATCAAATGAACGATATTTAGATGTTTAAGTTTGTAAAGCAGGAGTGGTGAACACTGTGGAAACTTTAAAGAGAGGCTTACTAGTAGGCTTACAAACATCTTGGAAAATAGGGAAAATCATTTTCCCTATTTCTTTCATTTTAACGATTATTAAAGAAACAGCACTAATGGACTGGTTTGTTAATTTGCTTGAACCTTTAATGAGTTTTATTGGTTTAAAGGGAGATGCAGCATTAGTATTAGTGTTAGGTAATGTTTTAAACTTATATGCTGCACTTGGGGCTATGCTACCTATGGATTTAACTGTTAAGGAAGCCTTGATCCTTGCCGTCATGTTAAGTTTTTCTCATAATCTATTTGTTGAAACGACTGTAGCAACTGCTGTAGGGGTTAGAGCATCATTTGTTGTTTTAGTAAGGATAGGATTTGCAATATTATCTGCTATTTGTATCCATTTTCTTTGGTCTGGTGGAACAGAAATTGTTCATAAAGGTATTGAAGTTGCAGAAGCGGCTAATCAATCAGGATGGGAAATAGTTTATACTGCATTCGTTTCGTCATTAATGGGTGTTTTAAACCTTGTTAAAATAGTTATTCCATTAATGCTAGTGATTCAAATAGCAAAAGATTTTGGATGGATGAATTATATAACCAAAGCATTATCGCCTTTTACTAAACTTATTGGTGTAGAAGCAAAAGCTGGAGTTACTTTAGCTGCGGGATTGTTTTTTGGATTAGCTTTTGGAGCGGGTGTTATGATTCAAGCTGTAAAAGAAGATGGTGTTTCGAAACGTGATTTATATCTCGTTTTCTTATTTTTAGTAGCTTGTCATGCTGTGGTAGAAGATACGCTTATCTTTATTCCTTTAGGTATTCCAGTTTTATATTTATTCTTAATCCGTTTCTTAGTCGCTCTAATTGTTACATTTATAGTTGCAAGAGTAGTAGGCAAAGTAGGAAGTAAAACTGAATCAAGTTTAAACGTTGATGTGAAATAGAAAGGAAATATCTATGAAAATAAATACGATACTATTTGATTTAGACGGTACATTAATCAATACAAATGAATTAATTATTGCTTCATTTTTGCATACTTTAAATAAATTTTATCCTGACCAATATAAACGTGAACACGTTATTCCATTTATGGGTCCTACATTGACTGAGTCTTTTTCTACGGTAGATGAAGGAAGAGTTGATGAGTTAATTTCTGAATACCGCCGTTTTAATATGGAAATGCATGATGAATTTGTTGAAGAGTATGAAACAGTTTATGAAACGATTGAGACTTTACACAGATTAGGCTACAAAATTGGAATTGTAACTACAAAAGCGAGAAATGTAGTTGAGATGGGCTTAAGCCTTGGTCGGTTAAAGCAATTTTTTGACGTAGTTGTTACAATTGATGATGTCCAAAATGCAAAGCCACATCCAGAGCCAATTCAATTAGCTCTAAAAAAACTTAATTCGATCCCTGAAGAGAGTTTAATGGTAGGCGATAATTACCATGATATTGAAGGTGGTAAAAATGCTGGAACGAAAACAGCAGGTGTTGCCTGGTCATTAAAGGGGAAGGAATTTTTAGCAACGTATAAACCTGATTTTATGCTTGAGAAGATGAGTGATATTTTATCGATTCTAGGAATAGAAGAGCAGTGAGAAGAACGAAACGCTATCCAATTGAGGGTGAGAATTCACTTTGGCAATTGTACAAGACCGTTTCGTTTTGGAAAACATTTCGAAATGTTGTTGTAATTGAAATAGCCCGATACGTCCCATTCTTTAGATTGAAAAACTGGATGTATAGGAATTTAATAGGAATGAAGGTTGGAGATTTTACATCCTTTGCATTTAAAGTGACACCGGATTTAATGTTCCCTGAGTTAATCTCAGTAGGCAGAAATTCGATAATAGGCTATAATACGACAATCTTAGCGCATGAATATTTAATTAATGAATACCGATTAGGGGAAGTCATTATTGGAAATAATGTGTTAGTTGGTGCAAATACGACGATCTTGCCCGGTGTCATAATTGGTGATGGCGCAAAAATTTCAGCTGCAACACTAGTAAATAAGGATGTTCCAGCTGGGGCTTTTGTTGGAGGTAATCCAATGGTTGTTATTTCTTTGTCACAATCTGAAACTCTTTAAAAAAGTGGTTTCCATTATTTTTTTTTTCGGTTAGAATAATACTTTGACAACTTTATTTAGATAATGTGGAAATTGTACGTTCGTTTAAAATTCTTATAATTTGGACGGCGACTATTTCCTCTTTTTGTGTGATATACTGTGATAAGCTGGAAAAACTGGAGGATCGAATGTCAGAAAATTTGGGGAATCAAACAAATCAATTTCATAATGTCGTTTCGTTCTCGTTACCGAAAGATTATTTCTACGAAAAAGGTATGAAAGCTTATAATAGTAACGATACTGAGCAAGCGATTTATTACTTGAAAAAAGCTGCTGAAAATGAAGAAAATCAAACTGTTCTTGTTGATATTTCTAGGAAGCTTTTATCATTACATCAATATCAAACTACGATTACTATTTTAGAATATATTTTAGATAAATATCCAACTAATGAGGATGTATATTATTTATTAGCATTTGCATTTTTTGAGTTAGGGTTATTTCAAAAAGCAAATCTTTATGCTCAAAAGTATTTAGAAATTGGAACAGATGAAGAACAATTAGAAGAGCTAGAAGATTATTTAGACATTATTCATAGTGAAGAAGATGATGATTTAAGTATTAATGATGATTTACTAGTACTTCAAGAGAGAGTTACTAGCTATTTAGCAAATCATGATTGGAAATCAGCTAAATCCACTTTACTGAGCATTGTTGATAAATATCAAGAATTTTGGCCAGCATACAATAATTTGGCTTTAGTAGAGCTTCATTTAGGGCATCACGATGAAGCTGAAAGAGTATTGGAGTATGTTTTAGAACAAAATCCAGGCAATTTATCAGCGTTAATTCATTTAACTATGCTAAAAAGGATCTTAAATGAACAAGAAGCTGCTCATGTTTATCTTGAAGGCTTATCAAATATCGTTCCAATCTCTGAAGAGCACCGTCATAAGCTTGGAGTACTTTTTTATCAATTCAAAAAGTATGAAGAAGCATATAAATTATTTAACTTACTTTATATGGAAAGACCTGATCGTGAAATTCAATTTTATTATATGTTCTGTGACGCAGCTTACCGTTCAGGACGAATTGCGATTGCCGAGCGCATTTGGAATCAAGAAATGTCAAATGAGTTTGAAGAGCATGAAGAATTAGCACCATGGGCTGAAAAAAAGCATTCATCGAACGAAATCGAGCAGTTAATGGCGGAAACTGAGTATCAAGCAAAATACTCTAATTCCAATAGTGAAAGATGGGGATTAATCTATTTCATGAAGGAGTATTATTACGAACAAAAGTTTAGTTCAATCCTTCAAGATATAGAACCATTAGAAAATATTGGAATCGATGAGCAATTAGAACAAGTTCTTCTGAATAATATGTGCTATTTGGAGCCTCATCCATCATTAAATATTGCGATTAATGGAGCGAAAAAAGTTCAAGCAACTTGGGAAGAAGAATATATCATTCTTCGTAATCATCTCCAGTTATGGTTTTTCTCGATTTGTGAGCTTACTTTAAAATATAAAGTGTTACCTGTAAATGAAGAAGTTTTATTAGCTGCTACACATTATCTTGTTGAAAATGAAGTAAAACGTGTATCACAAAAGAAAATTGCAGCAAACTATAATATCTCTACTTATTTATTAAATAAAGGCATCAGCGCCATTCGAAGCTTGTTTTAATACCAGATGGTGTTAAGCAAGCTTTCTTTATTTCACAAGAGATTAAGTATAAAGGCTCGCCAATCAACGAGTTTTCTATATTATGAGCATATGATTTGTTGTTTTATGTTGTCGCGTATTAGGATAGTGGTAGTTAAATGAACTAGGGCAATTAGCCATAAAAGTACAAGGAGTGATTAAGAAATGGAAGAAAAAATTTATGATGTTATAATCATTGGAGCTGGTCCTGCAGGGATGACTGCAGCTGTATATACATCTCGTGCTAATCTTTCTACATTAATGATGGAACGTGGTATTCCTGGTGGACAGATGGCAAATACTGAAGAAATTGAAAATTATCCAGGGTTTGATAGTATTTTAGGTCCTGATTTATCAAATAAAATGTTTGACCACGCGAAAAAATTTGGTGCTGAATATGCTTATGGCGACATAAAAGAAATTATCGACGGCAAAGAATACAAAACTATCGTTGCTGGTAAAAAAGAATACAAAACACGTGCAGTTATTATTACTACTGGTGCAGAGTACAAGAAAATTGGCGTTCCAGGTGAACAAGAGCTAGGCGGACGCGGTGTGTCTTACTGTGCTGTTTGTGATGGAGCATTCTTTAAAGATAAAGAATTAGTTGTCGTTGGTGGAGGAGACTCAGCGGTTGAAGAAGGCGTATATTTAACTCGCTACGCTTCTAAAGTTACAATTGTACACCGCCGAGAACAATTACGTGCTCAAAAAATTCTTCAAGACCGTGCATTTGCAAATGAAAAAATTTCATTCGTTTGGAATTCAACAATCAAGGAGATTAACGGAACTGACGGTAAAGTTAGTAGCGTAACGCTTGTTGATACTCAAAATGGAGAAGAATCTGAATTTAAAACAGATGGAGTATTTATTTATATCGGAATGCTTCCATTAACAAAACCATTCTTAAGCTTAGGTATTACAAATGAAAATGGATATATCGAAACAAATGATGTAATGGAAACAAAAGTAGCAGGAATCTTTGCTGCAGGTGATGTTCGTGAAAAAACATTACGTCAAGTTGTAACGGCTACAGGAGACGGAAGTATTGCTGCTCAAGCAGTACAACATTATATAGAAGAATTAATGGAAGAGTTAGCTAAAACGAAGTAATCTACCATTAAAATACGATTGATTCCAATTTATTTGAATTGTGTATACAATTGTAATATTCTGAAACTTACATGTAATTAGGGTGTAACTCTACTGAAATATAGATACTGTAATATATTTATTAACCAGAGAGCCCCCTAATATATATAGGAACATGGATATGCGCTTGTCCATGTTCCCTTTTTTTGTGTAAATTTAGTTCCCCAACAGTACGGCCAATTCTTGAAATTATTTCCAAATCCTAGAGCTTTTCCTCCCCTAATTCCTGCTCCTAACAAGTTGTTGTTAGACAGGTTTAACGGTATAATATAGATTGGGCAGTTTCAACCAACTGCAAGTCGAAATTGTAAGTGAGGTATAAAAAATGCAAAGAGTTACACATTGTGTTTTGT
Source organism: Gottfriedia sp. NPDC056225 (assembly GCF_042267765.1). Lineage (NCBI taxonomy): Bacteria > Bacillati > Bacillota > Bacilli > Caryophanales > Bacillaceae > Gottfriedia > Gottfriedia sp. NPDC056225. The sequence goes on along the minus strand of NZ_JBHJTJ010000001.1, from coordinate 46,974 downwards.
TAAATGAAAATAATATCCTCTTGCTACAAAAACCTAGAAGAAACTGGTGGGTTGCACCCGGCGGCAAGATGGAGCCAGGTGAAAATATTAGAGAAGCAGTTGTACGAGAATATCGTGAAGAAACAGGTGTTTACTTAAAAAACCCAAAATTAAAAGGTGTTTTTACAATTATTATAGAAGAAGATGCTAAGGTAGTGAATGAGTGGATGATGTTCTCATTTTTAGCTACCGAGTATGATGGTCAAAATCAAGATGAATGTGAAGAAGGCATTCTTCGCTGGCATGCAATAGATGAAGTGAAGAAACTTCCTATGGCTGAAGGTGATTATCACATTATTGATTATTTACTTCAAGGTACAGAAATCTTGCATGGTACCTTTGTATATACGCCAGATTTTGAATTATTAAGATATCGATTAAATCCTAGTTAACCTAAATTCATAGAAAGGGTTGAATTAAATGCCTGCAAAATCACATGTGAAAATGGTTATAATAACTGGAATGTCAGGTGCTGGAAAGACTGTTGTTGTTCAAGCGTTAGAAGATATCGGTTATTTCTGTGTTGACAATCTTCCTCCGGCTTTACTTCCAAAATTTGTAGAGCTATTAAAGGACCCAGATCATAATACAACGGATAAAGTTGCTCTAGTAATGGATTTACGAGGAAGAGAATTCTTTGATCAATTAGGGAATTCGTTAGATCAATTAATGTCTACTCCTTCGATCATCCCTCAAATATTATTTTTAGATGCAACGAATGCTGCTCTTGTTACTCGCTATAAAGAAACGCGTCGTTCACATCCACTTTCTCCAACTGGTTCTCCGTTAAAAGGAATTGAGATGGAGCGCACACTTTTAGCGGATGTAAAAGGACGTGCACAATTAATTTATGATACTTCAGATTTAAAACCTAAAATACTAAGAGAAAAAATAATAAAACAGTTTAGAGAAAATGAGCAAGAAGGTTTTTCAGTAAATATTCAGTCATTCGGTTTTAAGTATGGCATACCGATTGATGCGGATTTAGTATTTGATGTACGCTTTTTACCAAACCCATTTTATATTGAATCAATGCGTCCACTAACAGGTTTAGATGAAGAGGTCTCCTCTTATGTACTTAAATTTAATGAGACAACTGAGTTTATGCTGAAATTAATTGATTTAATTAGTTTTATGTTACCTCAATACAAAAGAGAAGGTAAACGTCAGTTAATAATTGCGATTGGATGTACAGGTGGACAGCATCGCTCTGTTACTCTAGCGGAGTATTTAGCTAACTACTATAAGGACCAATATGATACGAATATTAGCCATCGAGATGTTGAAAAAAGGAGCCATAAGTAATGGTTAGCCAACGTTCGAAAATAGTAATAATTGGAGGCGGAACGGGTTTATCTGTTTTAGTTCGTGGGTTGAAAAAACATCCCGTTGATATTACCGCAATTGTAACTGTCGCAGATGACGGTGGAAGTTCTGGACGATTACGTGATGAATTAAAAATTCCACCCCCTGGTGATGTAAGAAATGTATTGGCCGCATTATCTGATGTGGAACCGATGTTGGAAGAATTATTCCAACATCGATTTGCTACATCTGGAGACCTTTCTGGACACTCACTTGGGAATTTAATGTTAAGTGCAATGACTGCCATTACAGGCGATTTTTATCGTGCAATCATTGAAATGAGAAGAGTATTAAATGTAAGAGGGAAAGTTATTCCAGCTGCTAACCAAAGTGTTGTATTAAAAGCGGAACTAGAAGATGGCACAATTGTTTCGGGTGAATCTAAAATCCCGTATTCAGGTAAAAAAATTAAGAGAGTATTTTTAGCTCCAAGTAATGTTGAACCTTTAAAAGAAGCCATTGATGAAATAGAACGAGCAGATTTAATTGTAATTGGACCAGGTAGCTTATACACGAGTATTCTACCAAATCTATTAGTTACTAAAATTGGGAAGGCAGTTGTAGCCTCAAAAGCTAAAAAAGTATATGTATGTAATGTTATGACTCAAGCTGGTGAGACATTGCATTATACGGCTAGTGATCACGTAAAAGCTTTGTATGAACACTTAGACTCAAGCTTTATCGATACGATTATCGTAAATGAAGGTACAATGCCAAAGAACATTTTAGAACTTTATAAAGAAGAACATGCTCAACAAGTAAAACCGGATTTGAATGAGCTAAATGCTTTAAAACTAGAAGTCGTTCATAAGTCAATCGTTAAATATGATGATAATGTAATCAGGCATGATACTGTAAAGTTAGCAGAAATTTTATGTGACCTTATCCCGACTAAAATAAAAGAATAATGAAAAATATTTAGTGTTCGAAGGAGGGGGTGATTCAAATGTCCTTTGCATCAGAAACGAAAAAAGAGTTAACAACAATAGAAATTAAAGATTGTTGTTCAAAATCGGAACTGTCTTCTTTAATTCGTATGAACGGTTCATTATCATTTGCAAATCGCCAATTTATTGTAGATGTAGTTACTGAAAATGCAGCTATTGCTAGAAGAATATATGTATTAATTAAACGTGTTTATGATGTGGACGTTGAATTACTCGTTCGTAAAAAAATGCGTCTTAAAAAGAACAATGTCTATATTGTTCGAATAAAAGAAGAAGCTAAGCATATTTTAAATGATCTTTATATAACAGGCGAAGGGTTTACTTTTACGAATGAAATAGCAAAAGAACTAATTGAAAAGAAGTGTTGCAAACGCTCCTACTTAAGAGGTGCTTTTCTAGCTGGTGGTTCAGTGAATAATCCAGAAACATCTTCATATCACTTAGAAATTTTTTCGCTTTATAAAGAGCATACAGAAGAAATTTGCCGTCTAATGAATGAATTCGGGTTAAATGCGAAGACATTAGAGAGACGAAAAGGCTATATCACTTATTTAAAGGAAGCAGAAAAAATCACTGAGTTTTTAAACATTGCTGGTGCTCATTCAGCCTTATTAAGGTTTGAAGATATCCGTATTGTAAGAGACATGAGAAACAGTGTTAATCGTCTAGTAAATTGTGAAACTGCGAACTTAAATAAAACAATTAGCGCAGCCTTCAGACAAATTGAAAATATTCGTTATATCCAAAGCTCCGTCGGATTAGATATATTACCGCCAAAGCTCCGTGAAATTGCTGAACTTAGAGTAGCGTATGAGGATGTAACATTAAAAGAATTAGGAGAAATGGTTTCTAGCGGTGCAATTAGCAAATCCGGAATTAATCATCGTTTACGTAAAATTGATGAAATTGCTGATAAGCTAAGAGCAGGGGAACCAATAAAAATAAAATAAATAAGTTAAGAGGTAAAAAAATGATTGAGAAAAAAGGGAGAGTACTATTAGAAACTGGAATACAGGCTCGTCCAGCGGCACAATTTGTTCAAGTCGCTACAAGATTTCGTTCAGAAGTATTACTAGCATATAAAGGTAAACAAGTGAACGTAAAAAGTATTATGGGCGTTATGAGTCTTGCTGTACCACATGGAGAAGAAATAGTAATTACTGTTACTGGTGACGATGAAGTTGAAGCAATGGAAGCAGTAATGGACTTTATTGGAGAAGAAATTTAATGTTATTGGGCATTCACATAGATGGATGTCCAATTTTTTTATACAAAAAAAACTAGCCGGAAAATCACGACTAGTTTTTTAATTATTATTTAATAGCTGCAGTATTAGAAATTACTTTATCAATTAATCCGTATTCTAAAGCACGGTCTGCAGTCATAAAGTTATCACGCTCAGTATCACGCTCAATCGTATCTAATGGTTGACCAGTACGATCAGCAAGAATTTTGTTTAATTTATCGCGTAAGAACAAGATACGTTTAGCTGCAATTTCGATTTCAGTAGCTTGACCTTGAGCACCACCTAATGGTTGGTGAATCATAACTTCTGCATTCGGAAGAGCATATCTCTTACCTTTTTCCCCAGCAGATAATAAGAAAGCACCCATTGAAGCAGCCATACCAATACAAATTGTAGATACTTGAGGCTTAATGAAATTCATCGTATCATAAATAGCCATACCAGCAGTAATACTTCCTCCTGGGCTATTAATGTATAATGAAATATCCTTATCTGGATCTTCTGCTGCTAAAAATAAAAGTTGTGACACGATCGAGTTAGCTACGTTATCATCGATTGCACTACCTAACATGATTATGCGGTCTTTTAAAAGACGAGAGTAAATATCATACGCACGCTCACCACGACTTGTTTGTTCAATAACTGTAGGGATTAAATTCATTTTTTCTCCTCCTTGTTTAAACAATAGATTGATTAATACAATAATACCTTTAAGGTCAGAAAAGGTCAAATAAAAGAGATGCTTTATTTATGTATTCTTTAACCTAAAAAAAATTGACCTTTTATAACATATTGATTATCTAATACTTCAACATCATTAACGACTTTTCCTATTATTAAACGTAACTTTATTTAGATTTTCTTTTGAGTAGTATAAATTCTAATAAACTACGAAGAGCAGGAGAGTAGGACTAGATATAGAAAAGATTCTAAAAGGATTTTTTTTAAGTAAAATTCAATTTCTTCAGGAATGCTTCTTAGAAAATACAATCGAGTTAAAGTAGACAAAGTTACTAGAGGAGGAGATCCAAATTGAATAAGTTACATTCCGCATTTCCAACAAATTTTCTTTGGGGTGGTGCAATTGCAGCAAACCAAGCAGAGGGTGCTTACTTAGAAGGTGGTAAAGGGTTAACAACTGTAGATTTATTACCGACTGGTAAAGAACGATTTTCGTTTATGTTAGGGAATATAGACTCTTTAACATTAAAAGAAGGAGTTTACTATCCTTCACATGAAGCAATTGATTTCTACCATCGTTATAAAGATGATATTGCACTGTTTGCTGAAATGGGATTTAAATGTTTAAGGTTATCAATTGCATGGGCAAGGATTTTTCCTAACGGAGATGAAGAATTACCAAATGAAGAGGGTCTCCAATTCTATGATGATGTTTTTGATCAGTTATTAAAATATAATATTGAACCAGTTGTCACGACTTGCCATTTTGATGTGCCAGTCCATTTAGTAGAGAAATACGGTAGTTGGAAAAATAGAGAAATGATCAACTTTTATGAGAGGTATACAAGAACTATCTTTGAAAGATATAAAAACAAAGTTAAGTATTGGATGACATTTAATGAAATAAACATGCTATTACATGCACCTTTTATTGGAGCAGGTATTATTCTTAAAGAAGGTGAGGATAAAGACCAAGTTCTTTACCAAGCGGCACATCATCAACTTGTAGCTAGTGCTTTAGCTGTAAAAGCATGTCATGAAATTATTCCAAATAGCCAAATTGGCTGTATGCTAGCGGCGGGTGCAACATTTCCATATACTTGTCATCCAAACGATGTATGGAACTCAATGGAAAAAGACCGAGAATCCTATTTTTTCATTGATGTTCAATCAAGAGGGGAATACCCTGGGTATGCTAAACGATATTTCAGAGAAAATGATTTACATATAGTAATGGAAAAAGATGATGAAGAGCTATTAAAAAATAACACAGTGGACTATATCGGTTTCAGTTATTATGCAAGTCGTTGCGCTAGTACTGACCCGGAAGTATTAAGTCAATTAACTGAAGGAAATATCTTTGCCTCTATAAAAAATCCATACTTAAAAGCCTCAGAGTGGGGATGGCAAATCGATCCTAAAGGATTACGAATAACATGTAATCAATTATACGACCGTTACCAAAAACCATTATTTATTGTGGAAAATGGCCTAGGAGCAATTGATGTAATTGAAGACAACGACACAATTAATGATGACTACCGAATCAATTATTTAAACTCACATTTTAAAGAAATGTCCGAAGCGATCCAAGACGGTGTCGAAATCATTGGCTACACAAGCTGGGGACCAATTGATCTTGTAAGTGCAGGAACCGGTGAAATGAAAAAACGCTACGGATATATATACGTAGACAAAGACAACGAAGGAAAAGGTACATTAAAAAGACTCAAGAAAAAAAGCTTTTACTGGTACCAACAAGTCATCAAAACAAACGGTGAAAACCTATAAAATGGTAACTAAAGAAGAGGATGCACCCAAAGCGCATCTTCTTCTTTTTCATACTCTTAGAATATTTTCATACCCAAAAACAGACCTAAAACATTGCAGTCAGAACTTTCTAAAGATATAATTGACCTAGGACTAACCAATACAAAATATATCATGTACCTTTATAAGAAATTATGCGTTCGTAGCTCAGTGGATAGAGCATCGGTTTCCGGTACCGTGTGTCGCAGGTTCGAATCCTGTCGAGCGCGCTAAAAAGTAAAAAGCCGATTGATATAATCTGTTTAAAAACAGAAGTTATATCAATCGGCTTTTATTTTTTTCTACTGATAATCCTCCTTCTTCTAACCTACAACTAAAGATGTAATAAAACTCCATCCAATGAAGAATGGGTTCCTTTACCTTACTGTCATATATTTAAAGTAAGAAAAAGGAGGCTTTCAAAATGGATATAAATTCATGGTTTTTCGAGGAACTAGCAAAATTCAATAAAGAAGAAATGGAAAATGAACTAAAATTCAAGGAAACATATAAACTGTATTCAACAGTTAAAAAGAAAAAATACTGTATCGACCTGAAAATCATTAAATTCTGTATATAAAATTGAGGATGTTTAACGCCAAAACAATACTAAGGATAATAGTGTCGCGTGATTCTAAATGATTTGGCATGAGGTTCTTAATAGCTTGAATTTTTTTCCTCTACCATTTTTCAAAAATATATGTTATATTACTTATTGCGATGAGCTAATTTGAGTAAGACGAGAGATATGCGCAAGCTAAACGCGCGGATGTGGCCGCCCGGTCTCTCGCCTCAAACGCATCAAGACGTCTGCTGCGGCAGGCGTCTTTCTTTTTGTTCATTTCTTTGTGTATAATAGTACATATTAATATTGAAGGGAATGTTTTTGTGTTAACTATTGCAGAATACACTGTAGAAGAAATAAAAGATCCATTTGGCATTATTGAAGGGGATCGATATGAGTTTATTCTTTATATCGATGTACCAGAGGATGATGAATTATATAATGAAAAAGGGATATACATAAAAGTACTTTTTGGAGTAAATGGTGCCCAGTCTAGATTAATTAAATACGATTTGTTCGAGGCTGAATCAAATAGTTATTTAGATTTTGATTTAGAAGAAGATGAAGAAAAAGAAGTATTCGAATTTTGTAAAGCTCATTTGACAGTTGAAGAATAATTTTAATGTGTTGTTGTATAACACACTTTCGGTTTGATAAGGGTGTTTCGCATTAATTCGCCAACACACTACTATCTTTTAGCTAACACAGTACGATTTATGGCTACACACAAATGAAACACTAAAATTTAATAAAAATGATTAGTTTTAAAAACCTTGATTTCTCAAGGTTTTTTTATTGGATTTTGAAATAAATAGATTTTTTAGAAAATTGGCACAGATTTTGCAATACTTAAATTGATTATAAAACTTGTCCTTGTATCGCGTAATTCTTTTGTCATTATTTGTAAAAATGTAAGCGCTACAATGGTCGGGTAAATTTTGCAGGAGGTGGAGAATGAATATTCTATTAGTATGTTCAGCAGGTATGTCAACTAGTCTACTGGTCACAAAGATGGAACAAGCAGCAAAGGCAAAAGGTATTCAGGCCAACATATGGGCCGTTGCTGGTGATGAAGCGAAAGAAAATTTAGCTAAAGCGGATGTATTACTACTTGGACCACAGGTTCGTTATCTTGCCTCAGAGATGAAGAAGCTGGCTGAACCTAAGGGGATTCCAGTAGATACTATTAATCCGGTACATTATGGATTGATGAATGGTGAAGCTGTGTTAGAAATGGCTTTAAATTTGAAAAAATAAAACGGGGTATTAAAAATTTAGAGAGAAAAGAAGGTGTATCAGAATGATGAGTTTTGCTGAAAAGTATATAATGCCTGCAGCAGCGAAGTTTGGAAATCAACGTCATTTGCTAGCTATCCGTGATGCGTTAATTGGTATGATTGCAATTACGATGATTGGAGCATTTGCGACTTTAATTAATAACTTAGGTGGAGCAATCCACGGCTACGATCACATGATGGAAACTGTCTTCGGTGCTAACTGGAAAACATTAGGCGGCGATATTTGGTGGGGAACTTTTGCATTTATGACCGTGTTTGCAGTTGTAGGGATTGCCTATAAATTAGCACGTTCTTATGGCGATGAAGGTTTTGAAGCTATGCTTGTTGCACTAGCATGTTATTTTGTACTTGTTCCACAATCATTAGCTGCAGTATCTGTTACGTTAGATGGAGGCAAAACAGCTACAGGTGGTACTTGGGGATTCATTAGCTGGAATTCATTAAACTCAACAGCTTTATTTACAGGTATTATCGTAGCGATTGTTGCAACTGAAATTTTTGTACGATTAGCTAGAGTAAAGCAATTAGTTATTAAATTACCTGATGGTGTTCCACCGGCAGTATCGAAAGCGTTTGCAAAACTATTACCAGGTATGCTAACAATCTTCATTGTAGCTTTAGTTGGTTTATTATTTAGATTATATATTTCGGACGGAGTATTCTTTAATGATTGGTTAAACTCAGTTCTTGTAAAACCATTAACTGATGCAGCTGATTCATTAGGATTTGCAGTTGCTATTGCATTCTTTGTTCATTTCTTCTGGGCACTAGGACTACATGGTCCAAATATTTTAGGTGGTATTACGACACCATTATTAACAAGTTTAGGAAATCATAATATTGACTTATACGCAAAAGGAGTTACTGATTTAGATAAGTACTCAATTTTAGCAGGTCCATTCTTAGATGCATTCGTGTATATGGGTGGGTCAGGAACAACAATTGGTTTAATTATAGCGATGTTTATCGTTAACCGTAGACGTCATAAACAGATGATTGCTTTAGGTACACCTCCTGGATTATTTAATATTAATGAACCAATCATTTTCGGTTTACCAATTGTATTAAATCCAGTATGGTTAGTACCATTTATCCTTACTCCAATTGTATTAACAATTATTTCTTATTTAGCTGTTCAATCGCATATCGTATTCCCAGTTGTTTCAACTATTCCATGGGTAACTCCACCGGTTATTGGAGGATATTTAGCAACGGGTGGTCATTGGAGCGGAGCAGTTTTATCATTAGTTAACGCAGTAATCTCTGTTATTATTTACTTACCATTCGTAGTAGTTGCAGAAAGAATGGAAGCTAAAAGATCAACAGAAACTTCGAGTAGTAACTCATTAAATGTTTAATAGAATGTAAAGGAGAAGAGTGCAGATGCCTACCGACACAAACAATGAACAAATTGCATTTCAGCTTATACTACATTCAGGTAATGCTAAAAGTTTATTAATGGAAGCGATGTATAAAGCTCGAGAGGGGGAGTTTGAGGAAGCTCGTAAGAAAGTAAGCGAAGCGAATGCAGAACTTAGGCTGGCTCATCATTCCCAAACTTCACTTATACAAAGTGAAGCGGGCGGGCAACACTATCAAATTAATGTTCTTTTAGTGCATGCACAAGATCATTTAATGAACACTCTTACAACAAGGGACTTAGTGGAAGAGATTATATACTTGCATGAGAAAATTTCATAATGAACAAAAGTGGTGTAGACAAGTTCTACACCACTTTTTTGTTCTATAAAAGTATCTAATTTAAGAAGGATTCAATAGAGTTTTAAAACACTAAACTATTTGTGTGTCTATTTTGTGACACACTAGCGTGAAATCAACACACTAATTAGTTTTTAGAAAAATTATCAATTTTATACAACACACTAAGAAAATTAAGCTGCAGGCTTGAAAGGTTTAGAAAAAACATTAATATTTTAAATCCTTCTAGGACAAGGACTTTAAGATGAAAATAAATATTTTTAAAGTAATGATAAAAAGTTGGCACGCCATTTGCTATATAAAGAGTGTACAAAATAAAAAAATTGGTAGTTGCTTAATAAAAATTGTAAGCGCTACACATTAACTGATACTGGAGGAATTATAATGAATATTTTATTAGCTTGTTCAGCAGGAATGTCTACTAGTTTACTAGTAACTAAAATGGAGGATGCAGCAAAAGCAAAAGGAATTGAAGCGAAAATTTGGGCAGTATCAGGTGATGCTGCAAAAGAAAATTTAGATAAAGCTGATGTTCTTTTATTAGGGCCACAAGTACGATATTTAGCTTCAGAGATGAAAAAAGTTGCAGAGCCAAAAGGAATCCCAGTTGATGTGATCAATCCAGTACATTATGGACTGATGAACGGTGAAGCTGTTTTAGAATTAGCTCTTAGCTTAAAAAAATAGCATTGATTGTTGCATGAATTATTAACAAAAAGGAGCATTGAAAAAATGATAAATTTTGTAGAAAGATATATAATGCCAGCTGCAGCAAAGTTCGGTAACCAACGTCATTTGTTAGCAATACGTGATGCGTTAATCGGTATGATTGCCATTACAATGGTAGGTTCGTTTGCAGTTTTATTTAATAATCTAGGCGGAGCGATAAAAGGCTACGACAAGATGATGGAAGCACTCTTTGGACTAAATTGGAAGACACTAGGTGGAGACATTTGGTGGGGAACATTCGCATTTATGACAGTTTTTGCAGTTGTAGGGATTGCATATAAATTGGCTCGCTCATATGGTGATGAGGGATTCGAAGCAATGCTTGTAGCGTTAGCATCATATTTTGTGCTAGTGCCACAAACTTTAAATGCTGTGACAGTTACATTAGAAAATGGAAAAACAGCTACAGGTAGTGTTTGGGGATTAGTAAACTCAACATATACTAATTCAACTGCACTATTTACTGGAATAATCGTCGCAATTATCGCAACAGAAATTTTTGTCCGCTTATCTAAAGTGAAAAAATTAGTAATTAAATTACCTGATGGTGTGCCACCAGCAGTTTCTAAAGCATTTGCGAAACTGTTACCAGGTATGCTAACAATTTTGGTAATCGCAATTGTTGGTTTGTTATTCAGATTATATTTATCTGATGGAGTATATTTTAATGATTGGTTAAGCTCAGTGCTTGTTAAGCCATTAACAAATGCTGCTGACTCATTACCATTTGCAATTGGTATCGCATTCTTTATTCATTTCTTCTGGATGCTTGGCCTACATGGACCAAATATTTTAGGTGGAATTACAACACCATTATTTACAGCTTTAGGGAATGAAAATATTGATTTAGCAGCAAAAGGTGTTACTAAGTGGAGTGAATACAATGTAATGGCTGGTCAATTCTTTGATGCATTTGTTTTCTTAGGTGGATCAGGTGCTACGATAGGGTTAATCATTTCAATGATCTTAATTAATAGAAAACGTAATAAACAAATGATTGCATTAGGAGGAGCACCAGGTTTATTCCAAATTAATGAACCAGTTCTTTTCGGATTGCCAATCGTATTAAATCCAATGTGGTTAATTCCATTTATAGGTACACCAATTATATTAACAGTTATATCATATTTAGCGATTTCTTTTGAGTGGGTACATCCTGTAACGACAAGTATTCCTTGGGTAACTCCACCAATTCTAGGTGGTTGGTTAATTACAGGTGGACATTGGACAGGTGCAGCTTTAGCCGCATTTAACTTAATTGTTTCAGTGGTCATCTATTTACCGTTTGTTGCACTTCAAGGACGAATGGAAGCTAAAAAAATGAGAGAAGCAGCAAATAATCAAAGTGCTGCTATGTAACACAGTTTGAGGAGGATACGAAATGAGTACTTTAATGACGATCGAGCAAACAGCAGTTCAATTAATCTTACACGCAGGAAACGCAAAAAGCTCATTGATGGAAGCGATGCAAGCTGCTCGAGCGGGTAATTTAGAAGAAGCAAACAGTAAGATTGAAGAGGCAAAAGTAGAATTAAATCATGCTCACCATACACAAACTTCATTAATTCAAAGTGAAGCACGTGGAGAGAATGTTCAGTTGAGTATTTTATTAATTCATGCCCAAGATCATTTAATGAATGCACTAACAATGAGAGATTTAGTAATGGAAATTCTTTTCTTACATGAAAAATTAAACAAATAAGAGTAAGTAGAAAAGTAGTTTTTTAGAATGAACGAACTACTTTTCTCTATTAAATAGAGGGAGTGAAGAAGATGAGAAACGGTATTAAAATAGCAACAATTGGTGGCGGTTCAAGTTATACTCCAGAATTGATTGAAGGATTTATTAAACGTTATGATGAGTTACCTGTTAGGGAGCTATGGTTAGTAGATATTGAAGAAGGTAGAGAAAAACTTGAAATCGTAGGAAGTCTAGCAAAGAGAATGGTAGAAAAAGCGGGAGTTCCTATGGAAATTCATTTAACACTTGATCGTCGCGCTGCTCTAAAGGACGCTGATTTTGTTACTACTCAGTTCCGTGTAGGATTACTTGAAGCTCGTATGAAAGATGAGCGAATTCCATTAAAATATGGAGTTATTGGTCAAGAAACAAATGGTCCAGGTGGTCTGTTTAAAGCACTTCGTACAATTCCGGTTATTTTAGATATTGTAAAAGATATCGAAGAACTTTGTCCGAATGCTTGGTTAGTGAACTTTACGAATCCTACGGGCATTTTAACTGAAGCGATTTTAAGATATACAAACTTCCGTAAAGTGGTAGGTTTATGTAATGTACCAATTCATATTCATATGAATATAGCAAAAGGTCTAGGTGTAAGTCCTGAGCGTGTCCATATAGATTTTATGGGATTAAATCATATGGTTTACGGAACGAAAGTATTGTTAGATGGTGAAGATGTTACAAGTCGTGTTGTAAGTGAGTTTGCAAGACCTACTGAAAGTATGACGATGCAAAATATTAAGGCAATGGATTGGAATCCAGATTTCATTGAAGCACTTGGAGCTATTCCTTGTCCATATCATCGTTACTACTATCAATCTAAAGTAATGCTAGAGGAAGAACTAGAGGCTGCGAAAAAAGATGGTACCCGCGCTGAGGTTGTAAAAAAATTAGAAGAATCATTATTTGAATTATATAAAGATCCTAATTTAAGTATTAAGCCACCACAATTAGAAAAGCGTGGGGGAGCATATTACAGTGATGCTGCATGTCGATTAATATCATCTCTATATAACAATAAAGGTGATATTCAACCTGTTAACACAATGAATAATGGGGCGATTGCTTCTATTCCAGACGACTGTGCAGTTGAAGTAAGTGCAGTCATTACAAAGGATGGCCCTAAACCACTTTCAATGGGTGACTTACCAGTTGCTGTACGTGGTTTAGTTCAACAAATTAAATCATTTGAGCGAGTTGCTGCAGAAGCTGGTGTAACTGGCGATTATAAAACTGCTTTACTTGCAATGTGTATTAATCCACTAGTTGGATCTGATAGTTTAGCAAAACAAATTCTAGATGAAATGTTAGAAGCGCACAAAGAGCATTTACCTCAATTTTTCAAAAACGAAAAAGTAGCAGCGAATTAACGTTTTAATCGATTAAAGAGAGGGATGTAGCTCGAGTAAAAAGAGTACATCCCTTTTTGATGACACTCGAGAAAAGGGGAATGAAAGATGACTAAGCTTATTGTAAATGCAGATGACTACGGATATTCAAAAGGTGTAAATTATGGCATTATTGAAGCACATTTGAATGGAATCGTGAACTCAGCAACGATGATGATGAATATGTATGCTGTGGAGCATGGGATTGAATTAGCAAAATTGCATCCTACGATGGGACTTGGTGTACATCTTGTCTTAACAGCGGGCAAACCGTTATTAAGTAATTTACAAACAATTGTAGACCAAAATGGTGTTTTTCTTAAGAACAGTTATTGGTATGGTAATCCAGTTGTTAATGTAGACGAGGTAGAAAAGGAATGGGATGCGCAAATTCAAAAGTTCCTTTCTTATGGTTTGAAGCCTACGCATTTCGATAGCCATCACCATGTACACATGATTCCTATCCTCCACCCAGTTATTGCGAAACTATCTCAAAAGTATGATCTTCCAGTCCGTGTTTCTCCTGAAAGTCAAATAGTCGGAATTAAACCATTTACTGATCAATTATTAACAGACTTTTATGGTAGTGAAATTCCAGCAAATTATATCGAGACAATAAAAGAAAGAATAAATAAAGGTGTAGAGTCAGTAGAGATTATGGTGCATCCTGCATTAGTTGATAATCATTTGAAAAATGGTACTTCATATTGTTTTGAACGATTAACAGAACTTGATATTTTAACGAACTCAAATCTTCCAGAGGGAGTAGAGTTAGTAAAATATTAATATAGAATGTAGAAAAGCCAGTTTCTTCTAAATGAAGAAACTGGCTTTTCAAGTTTACTTTAATAAATTGTTTTTTTTCTGCCCCGCTTACTCTATGTCATTTCTAGAGTAAAATTCCATTAAATAACATATTTCATCATCAGGTATGACAATGTCACAAGATTCCTCAATTTGTTGCAGTATTTTTTTTATTTTTAAATATAGCAGATAGTCACTGTTTATTTTATCTTCTTTATCTTTGAATGGAATTAAAGGCTGTGAGTTTTGAATTCGATCAATCATGCAGCTCATATGAATAACAATACCCATCAAATCCTCATTTTTGAAAAACTTATCTGTTTGGACTTGAATATCATTTAGGGCGCGTCTAATCACACTGATTACCTTTTTAGCATCCTTTAAAGAAATCGTTTCTTGTAATGTTTCAGCCATTTTTAAGTACGTCTCTTCATATGTTATTAATTCCTGTATTTTCTTTGTAGCCTTCATGTTTAATACATCTTGTAAATGGAATGTGTTGAATGGAACGCTTATATCAAAATTTGAAACAATACAAACGATACTTCGTTCTTTAGAAATATCATTTAACATTTTTTGTAATTCTTCTTTGTTTAAAAGACTAATTGGAACGATTTCTAGCATCTCTTTATCATAGACCAAGTTATTCGCTAGTATATTTTTAATGGCTATTGCACTTCCTTGACCAGTAAGACATGCAGTTAAAATTACTGAACGATTAAATTCTGGTTGTTTCGTTTTATTTGCATGTGAATTGATGAAGAAAGTAGTTAAGTTTCGTACATCTTGGTACAACTCATCCAAATTATAGCCTAATGTCGCTTTCCTAGATGCTTCTATTACATGGGCGGTACTTACCATTTGAATCACTCGTACAGGGATTGAAAATTCAGCTTCAATTATGTCACCAATATAAGCTAATGAACCCATATCGATACAAAGTAAAATGCCATTTAATTTACCTAATGATTTGATATAATCTTTTACACGAATTAAGAAATCTTGTGGTGGTTCACTTAAAGGCATATCAATTCCGATAACTTCCTCGTTTTCTAGCAATTCATTTGTTACGTTGGCCATCTCTCTAGCGATGCCGTTCCCATGAGCTAAAACAATTACTTTAACATTCGAACTTAACACTTTAAAATCTTCGTTTCCATACACGAAAAACATTGTTATAAATGCTACCTCGTCAAAAGGGATTGAGATATTTGAAAAATCTT
Organism: Gottfriedia sp. NPDC056225; assembly: GCF_042267765.1. Taxonomy (NCBI): domain Bacteria; kingdom Bacillati; phylum Bacillota; class Bacilli; order Caryophanales; family Bacillaceae; genus Gottfriedia; species Gottfriedia sp. NPDC056225. Next base: position 31,420 of record NZ_JBHJTJ010000001.1, on the reverse strand, counting down.
CAATCATTTTTACACATTCGATTGAAACGGAAAACTCGTTTTTATATTGATCTCGAATTTGAGTTATATTTGGATGATGTATTTTTTTGTTTGACTGAATACGTTGTAATAGCGTTTGTATATGCAAGCTAAGAGCAACAAGTATTTTTTCGTTAAATCTTTTATTTAATTTTTCTTCTGCGAGCTTTAGTACTTTTTCACTTAATGTGACGATTTCAGGCTTTATTATTTTTTGGACATTTTCTTTACTAGATAGTTTTCGATTAATGGAGGTAATGTAATGCGTAAAGTAGCTTTCAATATCGTTTTCCATTAGTAAAGATAACTCGTCCTGATTAACGCCACGTTGTTTAAGCTCTTCGTACTTCGTATCAATTCGGTCATAAATTGTATCCGCAGAATGATCCATTTGCGGATTACTGATTATACCTTTTGTTGGTGAAAATTCGAAATACTCATTTAGCAGTGTGATTGAATGCTTTACCTTTTTTTCAATGAATAAGCCTTCTTTCACATACCAGTTTAAATCTGTGCTATGAATTCGGACTTTGTCATGCTTATGAGTGATAAAATCTGCATAGGCTTTGGCACAGGCTAGCTGAATATCGGCTTTCAATTGACCGATATTATTTTGACACGGATAGAATAGGAAAGAACGAATCGTATTCGCGCTTACAACTATTTCTTTTCCAAGACGAAGACTTTCTTCAGAGAAAAACCGTTTAATGAGTGTAAATCTTTCTTCATAAGTTCGATCGCTTAAAGCTGGTAATGTAATGACCATAGGAATTCGACGTGTAAATGTAGATAATAAAGTTGAACTAGGGTCTTCAGTTGTAGCTGAAATGATTAGAACATTTGATGTTCGTTCATTTTCAGTCTCTCCTAGTCGTCTATACAACTTGTAATCAATAAATGTAAATAACATTTCTTGACCTTCAGGAGTAAGACGATGTACCTCATCTAAAAATAAAATTCCATTATTCGCTTTTTCAAGTAAACCCTTTTGTTCAGTTGCACCTGTATATGCACCTTTTCTTACACCGAAAAGCTGTCCTAATAATAGTTGAGGATTATTCGCATAGTCTGCACAGTTAAATATAATAAAGGGGGAATCCTTTCCCAAAACATTTGACCGAATTGCGAAGTCATGCATTCTAGCTGCAAAAGCAGATTTACCAACGCCTGTCTCACCAAGTATTAATGTGTGCATACCATATGGTGGATAAAGAATTGCCGACCTTGCTTTTTCAATCGCAGGTCTTAAACTAATGTTTTCTTCATAAAAATATTCATACTTATATTCTAAATTTGCCGGATTGTTTTGAAAGTGATTAGATTGTTGTAAAGTATGAGACTGAAGTTTAAAAATTACAGGTCTAGAATTCGTTTTAACCAATGAACCTTCTTTAACTAATTTATTTAAATCACTGCTAACGTTGGCTCTGTCTAAATTTAATTTTTGTGAGATCTCGATAGCAGTAAAACCTTGTTCCATACTTTGTAGAAAAACTTCGTAAATTTGATTTTTTCTATTCATAATGGCCCCCCATCATAAAGAGTTGTATACTTTTACTATACAGGAAAAAGTAAACGTTTTCACTATTTTTAAATTAATGGAACAATTCGTCAAGGACTATGAAAAAGTTAAATATAGAGTAAAATAGTAATAAGGGAGTGAAGTAGTATGGAAATGAATTTAATGCAAAAACAATCATTGAAACTTGCAATGACTCAGGAACTACGACAAGCCATTACAATGCTTCAATTTAATGCCCAAGAGCTTACGGATTTTTTATTTGAACAATCGTTAGAAAATCCCTTAATTGAAGTCGAAACTCCTTATACCGAATACTCTTCTTCAAAAATCAAACAACAAACTACTTCCAGCGGACAAGGAATGGAGTTATATACTCGAAGAACAGAGACATTACAAGAGGAACTTATTAGTCAGTTAAATGAGTTGAAAATTGAGAATGACGAATATAGAATTATTAAATATTTAATTTATAACTTAGATAAAAATGGATTCTTGATGGAGTCAGATGAAGAACTTATTCAAGAACTTAATATCTCTTTCGTTCAGTTACAAATCTGCATTGAAATGCTTCAGCGGTTTGAACCAGCAGGAGTTGGAGCAAGATCTGTTAAGGAATGTTTACTTATACAGTTAAATGGACTTGAAGCAGAAACAACAATTGCAAACCAGGTCATTGATCTGTATTTTGACCAATTTGTTAATAAAAATTGGAAAGATATTGCAAAAAAACTTAAAATTAGTTTGCCTGAATTACAAAAGGAAATTGATTTAATTTTGACGTTGCAACCTAGACCAGGTTTAAATTATTTCCAAGACCAAGTAAATTATGTAGCCCCTGATTTATCTGTCGAAAAGATAGGTGGAGAATTCGTTGTACTTATTAATGATAAAATAATGCCACGTTTAAAAGTACTTAGTGAATATTCCTCCATTTTAAATGGTCAACATGAGAAGGAAGTTTCAACTTATTTAAAAGATAAAAACACACAAGTTAACTGGTTAATGAAAAGCATAGAAGAAAGAAAATCAACGATGTTAGCTGTAATGAATTGTATACTTAGAAAGCAAATTGCTTTTTTTGAAAAAGGTCCTGCTAATTTAAAAACACTGACATTAAAAGAGATTGCTGAAGAACTTTCACTACATGAATCAACGATCAGTCGTACTTGTAAAAACAAATATGTACAAACGCCATATGGTTTATTTGAAATGAAGAAATTTTTCCATCAAGGTGTAAGTGTTGATGGAGAAGAACTTGCATCAACGAGTGTGCAAGTATTTATAAAGCAATTAGTAGATGAAGAAAATAAAGAGAAACCATTATCAGATCAAAAACTTGTTGAATTATTAGCACAAAGGCATGGAGTGGAGATTTCTAGAAGAACTGTAGCTAAATATAGGGATATACTTAGAATTCCTGGTTCGTCAAAACGAAAGCGCTTTAGTTAAAAGGAGAATTAGATGTCAATTAAGTTAACTTTATATACAAAAGAGAATTGTGGATTATGTGAAGAAGCAAAAGAATCAATTCGATTAGCCCAATCGGAATATAAAATAGAAGTAAATGAAATTGATATTTATTCTGATGATGCATTATTAGAGGAATATCAGTTGATGATTCCAGTTATTCAAATGGACGGGGAAACAATTGCATACGGCAAAATTCATAAGATTGACATATTAAATGCAATAAATGGGTAGTTATCAGTTGAAAGAAATGATTGACCCTGTTACAATGTAAATGTAGCAGGGTTATTTCACTTCTGGAGTAAATCTTGTTCAAAAAAAACAACGTTGAAAAACGCTGTAATTTTTTTAAAACAAGCGGGACATAATATGTCATATAGGGACATAAAAGGACCCAAGTGAATACTCTGTGAAAGAGGAGATGAAAATGAACCACATTTTAAAGCTACAACAAAAATTATTACCTGATCTAATACCGGTTATCCAAAAAAGATTTCAAATCCTACAGTATATAAGAATTATGCAGCCGATCGGTCGAAGAAACTTGTCTGCAAGCGTAGGATTAACAGAAAGAGTACTTAGATCAGAAGTTGCCCTATTAAAAGAGCAAAGACTGATTAATGTCGCATCTTCAGGTATGACATTAACGGATGAAGGACTAAGCTTACTTCTAGACCTAGAAGAACCAATGCGTGAACTATTCGGTTTAAAAAATATTGAAGACTTGCTTAAAGATACATTTAATCTTAAAGAAGTAATTGTAGTTTCTGGCGATAGTGACGAACTGGACTGGGTAAAAAAGGAGATGGGTCGAGCAGCTGTTAGCTGTATAAACCAAAGAATAGAGACAAATAATATTGTTGCTGTTACTGGTGGTTCTACTTTAGCTGCTGTAGCTGAAATGATGAAAGATGACTCTAAAGACTTAAATCCCTTATTTGTTCCAGCACGAGGCGGTTTAGGAGAAGAAGTAAGAAATCAAGCGAATACGATTTGTGCAAAAATGGCTGAAATGGCTAAAGGTAATTATCGATTACTTCACCTGCCAGATGAACTTAGTGAAGAAGCTTATTTAACAATGATGGAAGAACCAAGAGTAAAAGAGGTTCTGAATTTAATTCGATCTTCTTCAATTGTAGTACACGGTATTGGTGACGCATTTACAATGGCTAAACGAAGGCAGTCGTCATCAGAACAATTAGAAATTCTAACTGAATCTGAGGCTGTAGGAGAGGCATTTGGATATTACTTTAATGAAAATGGTGAAGTTGTTTACAGAGTAAGAACAATTGGATTACAACTGAACGAATTGGAGAAAATACCTTATGTGCTTGCTGTAGCAGGTGGTTCTTCAAAAGCAAAAGCAATGGCATCTTTCTTAAAGAAGGGCCATGTAAACATCCTCGTCACAGACGAAGGAGCAGCAAAAGAGTTAATTAAAGGATGTTCCCTTTAAAATAAAATAAAATAAAAGCTTCTACCTATTAAAAGGAGGAAATTAAAAATGGCAACTAAAATTGGTATTAATGGATTTGGACGTATCGGACGTATGGTTTTCCGCGCAAGCTTAAACAACCCTAACGTAGAGGTTGTAGCAATTAACGACTTAACAGATGCTAAAACTTTAGCTCACTTATTAAAATATGATTCAGTACACGGTTCAGTAAACGCTGATGTAGCTGTAAACGGTGATTCAATCGTAGTTAACGGTAACGAAATTAAAGTTATCGCTGAGCGTGACCCAGCAGTTTTACCTTGGAGCGATTACGGAGTAGAGGTTGTTGTTGAATCTACTGGTCGTTTCACAGATAAAAAAGACGCTGAAAAACACTTAGGTGGATCAGTTAAAAAAGTAATTATCTCTGCACCAGCTTCTAACGAAGATATCACGATCGTAATGGGTGTAAATGACGATAAATACGATGCAGCTAGCCACAATGTAATTTCAAACGCTTCTTGTACAACTAACTGTTTAGCTCCATTTGCTAAAGTATTAGACGAAAAATTCGGTATCAAACGTGGTATGATGACAACTGTTCACTCTTACACAAATGACCAACAAATTTTAGATTTACCACATAAAGATTTACGTCGTGCACGTGCTGCTGCAATGAGCATGATCCCAACAACAACTGGTGCTGCTAAAGCAGTTTCTCTAGTATTACCTCAATTAAAAGGTAAATTAAACGGTGGTGCTGTACGTGTACCAACTGCTAACGTATCTTTAGTTGACTTAGTTGTTGAATTAAATACTGAAGTTACTGCTGAAGAAGTAAATGCTGCATTCAAAGCTGCTTCTGAAGGCGAATTAAACGGTATCTTAGGTTACTCTGAAGAGCCATTAGTATCAATCGACTATAACGGTTGCACAAACTCTTCTACAATCGATGCATTATCGACAATGACTATGGAAGGAAACATGGTTAAAATTCTTTCTTGGTACGATAATGAAACTGGTTACTCAACTCGTGTAGTTGACCTAGTAGCTCACATCGCTTCTAAAGGACTTTAATTTTAATAAATTAATACGAGGGTGAGGGGAATTTCCTCCCCTCTTTTATTTGATAAAAATCCTCTTTTGTCACGAATCCAACACATTATAAAAAAATACTCTAGAAATAAATTCCAATTGATATACATAATCTGTTAAAATTGCGGTGACAATATCACAGAATAGATGCGACTTCAAAATGAGACGGATCGATAAGTGGAATTGAATTTGGATGAATAAAAACAGTACTGGAGGCACCTATTATGAACAAAAAGTCATTACATGACATTGATGTAAAGGGAAAACGCGTATTTTGCCGTGTGGATTTTAATGTACCAATGGCAAATGGTGAAGTAACAGATGATACACGTATTCGTGCTGCACTTCCTACTATTCAGTATTTAATAGAAAACGGAGCAAAAGTTATTTTAGCATCTCATTTAGGTCGTCCAAAAGGACAAGTAAATGAAGATTTACGTTTAAATGCTGTTGCTCAACGTTTAAGTGAAAAATTAGGTAAAAACGTAATTAAAACTGATGAAGCATACGGCCCTAAAGTTCAAGAAGAAATTGGCAAAATGAACGAAGGCGATGTTTTATTATTAGAAAACGTTCGTTTCTACCCAGGTGAAGAGAAAAATGACGATGCTTTAGCAAAAGAATTTGCTGCTTTAGCGGATGTATATGTAAATGATGCATTTGGTGCTGCTCACCGTGCGCATGCAACAACTGCTGGTATTGCAAAATATATCCCAGCTGTAGCAGGTTTCTTAATGGAAAAAGAAATTAATGTTTTAGGTAAAGCACTTTCTAACCCAGAACGTCCATTTACAGCTATTATCGGTGGAGCGAAAGTTCGAGATAAAATTGGTGTAATTGAAAACTTATTAGAAAAAGTTGATAACTTAATCATTGGTGGCGGATTAGCTTATACATTCTTAAAAGCAAAAGGCTATGAAATTGGTAAGTCTCTTTTAGAAGAGGATAAAATTGATTTAGCGAATGAGTTTATGCAAAAAGCAGAAGCAAAAGGCGTTAAATTCTACATGCCAATCGATGCAATTATTGCTGACAAATTTGGTGAAGATGCTAATACGCAAGAAGTTGATATTGATGGCATTCCTGCAGATTGGGAAGCTCTTGATATTGGACCAAAAACAACTGCTCTTTATGCAGATGTAATTAAAAGTTCTAAATTAGTTATTTGGAATGGGCCAATGGGCGTATTTGAAATCGATAAATTTGCACAAGGTACTATAGGAGTAGCACAAGCTTTAGCAGATTCAGATGCTTACTCAATTATCGGTGGAGGAGACTCAGCTGCAGCTGCTGAAAAATTCGGTTTAGCAGATAAAATGAGCCACATATCTACTGGTGGTGGTGCTTCTTTAGAATTTATGGAAGGTAAAGAACTTCCAGGAGTAGCAGTATTAAACGATAAATAATTCTAATAGCTTTACAATTTTTAGTAATTGAAATAGAGTAAGATTTTATGTCTTACCAATTGTTAGGAAGGTGTTTCTTATGCGTAAACCTATAATTGCAGGTAACTGGAAAATGAATAAAACGCTTAGCGAAGCGATGACATTTGTTGAAGAAGTAAAAAATAGCATTCCATCATCTGATAGAGTAGATTCAGCAGTTTGTGCTCCTGCTTTATTTATTGCACCAATGTTGTATGGTACAAAAGGAACGGAATTAAAAATTGGTTCTCAAAATGTAAGTGATAAAGATAGTGGTGCTTATACTGGAGAAATTAGCCCAGTAGCACTTAAAGATCTAGGAGTAACTTATGCTATTATCGGACACTCTGAACGTCGTGAATATTATGGCGAAACAGATGAGTTTATTAATAGTAAAACAAAAAAAGCTTTCGAACATGGTCTTACACCAATCCTTTGCTGTGGTGAAACACTTGAAGAGCGTGAAGGCGGTAAATTTGAGGAAGTTATTCGCACTCAATTAACAGCTGATCTTGCAGGTCTTACAGATGAGCAAGTGAAGAGTTTAGTTATTGCTTATGAACCGATTTGGGCGATTGGAACAGGTAAATCTGCTACAGAAAAAGATGCGCAAGATTCATGTAAATTTGTACGTGATGTTGTAGCTAGTCTTTATGATGAAGTTGTTGCAGAATCTGTACGCGTTCAATATGGCGGTAGCGTAAAACCTGAAAATATTAAAGAGTATATGGCTCAACCCGATATTGACGGTGCGTTAGTAGGTGGAGCAAGCTTAGAACCAGCTTCTTTCCTTGCATTATTGGAGGCTGTTAAGTAATGAGTAAGCAACCAGTAGCGTTAATTATCCTAGACGGATTTGGTTTACGCGACGAAACATTTGGAAATGCTGTTGCACAAGCGAAGAAACCAAATTATGATAGATATTGGAATAAATATCCTCATGCACAATTAACTGCTAGCGGTGAAGCAGTAGGTTTACCACAAGGACAAATGGGTAACTCTGAGGTTGGTCATTTAAATATCGGAGCTGGACGAATTGTTTATCAAAGCTTAACGCGTGTAAATAAAGCAATTCGTGAAGGTGAATTTGAAAAAAATGATACATTCATCGACGCAATTAAAAGTGCAAAAGAAAAAGACAAAGCATTACATATTTTTGGATTACTGTCTGATGGCGGTATTCACAGCCATATTAATCACATGTTTGCTTTATTAAAATTAGCTGCTGAAGAAGGCATGAAGAAAGTATATTTACACGCTTTCCTAGATGGACGAGATGTTGGCCCAACTACAGCTAAAAAATATATTGATCAAACAGAAGCTAAGTTTAAAGAATATGGTGTAGGTGAATTCGCAACAATCTCTGGTCGTTATTATTCGATGGACCGTGACAAGCGTTGGGATCGTGTTGAAAAATGCTATTGTGCAATGGTATATGGAGAAGGCCCAACTTATACAAGCCCTTACGAATTAATTGAAGATTCATATGCAAACGGAATCCACGATGAATTCGTATTGCCTTCAGTTATGGTTAAAGAAGATGGCACTCCAGTTGCGACGATAGGTGATGAAGATTCAATTATCTTCTACAACTTCCGACCTGACCGTGCAATTCAAATTTCAAATGTATTTACAAATGATGATTTCCGTGACTTTGATCGTGGAAGTAAGTTCCCGAAAAATGTTCATTTCGTTTGTTTAACACATTTTAGCGAAACAGTACAAGGCTACGTTGCATTTAAACCAACTAATCTTGATAACACTTTAGGCGAAGTACTTGCTCAAAATAACTTAAATCAATTACGTATTGCTGAAACGGAAAAATATCCACATGTTACATTCTTCTTTAGTGGTGGCCGTGAAGCGCAATTCCCAGGTGAGGAACGTATTTTGATCAACTCGCCAAAAGTAGCAACATACGATTTACAACCCGAAATGAGTGCTTATGAAGTAAGAGATGCGCTATTAAAAGAAATTGCTGCAGATAAGCATGACGTAATTATTTTAAACTTTGCAAATCCGGATATGGTTGGACATTCAGGAAAACTTGAGCCGACAATTAAAGCAATTGAGGCAGTTGATGAATGCTTAGGTGAAGTAGTTGATGCAATTCTTGCCAAAGGCGGAAAAGCAATCATTACTGCTGATCATGGAAATGCTGATGAGGAAATTACACCTGAGGGTGAACCTATGACAGCTCACACGACTAACCCTGTACCAGTTATTGTAACTGAAGAAGGTATTTCGTTACGTGAAGATGGTATTTTAGGTGATTTAGCTCCAACAGTTCTTGCTTTATTAAAAGTAGAACAACCAAAAGAAATGACTGGTAAATCACTTATTAAATAAGTGAACAGTTATCTATAAATAAGTTACTAATTATGCGTATAAACGCAACAAAAGGAGAGATTTTATTATGTCAATGATTATTGATATTTATGCTCGCGAAGTATTAGATTCTCGTGGTAACCCTACTGTAGAAGTAGAAGTTTATACAGAAGATGGCGGTTTTGGCCGTGCATTAGTACCAAGTGGTGCTTCAACTGGTGAATACGAAGCAGTTGAATTACGTGATGGTGACAAATCTCGTTACCTTGGTAAAGGTGTTGAGAAAGCTGTATCAAACGTTAATGATATTTTAGCTGAAGAAATCGTTGGATACGAAGTAACTGACCAAGTTTCAATCGACCGTCGTATGATTGAAGTAGATGGTACTGAAAACAAAGGCAAATTAGGTGCTAACGCAATCCTTGGTGTATCTATGGCAGTAGCTCGTGCAGCAGCTGATGAGTTAGGTTTACCATTATACCAATACCTTGGTGGATTTAACGCGAAGCAATTACCAGTTCCAATGATGAACATCATCAATGGTGGTTCTCATGCTGATAATAACGTTGATTTCCAAGAATTCATGATCTTACCTGTTGGTGCTGATAGCTTTAAAGAAGCAATCCGTATGGGTACTGAAATCTTCCACAACCTTAAAGCTGTTTTACATGACAAAGGTTTAAACACTGCTGTAGGTGACGAAGGTGGATTCGCTCCAAACCTTGGTTCAAACCGTGAAGCTTTAGAAGTAATCATGGAAGCAATTGATAAAGCTGGTTACAAAGCTGGCGAACAAGTATTCTTAGGAATGGATGTTGCTTCTTCAGAATTCTTCAACAAAGAAACTGGTAAATACGATCTTGCAGGCGAAGGACGCACTGGTGTATCTTCAGCTGAAATGGTTGATTTCTATGAGCAACTTTGCAACGACTTCCCAATTCTTTCAATTGAAGATGGTTTAGATGAAAACGACTGGGATGGTCACAAATTATTAACAGAACGTTTAGGTAACCGAGTTCAATTAGTAGGTGACGATTTATTCGTTACAAACACTAAAAAATTAGCTGAAGGTATTGAAAAAGGTATCGCTAACTCAATCCTTATTAAAGTTAACCAAATCGGTACATTAACTGAAACTTTCGATGCAATCGAAATGGCTAAACGTGCTGGTTACACAGCTGTAGTTTCTCACCGTTCAGGTGAAACTGAAGACAGCACAATCGCTGATATCGCAGTAGCTACAAATGCTGGTCAAATCAAAACTGGTTCTGCTTCTCGTACAGACCGTATTGCTAAATACAACCAATTATTACGTATTCAAGACGAGTTAGGCGACAGCGCAGTATACCAAGGATTAAAATCTTTCTACAACTTAAGAAAATAATTTAATCAAAACTAAGTGCATTAACAAAAAAAATAATCCATTATAGACACGTAAAAAGAGAAGGATCGTCACCTTCTCTTTTTTTTATTTCGATTTTTTTCGTATCTGTCCTTTTGATCAAAAAAAGTGAGTATATCAAAATAAAAGATTGATTATTAAAGAATCCTAATGTTAAAATAAGAATATATGTTCTTATAATTAGTAGTTCATTCGTCATAAATTTTTATTGGAAATTGGAGTGTATTAAAAATAAGAGAGGGGAACAAATGAATACAACTACTTCAACAGCTTCAAATCCTTCAATGGCTTCTTTGCTAAAAAATCCTTTCATCCAGACAATTCTTGCAGCAGGTTTGTTTATTCAAGTAGGTATTTGGATTCGCAATTTTGCAATCTTATTATTTGTTGTGGAAAAGACAAATGGCGATGCAACAGCAGTATCACTTATTTCAGTTGCTGAATTTGCGCCGATTTTTATTTTTTCTTTTATCGGTGGAACCTTCGCCGATCGTTGGAAACCAAAGCGTACTATGGTGTGGTGTGATCTTTTAAGTGCTGCATCTATTTTTGTTATACTGATTGCCCTATTATATGGAAGCTGGAAGTTTATATTTTTTGCTACATTAGTTTCAGCGATATTGTCTCAGTTTTCTCAGCCTTCTAATATGAAATTATTTAAAGTTCATGTACCAGGTGAGCAAATGCAAGCTGGTATGTCCATCTTTCAAACAATGATGGCAGTTTTTATGATTTTAGGACCAGTTCTAGGTACTTTTGTCTTTCAGCAAGCTGGGATGCATGTTTCGATGGCGATTGTAGGTATAGCTTTTCTTATGTCAGCTTTAGTGTTAACAAGGTTACCGAAAGACCAAGAAGAAGAAAAATCAGAGCATACTTCATCATTAGTAGAAGAGATGAAGCTAGGATTCCAATACGTTTGGTCTAGAAAAATACTAGTCTATTTAGGAGGAGTATTTGCAGCAGCAGGATTAGGAATAGGTCTTATTCATCCACTAGCAATTTTTTTAGTAACGGAACGACTAGGACTAGATAAGGGATATTTGCAATGGTTATTTGCTGCAAATGGTGCCGCAATGATTATTGGTGGTGGCCTAATTATGGTAATTTCTAATAAGGTAGCACCGCATGTTTTATTATTAATTGGTATGGCAGTTAATGCAATTGGGATCTTTGTTATAGGTTGGTCTGAAGTATTTTGGCTAACGCTATTATCCGAATTTTTTATCGGGTTGTTTATGCCTGCACTGCATATCGGTATTAATACAATTATTTTAAAAAATACTGATGAAAAGTTTGTAGGTAGAGTGAACGGTATACTAACACCTTTATTTATGGGGGCTATGGTCATTACTATGAGCTTAGCAGGAGTACTAAAGGAACATTTTTCATTAGTTTCTATTTATCAAGTTTCAGCATTATTGTTTGTTATTGGAATTATCATTATGGTACCGATGTTCAAAATCGTGAAAAATGCCGTAATCGAAGCGAAATTATAAAGTAAGTTCATTTAAACCCTGATTATTTTAAAATAGTCAGGGTTTATTTATTTTTTGTTATTTTTATGTAAATTGAATGTAAGAATAATTGGGTCTAAAGTATGATTTGACTTAGGGAAGTGAGTTTAGTCCCTATCTATTGATATAATGAAGGAAATAGAAAGTTAACTAAATTTTTAAATAAAGGATGATAATATATTGAAAGAGAAATACGCGATCATTGATATAGGCTCGAATACAATGAGACTTGTTATTTATGAACAAAGTAAAAGCGGTCGTATAAAAGAAGTCGAGAATATTAAAACGGTAGCTCGATTACGTAAATATTTAAATGATAAAGAAATCTTGAACAATGAAGGCGTCAATATTCTACTTAAAACACTTCTAATGTTTCAAGAGATTACTCGTCATCATAAAATTAATCAGATTAAATGTGTTGCGACTGCAACGATTAGACAGGCTATTAATCGAGATGAGATAATAAAACTAATTGCAGATGAAACTGACTTTACATTACAAGTTTTGTCGGGGTATGAAGAAGCATTTTATGGATTTCTTGCTGTTGTAAATTCTACTCCAATACATGAGGGAGTTACAATTGATATTGGTGGAGGTAGCACTGAGGTAACTTATTTTAAGAATCGAGATCTGATTCATTATCATAGTTTTCCATTTGGTGCATTATCATTGAAACAGGATTTTGTATCCAATGATATTCCAACTATTGAGGAAATGAAAGAACTTACACAATACTTACAAAAGCAATTTGAATCATTAGAGTGGCTCAGAGGTAAGAAGGTTCCAATTGTTGCTATAGGAGGAAGTGCACGTAATGTAGTGCAAATTCATCAAAGTTTAGTTGATTATCCAATTTCAGGTATACATCAATATGAGTTGAATTTTGAAGAAATTAACTATATTAAAAATCACCTCTCAACATTGTCATTTGATGATTTTCTAAGAATTGAGGGTTTATCAAAAGATCGTGCTGATATTATTCTTCCAGCAATTGAAGTTTTTAAAGAGCTTTATTCAATCGTAAATGCTAAGAACTTTATTCTAAGTAATAAAGGTTTAAGAGACGGGATCTTTATAGAAGAGTTTCTTTTAAAGGGAAGAAAATTGCTTCCTTGCGTACTGGATAAAAGTTTTAGCGATTTAGAACAAGATTATGATATAAATAGTAATCACGTAAATCATATAAAGATTTTAGTAAATCAATTAGTAGAACAGATTAGTAAAGCTAACCTATACACGCTAAGCCCTAAAGATTTATTAGATTTAAATCTAGCGGCACGAGTTTATAATATTGGGCAATACATTGAAGAAGAATCAAGTAGTCAGCATACGTTCTATTTATTAGCTAATCGTACAATTGAAGGATTGAGTCATAAAGAGCGTATAAAAATAGCATTGATAGCTTCTTATAAAAATAAAAATAGCTTTAAGCAATTTAGTAAACCGTTTCTTGAATGGTTTACATCAGACGAACTTAAGAATTTACGATTTTTAGGGATTCTTTTAAAATTTGCTAATAGTTTAAACGCATCAAAGAGAGAAGTTGTGAAGAATATTGAACTTAAAGTAAATGGCGAGGATCGTATTTTGCAACTTAAATGTTTAGGTGATTCGACTGCTGAAGAAATAGAAGCCGAAAAAAGTAAAAAACAATTAGAAAAATTTTTAAATAAGACAATACGAATTTTTTTTCGAAGAGCACAAATCTGAGTAATCGGATTGTGCTTTTTTTGTTATACATTAAGAAAGTATAAAATGGCAACGGTGAAGAAATATCAGCAATTTTAGGTAAATGTATAAGTACAACTAATCCTCTGCCTTAACCTAAAGGCTCGACAATCGGTTAGTAGTCTTTATAATAAAAATGGTAAAAATTAACAATTCTTTCATATATTTACAATAACTTAACATTCTATTAATATTGCATAAATTTTAGTATTGTAGGATTAATTTGTAGAAAAAATAAATTGAAAATAGAGTAATTATAACTAGAATATGTTCAAAAAAGGGTGTAAATGATGATAGCGACTAAAGAGGTAAAGGAAAAGAAGATCGAGTTAGCAGATCCACAATATTATAATAATCGGGAATTAAGCTGGCTTGGTTTTAATGAGCGGGTTTTAGAAGAAGCTTTGGACGTACATAATCCTTTGCTTGAACGTTTGAAATTTTTGGCAATATTTAGTTCGAATTTGGATGAGTTTTTTATGGTGCGTGTTGCTGGATTAAAGGATCAAGTGAAAGCGGGGTTTAATAAACCAGAAAATAAGGCTGGTTTAACACCAAAACATCAGCTTTCACAAATATCAACAGTTGGTCATGAACTAGTGAATTTGCAATATAAAACTTTCCGAGAAACATTAATACCAAAATTAAAACAAGAGAACGTTCATTTAGTAAAATATCATGAACTTAGTGATCGACAAAAAAATTATTTAGAACAATATTTTGAAGAGCAAGTACTTCCTGTTCTTACACCTATGGCAATCGATGCGTATAGACCATTTCCAATGCTATTAAATAAAAGTTTAAATTTGGCAGTTTATTTAGAAGACTTGGCAGAGCAAGAAGAAAAGCGTAATAAATTTGCGATTGTACAAGTACCTTCATTATTAAAAAGATTTATATCAATACCAACACTTGATGAAAAGCATTGTTATATATTATTGGAAGATGCAATCACTGCATATATCCACCTTTTGTTCCGAGGATTTATCGTACGAGAAGTAGCGCAGTTTCGAATTACTAGAAATGCTGATATGACAATTCATGAAGAAGGGGCTAGAGACTTACTTCTTGAAATAGAAAAAGAATTAAAAAAGCGAAAATGGGGTTCGGCAGTTCGACTAGAAATAGGACAATCTGGGGCGAGCGATTACATTTTAAACTATTTATTGGAAGAACTAGACGTACATGGAAAAGATGTATATGAACTAGATGGACCGTTAGATTTAACATTTTTATTTAGTTTTTATAAGGAATTAGAAAAATATAAAGAGCATTTGGTTTACGAAACATTAATCCCACAGCCTCCACAAGATCTTGAATCCGATGAGGATATATTTGAAAAAATAATGGAACAAGATATATTGCTACATCATCCATACGAATCATTTGAACCGGTATTAGATTTTGTATTAGATGCCGCAAATGATCCAAGCGTCCTAGCGATAAAACAAACTTTGTATCGAGTAAGTGGTGATTCCCCAATTATAGAGGCATTAAAACGTGCAGCGGAAAATGGTAAGCAAGTTACTGTTCTTGTTGAGTTAAAAGCTCGATTTGATGAAGAAAACAATGTGCACTGGGCAAAGGAATTAGAAAAAGAAGGCTGCCATGTTATTTATGGAATGACTCATTTAAAAACCCATAGTAAAATCACGCTTGTTGTTCGTAAAAAGAATGGAAGAATTGAGCGATTTGTCCATTTAGGTACCGGTAACTATAACGATGCAACTGCAAAAATTTATACAGATATGGGACTAATGACTGTTAATCGTCAAATTGGGGTAGATGCAACAAATTTTTTTAACTTTCTAAGTGGATTCATGGAAAAACCCGACTTTAGGCATTTATCAGTCGCTCCTTATAGTATTCGTCACGACTTTATTCGAATGATTGATGAGGAAATTGCATTTCATAAGCAGTATGGCAATGGGCGAATAATTGCTAAAATGAATTCTTTAACCGATAAGCAAATTATTATGAAGCTATATGAGGCGTCAAAGGCTGGGGTAAAGATTGATTTAATTGTTCGAGGAACTTGTTGCTTACGACCACAATTAAAGGGTGTAAGCGAAAATATTCGTGTCATTAGTATTGTCGGGCGATTTTTAGAACATAGTCGAATCTATTATTTCTACCATAATGGAGAACAGAAAATCTTTTTATCATCTGCGGATTTAATGACTCGTAATATGGAAAAACGTGTTGAAATCTTTTTCCCGATATTTGCTGACCATATAAAAAAGCGAATAATGAACATTCTACTTATGATGCTTTTCGATACTGCAAAAGCACGTGAGCAAGATGAAAATGGTGTTTATCACTATGTAGAAGGTATTGGAAAAGAAAAATATAATAGCCAGATTGAATTGTTTAATTTGGCATATAATGTGCGGGAAGATGAAGAATAAGTAAAAGTTAAGAGAAGGGGATAAAACCTTCTCTTTTTTTGTTAGTTTACTATTTT
Organism: Gottfriedia sp. NPDC056225; assembly: GCF_042267765.1. Lineage (NCBI taxonomy): Bacteria > Bacillati > Bacillota > Bacilli > Caryophanales > Bacillaceae > Gottfriedia > Gottfriedia sp. NPDC056225. Next base: position 15,020 of record NZ_JBHJTJ010000001.1, on the reverse strand, counting down.
ATTAGAGTTTTTGATATCTGTGCGGTTTTCTCATGATGCTCCTGATCTGCATAGTAATCATATAACTCTTTAGCAAACTTGTTTATAAATCTCGTATGTATCGATACCAAATGTATACGAGTTTAATATATTTTTTACATAATAGAGGAGGGGTTAACAATGGGATTTACGCAAAATGAAATAAAAAAGTGACCCACAAGGAATTTTACCTTTCCGCGTAGGTCATTTATATTTTGATTTATTTTAGCCAAATGACCTTATTTTTTCCTCGATCTACTAGCATTCCAAAATGCAATAATGAGTGCGCCGACTGAGTCTGCAATTATATCTGTCATTGTGTCAAAATTACCTCCACCTTGAGTATTAGTTCCAAGGAATTGATCGCTACTGAATTCCCAAATTTCCCACATGGCTCCGCAAAATACGCCAAAAGTAAATACAAATAAAAAAATAAATCCAGCAGACATTTCACTCTGAGACTGTTTTGTTGTCAATTTTCCCATTAATTCAATTGCTAAAAACGCGACTAGTGTTCCACTTAGAAAATGTAAAAACGTATCCCACCATCCTAAATGATAAAATCTGAGCATTGAACCAAGACATAATGAGCCTATTAAAAAAGCAAAATAAGAGAGAATAAACGGTAGTGCAAATCGGACTTTAAAAATCTTATCTAATATGAGTGGAACGAGCGCACAAGCGATGCCACCTAACGCAATTGGGTATCGATAATGATCATCTCTCATGATAAAAATGACAAATAACACTAACATGACAATAGAAAAGCCAATGCTTAAAAACATTTGTATGCCTTTTTTCATTTCGAATCCCCCATTCATTGTGTTTATTTATCTCTTTTTTAAAATTAATGCCAAACTTGTTTCGTAAAAAATCTTCAAAAATATTACTCAACTTTGACATGAAAAATTCATTAAATGGATGAAAATTTGTTAGAAAATTACCTCAAGAAAAATAAAAATTGAATTAATATTGAATTAGGGATATGGGTGACGAATAGTTGGGAGGATAATTATGAACTTTTTCGCATACTTAAAAGATTTTATTTGGTATACTATTAAAACATATTTACTTCCATTTATTATTGTTATTCTTTCAATAGCAATTGTTTTTTGGAAACTATTAGGTGATGAATTTTCATTTATTAACATACGAATAGAAATAATCTATTTCATTTGTTTTTTCTTTTTAGTATCTTTTACAACATATGAGATGAAGGGGCATAAAAATGAATAATTGGGAAGGATTAATTTCGGCGAAGGATCGAACTAAAATCTATTTGCGAAAGTATATTCCTGCTGAACCAATTGCTGTAATTCAAATTGTACATGGAATGGCAGAGCATGGTGGAGCTTACGAGAAATTTATTGAATATTTAGTTCATAATCAATTTGCAGTCTTTATTCATGATCAGAGGGGTCATGGGAAAACTGCTGTAATTGAAGATGATCTTGGTTTTTTTGGTGAAGAAATCGGTTGGGAAGAAGTAGCTAAGGATATCATTTTTATTAGTAAGATGATTAGAAAAGAACTAAAGGATATTCCATTGATATTATTTGGACATAGTATGGGCTCTTATTTAAGTAGAAGAGTTGTTCAATTAAAAGGAAACTTATATGATGGCCTAATTATTTCTGGAACTGGATGCGATCCAGGCATGTTAAGAAAATTAGGGGTCTTTGTTTCGAGTGCTGAAGCATTTTTAATTGGTGCTAGCAAGAGGAGTAAAGTATTAGATTTTTTAACTTTTGGGAACTTCAATAATCATTTTAAATTTCCAAAAACGAGATATGATTGGTTAACTAGAGATGAAGCCGAGATTGAACGATATTTAAAAGATCCGTTTTGTGGTTTTATCTGTTCTTCCAGCTTTTACCGTGAACTGTTAAGAGGCATTGGAACGATACATCGTAAAGCAGAAATAAAGAAGACACCGACTTCTCTTCCAATCTATATTTTTTCAGGAGATAAAGATCCAGTTGGTCAAAATGGCGTTGGTGTAAAGAAGGTCTATCAGCTTTATAAAGATAATGGATGTACAAATGTAAAATTAAAATTATATGAAGAAGGTCGCCATGAGATGCTTCATGAAATCAATAAAGATGAAGTTCATCATGATGTGAAAACTTGGATAGAAGAAACTATAATAAATCAATAAATAAGTATTGTACTCACATATTGAAGTATAGTATTCTTCATAGTAGAATAGGAAGTAACAGTATTTTACTGTGGAGGTGAAGAAATGCATACGTTTTTATCTGTACTATTAATTATTGTTTCAGTACTTATGATTGTTCTTGTTCTGCTTCAATCTAGTAAAAGTAACGGCTTATCAGGTGCGATATCTGGTGGTGCTGAGCAACTGTTTGGCAAGCAAAAGGCTCGTGGTTTTGAGTTAGTTTTACAACGAATAACAGTTGTTGTAGCAGTTTTATTCTTCATTCTAACAATTGCTGTAACATATTTTAAACTGTAATAAACAAGCTGCCTAGAGGGGTGGCTTTTTTATTTTTACTAAAATTGTAATAAATCGGACACCTGTAGGGGTGCCTTTTTTATTATACTGAAGTTAGTCTAAATGGGATTTGTTTTTGTAATACGAAGCTTATAGTTAGTAAATACTTAACAACAAATACGTAGAAAAAATAGGTGAAAAGAATGAAGAAAATATACAGTAAAACAACGATTTTAGTATTAGCAGTTGGATTATTTGCAAGTGGTTGTAGTAGTCATAATCCTAATCGCCCTAATCTTTCAAAAGAAGAAGTAGTATCCAAAATTGAAAAAGATCCAAATAAAGTAGTAACAAGTATTGATAAAGAAAATAAATCTACATATGAAGTTGAAGTATTTGAGAAAAATCATAAAAAAACGCTAATTGTAAATGCAAAAAATGCAAAAATTAAAAAAGAAGAAAAAGACCGAGACCTTTTAGACGATCAAGCGCTAAATCTATTATATAAAAATGAATTTGTTATTACACTTTCACAGGCAAAAGATATTGCATTAGACCAAGTAAACAATGGTACGATTACTGAGATTGAAAAGGAAAAGGACGATAATGAATACCATTACAGTGTTGAAGTAATGAAGGACCATATTAATCATTCTATGGATATTGATGCAAAAACAGGGAAAATTACTTCTCTTAAGCAAGAAGATATTTTTCTTAATGACTAGGAGTAGGAAGTTGTCCCAAAATTGATGATAGCTCGCGAGGAAGTTTGGGTTCCTAGCGGGCTTTTTGTGTTTTTCTATAAATTTTTAGGCAAAACAGGCGCCACTATATAAGGCTAAACGGTTTATCAATAAAAATTAGAGTTATATCAACAAATTTCGGCTGTTTATCAACAAAAAAAGTGTATATATCAATAAAGTTCACAACTTTATCAACAAAAGACATAATCTGTTCGTATTTCTTTTAATAATTCCTCAGAATTTCAAGGGGAAGCAGCTACTTATCCACATATCAATTAAAAGCACGAAAAAAGACAACCGTTAAATAGGTTGTCTCGATTTTCCAAAAAAATTAGCCTCTCATTGCAGCCCATTCTTCTTTACTCGGACCATACATTCCAGGCACAGCTAGTCCAGCTTGTCTCATTAATACAGTCATTTGTCCACGGTGGTGAGTTTGGTGTTGAATTGCCATACGTAGTAATGCATGAATCGGCATTTCAAGGAATCCAAATGCGTTAATAATTTGTTTTAGATCATTTTCTTTCCATTCATTTTGTGCTGCTTCAATCATAGCTTTACTTACTTCAGCGTATTTTTCTGCTAATTCTTTCGCTGTTCCAGGCATATCTTCTTTATTCGTAGATGCTTCGAATTGTAAACCTGATTGTGATATGATTGCTTTAATTGCTGTTGTAATATGCCAAGCTAATTCTCCTAAAGAACTAAAATCATCACCAATTGCTTGATCAAGAGATTCATCTGTCATAGCATTAAGTAATTTGATTGTGTTTTCTTCTTCTAGTTTCCATTCAGTAATAAATTCTTCAACATTATTAAACATAACGTATCCTCCTTAAGTTGTTTAAATTACCAACATTATTATTACCACACCTTTTATTAAATCATAACAAGTTATTTAAAAAAACTGTTTATTGGTAAATAATTGAATTGAAAGGTAAAATAAAATGACAATTTCTTTACGTAAAATTAGTTAATTCTTATTATTGATTATTTAATATTGAATTAAACGGTTAAAGGTAAAATATGAAGTAACAAAAGAAAAATGGATAGAAAAGTTTTGGAGTGAGTATATATGAGAGTAACAATGCCGAAACCATTTACATTTGAAGGTGGAGATCGAGCAGTTTTATTATTACATGGATTTACAGGACATTCAGCAGATGTTCGTATGCTTGGACGTTTTTTAGAAAAACAAGGATATACTTGTCATGCACCACATTATAAAGGACATGGTGTACCACCGGATGAGCTTGTTCATACAGGTCCTGAAGACTGGTGGAAAGATGTAATGGATGCTTACCAATTCTTAAAGGATAAAGGCCATCAAAAGATAGCGGCAGTAGGATTATCATTAGGTGGAGTTTTTGCATTAAAACTAGGCTATACGGTTCCGTTGAATGGGATTGTTACGATGTGTTCACCAATGTACATAAAAAGCGAAGAAATTATGTATGAAGGTGTTTTAGCATATACAAGAGAGTTTAAAAAACGTGAAGGGAAATCCCCTGAACAAATTGAAGTAGAAATGGAAGAGTTTAAAAAAACTCCGATGAATACATTAAGAGCACTTCAAGGTTTAATTAAAGAAGTTCGCGAAAATGTTGATACGGTTTATGCACCTACATTTGTCGTACAATCTACTGTAGACGAAATGATTAATACAGACAGTGCAAACATAATTTACAATGAAGTACAATCTGATCAGAAAAAATTAAAATGGTATGAAAACTCTACCCATGTTATAACGCTTGGACAAGAGAAAGACTTGTTACATGAAGATGTACTAGCATTTTTAAATGAATTGGAATGGTAGAATGATATCTTTCTGGACAAACTTAAACTAAATACCCTTTAAACGAAAAAGGAGGGAAAAGTATGAATCAGCAATGGAAAGAAAAATTATTGGAACTAATGAAAAACGCTGACTATAAGCCTTTAAATATACAAGGTATAGAAGAGGCTATGGGGTTAACAGAAGCAAATGACTTCCGAGAAGTAGTAAAAACGCTCGTCATTTTAGAGGACGAGGGTTATATTGTACGTTCTCGAAATAATAAATATAGCTTACCTGACCAATCAAATTTAGTACGAGGTAAATTGACAGGCCATGCTAAAGGCTTTGCTTTCGTCATTCCAGAAGAAACTGGAGCAGAAGATGTATTTATTCCACCATCAGACTTAAATGGTGCCCTGCATGGAGATATCGTTCTCGCTCGTATTACAAAAGAGAAAAGTGATGCGCGTAGAGAAGGAACAATTGTAAAAATTATAGAACGTGGCCAAACAAAAATGGTTGGTACTTACCAAGCACAGAAAAGTTTCGGTTTCGTAATTCCTGATGATAAGCGATTTGGAAGCGATATTTTTATTACAAGAAGTAATTCTCAAGGGGCTGTGGAGGGCCACAAGGTTGTTGTAGAACTTACTCAGTTTCCTGAGAATGGGAAAAACGCAGAGGGTATTGTTGTTCAAATTTTAGGACATAAAAATGATCCTGGTGTTGATATATTATCAGTAATTCATAAATTCGATTTGCCACAAGAATTCCCTAAAGAAGTAATGGATCAAGCAAATGCTGTCCCTGATGAGATTGATGAGTCAGCTATTGGTACTCGTCGTGATCTTCGCGATGAACAGATTGTAACGATTGATGGATCGGATGCGAAGGATTTAGACGATGCCGTTACCGTTACAGCGCTTGAAAATGGTCATTATAAACTAGGTGTACATATTGCAGACGTTTCATATTATGTGACTGATAGTTCTCCAATTGATCAAGAAGCATATGACCGAGGAACAAGTATTTACTTAGTTGACCGAGTTATTCCGATGATTCCACATCGTTTGTCTAATGGAATTTGTTCATTAAATCCTAAAGTAAATCGATTTACCCTTTCATGTGAAATGGAAATCGATCAAAAAGGTGAAGTTGTTAAACACGAAATTTTTGAAAGTATCATTAAAACAACTGAACGAATGACATATAGCGATGTTAATAAAATATTAGATGAACAAGATACTGATTTACGTGATCGCTACGAACCGTTAGTGCCGATGTTTGAAGAAATGGCTAAGCTAGCAAAAATTTTGCGTAGTAGACGTATGACACGCGGCGCAATCGATTTTGATTTTAAAGAAGCAAAAGTTCTCGTTGATGAAGATGGTCATCCAACTGAAGTCGTAATACGCGAGCGCTCAACTGCAGAGAAACTGATTGAAGAATTTATGCTTGTAGCAAATGAAACAATTGCTGAGCATTTTCACTGGCTAAATGTACCGTTTATGTATCGAGTGCATGAGGACCCGAAAGAAGAGAAACTTCAACGATTCTTTGAATTTATCGCATCATTTGGTTATACAGTAAAAGGAGCTGGTAACGAAATTCACCCGAGAGCGTTGCAACAAGTTCTTGATATGGTTCATGGGCAACCGGAGGAAACTGTTATCTCAACAGTTATGCTTCGCTCAATGAAACAAGCTAAGTATGAGGCTGACAATCTTGGCCACTTTGGTTTAGCAGCGGAGTATTATACTCATTTCACATCGCCGATTCGTCGTTATCCGGACTTAATTGTCCATCGATTAATTCGCAAATATTTAATCGAAGGAAAAATGGATAGTGAGACAAAGCGTGAATGGGATGATAAATTACCTGCAATAGCTGAGCATACTTCTAATATGGAACGTCGTTCAGTTGAAGCAGAAAGAGAAACGGATGACTTGAAAAAAGCAGAATACATGCTTGATAAAGTTGGCGAAGAGTATGAAGGGATTATTAGCTCTGTAACAAATTTCGGTATGTTTATTGAGCTTCCAAATACGATCGAAGGATTAGTTCGAGTTGCTGATTTATCCGATGACTACTATAACTATGACGAGCGTTCGTACGCGATGATTGGTGAAAGAACAGGGAAAGTATTCAGAATCGGTGATGAAGTAGCTGTTCGCGTAGTGAATGTTAATAAAGAAGAACGAGCAATCGATTTTGAGATTGTTGGCATGAAATCGAATAAACCTCGTAGAAGCGGCGGTAGAGGACCAGTTAATCTTGGTGGTGGCTCTGGTGGCGGCAGAGGACGAGGCGGACGCGGAAGAGGTTCATCAGATCGAAATGGAGATAGCTCTAGCAGTGGTCGTTCTCGTGGAAGACGAGGAGATAGTTCACCTAGAGGAGATAGCTCAACTCGAGTTGACGATAAAGATAGTGGTCGTAACGGAAAATCGTCGAGAAATAAACGTGACGATCGTTTTAATCCAACGAAAAGTAAAAGTAAGAGCAAAAAGAACAAACCCTTTTATGAAAAAGTAGCAAAAGGTAATAAAAAACGATAAAAACCCAACGGCAGTGGACATCTTGTCCACTGCTTTATTGACTATTTTAGTTCAAATTATGGTAAAATAAGTAAAGATAGAGAGGTGTTAATTATGCCAAAAGGTGAAGGGAAAGTAATTGCTCAAAATAAAAAAGCGTATCATGATTACTTTATTGAAGAAACGTATGAAACAGGTATCGTATTACAAGGTACTGAAATAAAATCGTTGCGTGCTGGAAAAGCTAATTTAAAGGATTCATTTGCTCGCGTTCAAGGCGGAGAAGTATGGCTTCATAATATGCATATAAGTCCATATGAACAAGGTAATCGCTATAATCACGAGCCATTACGCACTCGAAAATTATTACTACATAATAGAGAAATTGTGAAGTTAATCGGTTATACAAAAGAAACTGGTTATACTTTAGTACCCTTAAAAATCTATTTAAAAAATGGTTATGCTAAGTTATTACTTGGATTAGGTAAAGGGAAGAAACAATATGATAAACGTGATGATTTAAAGAAAAAAGAAGCAAAACGTGAAGTAGAACGTGCATTCAGAGATCGTCAAAGAATCTAATTGGATAAATGTTGAAGCATTGGAATTTTAGTTTTTCTTTAGAAACAATTGTTAATTGCAACTTCAGATGGATATGCTATAATAAGTTTGTAAGTTAATCACCAACAAAAATTTAGCACGATGTGCAGATTTTATAGATTATGAAGCCTTTGCTTTATGCTTCGTAAGTCACTCATAGCGAACAGAACTGAAATAAGTTTTGTGAGCATTTTATATGGGGGCGTTACGGATTCGACAGGGGTAGTTCGAGCTTAAGTCGCGAGTCGAGGGGTCGGCCTCGTTAAAACGCAAAAGCCAATAACTGGCAAAAACAACAATTTCTCTTTAGCTGCTTAATTGCACTAAAGGCTCCTCCTATGTATCGCCCATGTGCATAGCTTAGAGGGGTTCACTCATTAGTGGGCTACGCCGGACTTCGCCGTCTGAGGGGAATGGAAGAGATTAATCAGACTAGCTATCAGGAAGCCTGTCATTGGGCCGAATGGTATGCGAATTACTAATACAGTGACTACGCTCGTAGAAGCTTAAGTGCCGATATTCTTGGACGTGGGTTCGACTCCCACCGTCTCCACCAATACATACTGTTTGGTGGTTTTTTTATGTTTTTGTCATTAGTATCATAAATTTGCCGTTTGGCAACCTTATGATGCCTAATCTATATAGACAATTTATAAGTAAAAAAAGGTATACCGTGTGGGTATACCTTTTTTTATTAATAACTTATTTCGTACTTATTATTAAGTGAATATTACTTTATATTAAAAGTCTGCCAATTTGGCAGACTTTTGCTTTAATAAAAACTCGCAGAAATAAAGGCATATGTTGATTTGAAATAGTACTATTCAAAGAAGAAAATACAATCTTAACGTAATTTATTGGTTACGGGATGGGATAAATTTTTGATTTTTATTCTTGAACAAGCTAGTAAGTGAATTCTACTTTTAGTCGGTCCCCATCCTATAAAAAGGTAGCATTCTTTCGAAAAGCTGCCTTTTTTTGACCTCATATCCCTCTTTGCCACAAATAATTTTATTATGGCTTTTTTACCACAGAAGTCGTCATAGCAAGCGATGGTTCGGTTGCAGTACTCCTGGGGGCTTCACCAAGTGCATCGCCGGCTGTACATGTCATGCTTGATGTTTTAAAAAAATGTTATCCAGACCGTATGGAAGAGGGACACCGAAGCTAACGGATATGATTTCCCTTCGTACGGAAAATCGTTAGCTAACAATCCAAATTTACTGCAAGTAGTTCAAACGTCAACGCAAAAGCGCTTCGGTTAATTGAACCAGCACCGTTACGTGTTCGTTTGTGAAAAACAAAACCTATCTCACGGTCTTCGTGAGATGGGTCATTTTTTTGATGAACGGTATAATCTAATTTTATTATGGTATTTTTATCCAAGTGAATGGGAAACTAAACATAACTTTTGAGTAGGAGGTTCTTCATGAAAACGGAATCGTTTCTAGATTTAAACGAAAAAAAATTCAGAGAGATGTTACGTCATACCTCCGATTTTAAAACAAGTGATGTTCGAGTTGGGGAAGAATGGTACCGTCTTTACTACTTAGATACGATGATTGACGCAACTGTCGTGCAAGAACACATCATCCGCCCGTTACTTCATAACCAGTACACGAGCGTTCGTGAAGCGGTAAACATTCTTAATTATCAAGAAACTGAAATGTTAGCTGACGTATCAAAAGCACTAGTCGCAGGAAAAACAGTGGTTCAAAAAAATGGAGAACCAATCTGTTATCTATTAGACACTGAACTAACAAATGAACGTACCGTTACCATTCCAATGAATGAACGTGTGTTACGTGGTTCTCATAAAGCACTAAATGAAAATATCGATACAAATGTAAACATGTTACGCAAATTAGCGGAAACACCAGATCTGATCGTAAAAAGTTACATAGTTGGGCGTCGTTCAAATACAAAAGTGGCTATTTTATACTTGCATTCATTAGCGAACGAAGTGGTCTTAATGGAATTGGAGAAAAAAATCGCAAGTATTGAGATCGATTATGTCGAGTCACCTGGTTTTATAGAGGAATTAATAAGTGAAGATAAATTTTCACTATTTCCGAAATTTCTCATCTCTGAACGGACAGACCGAATCCGATCGTATCTAATGGATGGGAAAATGGTCATTTTAACAGATGGATCACCGGAAAGTGTGATCCTTCCGGTTTCATTTTGGTCCTTTTTTCAAACACCAGATGATTATCAGGTTGGTTGGATCGTCGGAAGTACATTCCGTTTCCTACGGATTGTTTGTTTCATCTTTGCTATTTCATTACCAGGATTGTATGTAGCGCTCGTAACATTCGATCCACGAGTTATTCCATTTGAAATTGCCTTGTCACTCAAAAGTTCAATGCAATTGGTTGCTTTACCTCCGATTTTAGAAGCGTTAATCATGCTTATTACGCTTGAAATCTTACGCGAATCGGCCGTTCGTTTACCTAGCCCAATCGGTCAAACAATTGGGGTGGTTGGTGGAATTGTCATTGGTACAGTCGTTGTTCAAACGAATCTGATTTCAAATATGATGGTCGTTGTTACTGCGCTAACGGGTGTATCTTCCTTTATTATTCCTTCGTACGAAATGAGTAATGTCGCGCGAATCATAACGTATCTTTTCTTAGTGATGTCTTCTATTTTTGGATTGATTGGATTAGAGATCAGTTTCTTTTTGTTATTAACACATTTAGCAAGGATTCACACGTTGGGTATTCCTTATTTTTATGCGTGGTTTACAAAAGATGCGTTAAAAGATACCTTGTTTCGAGCACCAATCAAACGTCTAAAAAAGCGACCAATCGAAAGTGTCGCAAAAGATATGACGAGACTAGATGATCCAAAGGGGTAGTTGACGATGATACATCTCAAGAAGATTTCAATTAACCAATTGATTTGCCTTGTGATTACAACGCAAATTGGCGCACACGTTTTGTCGATACCATATGCAGAATCTCGTCATGCAGGATATGATGCATGGATGTCTGTTTTGGCTGGAGGTGTCTTCGCACAAGTAGTAATTCTTTTGATTTATCAACTTGGTAAGCGTTATCCTACATTAACATTTCAGCAGTATCTCTATCAGATTGTTGGAAGACCAATTGGTGTGATATTAAACTTTTTGCTTGCCCTTTTTTGCGCACAAAATTGTATCATTGTTGTGATTTCTTATACGGATATCCTTCATAGATGGGTGTGGTATGAAACACCTTGGAGTGTTATTGTCTGTTTATCGTTTATGATGGCAGCCTATACCGCATCTTCTTCGCTAAGGAGTATTTCGACTGTCTCACAATCCGTCCTCACATTGTTTGTTATTTGTGCGGCGATTATCTTCATAAGTGGTATGGGGAAAGGGAGCTGGCTTCACTTATTACCGATTGGCACACATGGAATCGTGGCGGTCTTAAAGGACTCGATTCCAACATTTTGGGCGTATACTGGATTCGAATTACTTCTATATGTTTTTCCATTTGTACAGTGTAAAAAAAAGATTGAGATCTTATTTGCAATGTCTTTAGCAAACGGAATCACGACGTTCTTTTATGCGTTGGTGGCCATCATCGTCACCTATAATTTTAGCGAAACACAATTGGATACCATCACAGAACCGATGGTGTTCATCCTTCGTAAATTCAGATGGCCTGTTGTGCAAAGTTTAGATATCGTCTTTATCACAATTTGGTTATCTGTTACTACAGCAACCGTCTATGTGTATTTGTATATGTCCGCGCGTTATGTTGCAAGTATACGAAAAAATGAAATCAATCGTCATTCTTTATTGGTTTGGTTGATTGCCGGTATTGGCATTGTCATAGCTTGCTTTTGCACTGATCGACAAAGAATTATTCGCTATTCCGAAGTTCACAATGTTATTTCTTTCATCATGATTGTCGTGGTGCCAACCGTTCTTTTGCTTGGTTCGATTCTACGTGAAAAGGTGGTGAAAGGATGAGGAAAGTTGCCATTTTACTTTTGTTGTTGCCACTTTTAACAGGTTGTTGGGATCGTTTACCGTTAAGAAAATTACAATTTGTCAATATAGCAGGACTCGATTGGAATGAAAACAATCGTGAAGTCGAATTAGATTATGTCATCACAAACATAAAAAGTACGGGTCCAGGTTCAGGTGAACCGGTTTCTGAGACGGTTGAATTAAAAGGACCTAATGTTGTTGAAGCAATTAGCCAAGGACAGTATATCGATCAAGCTCCTTTTTTAGGGATCAGCACAGGGATTTATTTGATGAGTGAATCGTTTGTGAAACACGATCCAATTTCGCAACTTAATTTTTTACTCCATGCACCGTATTCGTCTATTAACACACCAGTTGTGCTATTCAAAGGGGACTTAGCAACACTTTTAAAGATAACTGCGACACAGAATGGAGATTTCGCTGATATGTTTTATGGCTTTAATATGGCATTAGATAAGAATAGTATCATTCCTAGTGTGTCGATGATGCAATTCATCCAATCGAAAGAGGAACAACTAGCAAATCTTGCGATTCCCGTTATGAAACAAAAAGAGCAAGGTACAGAATTAGATGGTGCTCTATTATTTAGCCATGGAAAAAATACGGATGTAGAACTCAATAAAGAACAATTGCGTATGACGATGTTACTAAATGGGAAAGAAAAAGGAAGACAACGATATAGTGGCAAATTAGAGGAAATTAGCGAGGAAAAGAACGCTTATCATAGTTATAGCTTTTCAGTAAAAAAAATCACTTCAAGTATTCGTGTGATCCCACAATCAAAAAAACCACCAAAGGTGAAAATCAATGTTGACTTAGAGATTAATGCATTCGATTTAGGTAATGCATATCATCAACTTGATGCAAAATATGTGAATAAAATCGAAAAAGAACTAGGTAAACAATTAGACAAAAAAGCATTGGAGACGATTCAGACAACGCAAAAAGCAAATTGCGATTTAAATGGAGTCGGTGAACGAATTAAGGCGTTTCACCCGAAAATTTGGGGAAATTTAAATTGGGAAACGGACTATCCTAAAATGAACATCAAACCACATTTCAAGGTGCACATCTTGAATGTTGATCGAATGTAAATTCCCCTTATCTTCTGGTAATCTCGATTACAAAAAAAGCACACATGAATAGCTAAACCTCACAACATTCGTTGTGAGGTTCTTATCGTTTAAAAATAACGAATGGACAAAGGGATAAATCATAAAATATGCTACCTTTTATTTAATACTTTTTATCATTTGCAAGATGGTTTAGAGGTTATTTTAAATTAACAAATGTAAAAGTTCTTATGTAACTAACTGATGCCTTAGCTCAACAATTGACTACTTTGGTGTTTTTTTTAGACTAAATGACAGTTTTAGTTTATTAATAAACATGAAAAGAAGAGAGGGTAACAGAAAACATTAGAAAAAAACTCATAATTGCTGAGGAGTTGTTTTAGTTGGCTAATAGTCTAAACAATACACCCATACATATAGTGTTTAATACCATCAGTTTGAAAGTGAGACTCAAACTATTTCGTTGGGGGTTATGATGTGAATGAACCGAATGAAAAAAGTTAAGGAAAAGGGTAAAGGAAGCATTTGGGCTGGAATTGGGATAGGATCTTTTATTGAAATATTCACTCGCTTTTTTTATATCTATTTTCTCCATTCCTTTGTCTATTTGGGGTTCATTATTTGGTTCTTAGTAATCGGGAAAAAACGAACTGCAATTTCTTTATTTATTTTATTTGTCAGCTTCCCCTACATTTTCCCCTATCTATTAGAAATTTTTTCTTTTGGACTTTGGGCAATCTTTGGTGATTAATCATATTCAGTTTACAAAACATTTTCATATAACATAAATTTAATCACATTTAATTAAAACATCCCTATAGAACTAACGTATTGAGATACTTCAATAGAAGATCGCTTTATCTTATTCAACATAATGGCAGTTTAGTTGAATAAGGATTATCTAAAATCCTATGTGCCGAGTGTAGCGAAGAAGGGATTAATGAGCAAAAGGACGAATACTATAAGTAACTAGAAAATATTGGAAAGTACTCCTCGACGTGCTCCTTGCTTCGCTTCGTCCGCCCGTGAAAACAGAGTGGAATGACGAAGGAATGAAACGAAGAGCGGAGCGAGCGAGCATAGCGAAGGGAGAGAGTATAGCGATGAAAAAAAGTCGAATTTTACTGAGTATCTTGTTAGTTGGCATATTAGCTTTAGCAGGTTGTACATCAGGTAACACATCGAAAAAGAAACAGGTTGATCCGAACATTGCGATGATCAAAACGGTGTTAGAAAAACAGGTGACCGGTCCAGATGCTGATTTGAAGAAGGCACTTGAATCACCGAATCCGCCTGCTGGTATCGAAGCCTACACGAATAAAGAGTTCAAGAAGTATTTCACGGATGCATCGTTCGAATCGTTTGTTTCGGCGTATGCACTTCGCTTCACATTTGAAGCGCACAAAAACGGGTTCACCTTAGCATACAAGGATGCGAAAGTGAATGCGGTGAAAGGCGAAAAAGGCGCGTATGATTATACCGTCACATTTGTTGCCAAAAAGAGCGGCAAGGATGACCAGACAATTGAGGTAACTGGACGATTTAACGTCAATGACGATCATAAGATCGTACACGTCCGCTACAACGACGAAGATTTCGCAAAGGCCATGGCCGCGAAATAAACGCGCTCCTCACTGCACTCGTCCGCGTGTAAAGAACGAAGCGTCGTACAGAGTGGGTGAACAAAGTTGCAATTTAAAAATAGAAATAAACTGAATTTCCTTATTCAACTAACGCATGCAATAGTTGAAGAACACGAGCTGCTTATATGCGGCTTTTTTTATTCAACAAAATGGCAGGTTAGTGGAAGAAGGATTTTAATAGGTTTACGA